>VEQD01000008.1:0-43766 GCA_018883385.1 Rhodocyclaceae bacterium | reverse complement strand
ACGGGTGATGGCCGTTTGGAAATGCGCTATATGTCATCGAATGCCGATGTTCAGGTGGGTGACTGGATTGTAACCTCGGGTATCGACGGCATTTACCCACGTGGTTTGAAAGTCGGTAAGGTCGAAAGTCTGGAAAGTGACGCCAACGGCATTTTTTCGCGCTTCATCTTAACGCCTGCGGCAGGCATGGGGCGCTATGGGGAAGTCTTGCTGCTGGAGCCGGTAACCTTGCCGCATGACCGCCCAGAAAGCCTGGATCGAAAGTCCGAGCAGCAGGCGGCCACCCTGAGCAAAAAGAAACGCAAGGCGCAGTAATGCAGATCAATTTTCAGTCTTCCCGTCTGCTGCGCCCCGCTCGACCGGCATTTATAAGGCTTACGCTGGCATTGGCATTTCTGCTTAACCTGTTACCGACGTCATTTTGGCCGCTCTTTCCCGAATGGGTCATGCTGGTCGTCTTGTTCTGGTCGGTGCGCGCACCATTGGTGGTTGGCACAGGTACCGCGTTTGCGTTGGGCCTGCTGATGGATGTCGTGGATGGAAGCCTGATGGGTCAGCACGCGTTGGCCTATGTCCTGATCTCATACGCCGGACGTGTGTTATCGGCGCGCATTCTCTGGTTACCGCTCAAGCAGCAGGTGATGCACGTCTTGCCGATTTTGCTCGCGGGTGCCTTGATTGAGGTGCTCGTCCGCTGGTTTGCCGGCGATGAGTTTCCGGGTTATTTCTATCTGACGCAGCCGCTGATTACTGGGCTACTGTGGGTGCCTGCCACGTACATTTTAATGCTGCCTCAGTTCCTGACTAAAGATCGGGATTACGAACGCCCTATCTGACGCCCGTATGCCCTATTTCGAAGATCAAGACACGGGCAAACGCTTTCAGGGGCGTTTGAGTACCGCATCGGTACTCATGCTGATTGCTTTCTTTGTTCTGGCACTCCGTTTTTTTTGGTTGGGCGTCGTTCAGCATGGCTATTATGAAACGCGGGCCGAGGATAATCGCCTCGCGCTGGTGCCTGTCGTGCCGAATCGCGGTTTGATCTTCGACCGTAATGGCGTCTTGATGGCAACCAATACCTCGGCCTATACCCTGGAAATCGTGTCCGGTCTGGCTGGCAATATCGACGAGACCATCGAGCGGCTGTCTAAGGTGATAACGATCGAGGGCAAAGATAAACGTCGATTTAAACAACTCCAACGAGAGGCCAAGACTTTCGAGTCAATTCCGCTGCGCTCACGGTTAAGCGAGGTAGAGGTTGCGCGCTTTGCGGCTCACCGTTACCAGTTTCCTGGTGTAGAGGTGCGAGCCCGTTTATTCCGCAGCTACCCGCTCGGAGAAACGGGCTCACATGCCTTGGGCTACATGGGCCGGATCAATACGAAGGATCTAGAGCGGATTGATGAAGAGGGTCAGGCGGCTAATTATCGGGGGACCGATCATATTGGCAAGACGGGTCTGGAGCAGCGCTATGAATTTGAAATGCATGGCGTCAGCGGGTTCGAAAGTGTCGAGGTTGATGCGGGTGGCCGCGGCATCCGTGTGCTTTCGCGAACGCCCCCTATCTCGGGTAACAACCTAAACCTGACCATTGATGCGCGACTTCAGCAAATTGCCGAGCAAGCCTTTGGCAAACGGCGTGGCGCTCTGGTGGCGATTGATCCGGAAAATGGCGAGATTCTGGCACTGGTGTCGATGCCAACCTATGACCCCAATCTCTTCGTGGACGGTATCCGTAGCGATGACTGGGACGTGCTCAATACCGACATTAATAAACCACTACTAAATCGAGCAATCTACGGTACCTATCCACCGGGTTCGACATTCAAACCTTTTATGGCGCTGGGCGCGTTGACCGCTGGTAAGCGGTCTCCCCAGCAAGCCATTAGTGATCCTGGCTACTTCAATTTCGGCAACCATACATTCCGTGACGATAAGAAAGGCGGTCACGGCATGGTCAACATGTATACGTCGATCGTGCATTCGTGTGATACCTATTACTACATCCTTGCGAATGAGTGGGGCATCGACGGTCTATCTGCCTTTATGGGACGTATGGGTTTCGGCAGCAAGACAGGGATCGATATTGATGGCGAGGCCAAAGGCGTGCTCCCGTCACCGGCCTGGAAAGAACGCCGTTTCAAACGTCCAGAACAGCAAAAGTGGTACGCCGGTGAAACGGTTTCGATTGGCATTGGTCAGGGCTATAACTCCTACACGATGTTGCAGCTCGCGCAGGCAACGGCCATTCTGGCCAACAACGGTATCGGTTATAAGCCGCATTTGGTGCGCAGTATCAGCGATGTTCAAAGTGGACAGGTGCGCACAGTGCCACAGGAAAAACCACACGATGCCGGTCTAAAGCCGGAGCACATCGAAGTGATTCGCAACGCCATGATCGGCGTGAACAAGGAGGGGACCAGTGCTCGAGCCTTTGCGGGCGCCAAGTATGTTGCGGCCGGCAAGACGGGTACCGCTCAGGTGTTTAGCCTCAAAGGCGGGACTTACTCGCACGGCGGTACGAAGGAGTTTTTGCGTGACCATGCCTTGTTTATCGCTTTTGCGCCGGCCGATAAACCAAAAATCGCCTTGGCCGTGATTGTAGAGAATGCCGGTTTCGGCGCCCAGTCTGCGGCACCCATCACGCGGCAGGTTTTTGATTACTATTTGCAGGGCATTGTGCCTAAAGGACCGGCGCCGGATGCACCAGGTGAGCCCGAGCCAGAGCGTCGCGATGTGGCTCTGTATGCCGATCCGACCAATGATGATCATGATGCGCTGAGTGGATTGAATACCCCTGAGGGCCAGCCGGGACCGTTCGTGCGTATGCCGGCAGCCCACGATGCATTGCCGGCAAGGAAGAAACCATGAGCCGTTCACTCAACTGGCGTAGCCTCGTTCAGCCTTGGTTGGAGCACGTCGATGTGCCTTTGCTCAAGATTACGGGGCTACTCATGCTCGTCGGACTGCTGACAGTGTTTTCGGCAACGTGGTCCGGTCAGGAGCGAATGCCGTCCCAGTTGTTGAACATGGCAGCGGCGCTGACGCTCATGTTTGTTGTGGCGCGCATCCCGCCGCAGCGTCTCATGCAGCTGGCCTGGCCGATGTATCTGTTTGGCCTGGTGCTGTTGGTGCTGGTGATGCTGTTCGGCATCAAGGTCAATGGTGCCAAACGCTGGCTGTCGCTCGGTTTTACCCGTATCCAGCCTTCCGAAATCATGAAGATTGCGATGCCTCTGGCAATGGCTTGGTATTTCCACCACTTTGAGAATCGACGCTGGTTCACTAAATATCTCGGTGCGTTACTGATCTTATTGGTACCTTCAGCGCTGATCGCCAAGCAACCCGATTTAGGTACGGCGATTCTGGTTTTCTCAGCCGGCTTCTATGTCATCTTCCTCGCGGGTTTGTCTTGGTGGGTGATAGGCGGTCTGACTGCGGCGGCAGTCGCTGTGGCGCCGTTAGCCTGGAATTTTTTGCATGACTACCAGCAGAAGCGCATCCTGACGTTGATTGACCCAACCAGTGACCCGTTGGGCTCTGGATATCACATCATCCAGTCAACCATTGCAATTGGATCGGGCGGAATTGTCGGTAAAGGTTACATGAGTGGCACACAGGGGCAGTTGGAGTTCATTCCTGAAAAGCATACAGATTTCATTTTTGCCGTCTTTGCCGAGGAATGGGGTCTGATCGGCAACCTTATTCTGGTGGTCCTTTACGGATTCCTGATCGAGCGCGGCCTGAGGATTTCCCTGCGCGCCAGCACTACGTTTAACCGCCTGTTGGCTGGGGCAATTACGATGGGTTTCTTTACCTACGCCTTCGTCAATATGGGGATGGTGTCTGGGATTCTGCCGGTCGTTGGCGTACCGCTGCCATTCATCAGCTATGGCGGTACAGCACTGGTGACACTTTGCACCGGGCTGGGTATCCTCATGAGTATTCAAACGCACCGGACGAATCGTTGATGAATGCGCGCCTTGTCTTTAGCTTGCTGTTAAGCGTGATTCTGAGCGCGAGCTTCCTGACAGGGTGTTCGAGTACTGGTACCCGCAAACCAGTGGCCAGCGGATCGTCGAGCGGGGGTTACGTGATGAAACCCTATGCCCGCAAGGGCGGCGGTTTTTACAAAGATGACGGACTGCCAGCGCAGATCCCGGAAAACATCGATCAGATCCCAAATGCGACGCCACGGCCCGAGCCGCTGCGCAAAGCGGCGAATCGACCATATACGGTTCTGGGTCGCAGCTATACACCAATGACCGAGTTGAAACCTTTCTCCGAACAAGGCATCGGTAGCTGGTATGGCACAAAGTTCAATGGTCTAAAGACCTCCAATGGCGACACGTACGACATGTTCGCAATGACGGCAGCGCATCCCACCCTACCATTGCCGTCGTATGTGCGGGTGACCAATCTGCAGAACAACCGCAGTGTGGTTGTGCGTGTGAATGACCGAGGCCCATTCCATGACGGGCGTGTCATCGACTTATCCTTTACAGCGGCTTACAAGCTGGGTTATGTGGACCAGGGCAGCAGTCGGGTGCGTGTTGATCTGATTGTCCCCGATGGGACAACAGGCATGACCTATGCCGATGTCAGCAAAGATGCGCTGGCAGCTAACGAGGCAAAACTCGATGACAAAACACGTTACGGTGAAGAGATTCCCAAGCCGGGAACCTACGTACAGATGGGTGCTTTCCAGAATGGCTTTAATGCCCAGGTGCTGCGCAACCACTTGTTGCGTGAGCTCGACTGGATGACACCCGATAAAGTCCATGTCTATGCCGAATCACCGTGGCATCGTGTGCAGGTAGGGCCATTTACGAATCGTGTCGAAGCCGAGGCAGTACAGACGAAAATTCGTGATGCGCTCGGTGGGCAGCCGCATATCGCTGTCCGACCAGAGCGCGTGGCTGGTGCCCAGTAATCAATCGTGGAGATTTTATGACGATCCCGGAACTTCCTAAGGAGCCCGTCGGCAGTGGTGCCGAAACATTGCTTGAATTTCCCTGTGACTTTCCGCTCAAGATTATGGGTTTGGCGCAGGACAATCTGGCACAGGAGGTGCTGGCTGTGCTTCAAAAGTTTGCCCCGGATTACGATGGCAAGAATATGGAAATGCGCGCATCGAGCTCCGGTAAGTATGTGAGCCTTACCTGTACTGTGTGCGCACGGTCCAAAGCGCAGCTCGACGATCTGTATCGTGCGCTGAGTAGCCACCCCCTGGTCAAGGTGGTCCTGTAAGGGTGATACCAGTGCTGCACATTCGCCGACTCGGTCAAAAGCCCTATGAGCCGATCTGGCATGCGATGCGCCAGCAGACACTCGCGCGTGCCGGTGCTGCGGGTGCCACGATAGAGGACGAACTATGGCTTGTGGAACACCCCCCCGTTTTTACGCAGGGTCAGGCTGGCAAGCCGGAACATGTGCTTCGAGATATTGGCGTACCGGTCGTGCCTATCGATCGCGGTGGCCAGGTGACCTACCATGGTCCGGGACAGGTGGTGGTTTATCTATTACTCGATTTGCAGCGACGTCATTTAAAAGTCCGGGAATTGGTCAGCCGTATCGAACAGGCCGTGATTGATTTGCTGGCCGAGCAAGACATTGTTGCGACGAGACGTCAGGGGGCGCCCGGCGTGTACGTCGGGGAAGCGAAGGTTGCCGCTCTGGGATTGCGCGTTCGCAATGGCTGCTGTTACCACGGCGTAAGCCTGAATGTGGATATGGATCTGTCACCGTTCTCGGCGATTAACCCCTGTGGATATGAGGGTTTGACAGTCACCCAATTGCGCGACTTGGGTGTTAACCTAACACCTTTGGCGGCAGGCGAGGCCTTGCTGACTCAACTACAAAAACAACTGGAGACATCCCATGGCTGACGCCGGGGTCAAGCAAAAAGGCGAACTCAAGACGGCGCGGATTCCAATCAAGATCGTGCCGCAAGAACCATTACGCAAACCAGACTGGATTCGCGTCAAGGCCGGCAACGATGCTGGACGTTTTGGCGAAATCAAGAAGATGCTGCGCGAGCAGAAGTTGCACACTGTTTGTGAGGAGGCGGCTTGCCCGAATATCGGCGAATGCTTCGGCCGCGGTACAGCGACCTTCATGATTCTTGGTGATATCTGTACGCGGCGTTGCCCTTTTTGCGATGTTGGTCACGGCAAACCGTTGCCACCGGACGTAGACGAACCGCGCCATCTGGCTGAGTCTGTGGCCAGTCTGAAACTTCGTTACGTCGTCATTACCAGCGTGGATCGTGACGATCTGCGCGACGGCGGTGCCCAACATTTTGTTGATGTGATTCGTGCCGTGCGTGAGGCATCGCCTTCAACGACGATCGAAGTACTCGTGCCTGATTTTCGGGGCCGTATGGATATTGCCTTAGACATCTTCGGGCAGGCGTTACCGGACGTCATGAACCACAATTTGGAGACGGTGCCGCGCTTATATAAGCAGGCGCGGCCGGGCGCCGATTACGCACATTCGTTGAATTTTCTGAAGGGGTTTAAAGAGCGTTACCCCGACATACCAACCAAGTCAGGCCTCATGGTCGGCCTGGGCGAGACGGATGAAGAAATCATCGAAGAGCTCAAGGATATGCGCGCTCATAACATTGACCTGCTGACAATTGGCCAATATCTCGCACCGTCAAATCATCATCTGCCGGTGCAGCGCTATGTACATCCTGATACCTTTAAGCGCTTTGAGGCAGAAGCACTGGCGATGGGTTTTAATGGCGCCGCCTGTGGCCCGATGGTTCGCTCCAGCTATTGGGCAGACCAGCAGGCCCATAGCGCTGGAGTGGTCTAATTTAAGAGCCCGGAGTAGTGTGTGCCGGGTTTTCCCCGGATGGGTCGGGTTTTGACGCTGCAGGCGTTTCGACGATACGTGCATGCGAATCAGTCAGTAACTGTTGAAAGTCGGGGGAGTTGAACAGAGCCGTCCCGGCAGCACTGCGTAAGCGATCCACGGCCTCATCCGAGAGCACAAATGATGTTGGCAATTGATTGAGGTAGTCGCGCTCTGTGGCGTCGGGTACGCCCGCAAAAGACACATTGATAGTATAAATCTTGGCTTTTGGTACTTTGCGAATGGCTTCCAGTGCACCATTAGAATGTCTTGAGTTGATGCGCTGAATGGCTGGTAAATCGCGTAAGGAGCGCATCATATCCCAACGTGCTTCAATGTCACGTAGATATTCGATCTGCTCATTCGAGTAACGATCAATGGGTACGCCCGCCGCCTTCACCAGAATGGGAATCGTTCCGGGCGGATCTTCAGACCGGTTCCAGTCGGTTTTGGGTGTAGACATTGAGTTGACGACTATGACGATGATCTGTTGAACATGGTCTAGCGGTGTTTTGTAGCCCGCCTCACGCAGTGCCTCCATCCAGTTGAAGACGTCCAGTCCTCCCCGTAAGCCAAGGTTATCAGAGATGCCGCCATCCACCAGATGAAGATAAGGCTCACCGCCGTTCATCAGCCCGTTGAGCTCCTGAATACGTTCCAGTGTTCGGGCGGCTGGGCGGGGTGGGTTCTGTGTATTTAAAAATGGGGAAAACCAGAGTGGCATTTTCTTGCCACAGGAGCCGCCGTAGTTATTAATGGTGAGGGGTGATAACACAACCGGGACGGCTGAAGATGCCGCAGCTGCGCGTGATAAGCGGAAAGCGCCAAGATCGGTGCACATGGCATCAAAGTTCGAGTGCGTGAACATGATGCGTGAACCAGTTGCGAGGTCGGTTGCAGATACAGCAATGACAGGTCCATTTTTTCGATCTAGATCGTCAAAAGTGGCACCATCAAAGAGAATTTCATCATAAAGGTCGGCCGCTAGTTCAGAGCGTCCCCAGCCTGTTGAGGAGAGATATCCCCAATTGATGGGGTTCAGGCTTCGGGAAATGAGTTCGCCTTGTACGTTTCGTTTGAGGAACTTTTGTTCGTATTGATCAAACAGCTTGTCACCGTACAGCCCATAGGCAAGGGCGGTAAAACTACCGCCTGAAACCCCGGTGATCACATCCACGTGATCAATCATGCGTGATTGTTTACCGTTCGAATTAATAAACTCGGTCCGGTTCAGGGCCTCGAGAACACCGTATGAAAAGGCGGCGGCACGTGTTCCACCGCCTGAAAACGCCAGGGCAACCAGCGTTTTTGCCTGGGCTTCGTTTTGCCCTTTGCGCTCAAAGCTATAGACCTTGTCATCCGCTACGTGTTCCAAGGGTGGGTTGACCGGGCGGGTTGCACAAGCAGCCAAAGAACAGACAGTCAGCAATAGCGTAAGCCATCGAGAAAGTGACAACACGCGATCTACTCGTTTCATAAAGTTCAAACCTTGGTTATTGGCCGCTGACAGGTTTGACGCACGCAGCACTTGCCTTGGCGCGCACGCGGGCTTCACTCGTATCCAGACCATTAGCTAGCGCGACACCCATGCGACGTCTGGCAAAGCTCTCGGGCTTGCCGAATAGACGAAGATCGCTTTCTGGCACTTGTAGCGCTTGCGTCACGCCTTCGTAAGCGATACCGGCCTCTTCCAGACCGCCGTAGATCACGGCGGATGCGCCAGGCTGACGACAATGCGTATCTACCGGTAGACCAAGAATGGCACGGGCATGCAGTTCAAATTCCGACTGGCGCTGCGTACAGAGCGTGACCAGGCCCGTATCGTGCGGGCGTGGGCTCACTTCCGAGAACCAAACATCATCGTTCTTAATAAATAGCTCCACACCGAAGATACCGCGCCCCCCCAGATTGTCGGTCACCGCTTTGGCGATCTCGCGGGAGCGCTCAATCGCTTTTGTGGACATGGGCATGGGTTGCCACGATTCAACATAGTCCCCCTTAATCTGTATATGACCAATCGGGTCGCAGAAGAATGTTTCTACCTGACCCGTGGCGCCAACAGCGCGTACGGTGAGCTGTGTGATTTCATAGTCAAAATTGATCATGCCTTCAACAATCACACGGCCCTGATTGACGCGGCCACCAGCGGCAGCATAATCCCAGGCTGCCTTGACTTCGTCTGGTGTGCGCACCATGGATTGACCTTTGCCGGATGACGACATCACCGGTTTGATAAAGCACGGGTAACCGATGGTATCAATAGCGGCTTGCATCTCTTCGAGAGAATTGGCAAATCGGTAGGGTGATGTGGGTAGCCCGAGGGTTTCAGCAGCCAGACGGCGAATGCCTTCGCGATTCATGGTGAGTTGTGTTGCGCGGGCGGTGGGAATAACCTCGGCGAGCTTCTCCCGTTCAATCTCTAGCAACATGTCCGTGGCGATGGCTTCGATTTCTGGAACGACCAGGTGTGGGCGCTCGCGCAGGACTAGTTCTTTCAAGGCCGCCCCATCGGTCATGTTAATCACATGAAAACGATGAGCCACTTGCATCCCCGGCGCATCGGCGTAACGATCGACCCCGATGACTTCAACACCAAGGCGTTGCAAGGCAATGATGACTTCTTTACCAAGCTCGCCGCAACCCAGCATCATCACACGCAGCGCACTCTTGGACTTGGGGGTGCCAAACCGGAACATGGAGGACATCCTCGTAGATTAATAAGGTGAATAATAAGGCCGGCCGACTTAGCCCGATTCATCCATCAATAGAGCGATTAGACCTGCTAGGGCGTACGCTACCGATTGCTCGCGGATAGATTGTCGGTCGCCTGTGAAGTGCTGCGTCTCCGTGTGCAATCCTGCGGGCGTTGCCCAACCAAAGCAGACCGTGCCCACGGGTTTTTCCGGGGAGCCGCCATCAGGGCCAGCGATACCGGTGACGGCAAGTGCGAGGTCAACATTCGCTGTTGCCCGTGCGCCGCCAGCCATGGCCGCCGCAACGGCCTCGCTGACTGCGCCCTGATCGGCGATGAGGCTGCTGTCAACACCCAGCGCTTCAGATTTTGCGGCATTCGAATACGTCACCCACCCCCGGTCGAACCAAGCGGAGCTGCCTGCCAGCGCAGTGAGCGCACCGGCCACAAGACCCCCTGTGCACGATTCGGCAGTGGCCAATTTATATTCACGACGGCGCAGCAGCGTAGCCAGTGTCCGGACGCGAACAGCAATATCATGGGTTGACGTGGTCATGACCCGTGTGCCTGGTGATAGGCCAAAGCCAGAATGATCGCCAGTGATCCAATGGTGTAGAGCGCAGCAATGACGTCGTCCATCATCACGCCATAGCCATTTTTGACCTGGCGATCATAATAGCGAGCCGGCCAAGGCTTGGTGATGTCATACAGACGAAAAAGTAGGAATGCGACAGCTTGCCAAACCAGATTGTCGCCCACCACGTGAGACAACAGCCAAAGGATGGCCCAAAAAGGAATGATTTCGTCCCAAACAATACTGCCATGATCGATTTCGCCCAGTGCTTTTCCGGTCTTGTCGATGGCAACGATGCCAAGCACAAAGCCCATTAGGATCATGAGCAGTAGTGTGCTGGCGGGAACAACGATGTCGAGGGCGCGAAATGCAGCCCAGCCGAATAGTGTGCCGATCGTTCCTGGGGCCCAGGGCGAGAGGCCGCTACCAAAACCCAGTGCGATGGTATGTAGCGGATCGGCGATAAGAAAGCGCACGGTCGGTTGTGTTTTGATTTTGGTCAACTCTTGGTCTGCGGTGCTCATGATTATGCTGCTGGGTCAGGCGAAGTGATCAAAACCGGGGCAGAATCCGGAGAGATCTATGGGTTGATTGGTGTCATTAAGCAACTGTACTGGGTTTGCCAAGATGGTGCTTGCATCGCATGGTGTCTGCAAGGGCCACATCCGTCCGATACGAGTCAGGGGTAATGACAAACGCTGGCTGAGTAAGTCAATGGAATCGCGCGCATTGGGAGGTGCCGTGAACAGTAACTCATAATCGTCGCCACCACCGAG
This sequence comes from Rhodocyclaceae bacterium, assembly GCA_018883385.1. Taxonomy (GTDB): domain Bacteria; phylum Pseudomonadota; class Gammaproteobacteria; order Burkholderiales; family Rhodocyclaceae; genus Fluviibacter. Next base: position 32,863 of record VEQD01000008.1, on the reverse strand, counting down.
AAGGCAGGGGTTCCAGAGCCACTTGTCCACACCGGCAGGGCAGGCTGGTAATTGTGACTCTGCCAAAATCCCCTGAAGCCCAGAGGCATTGGCAATATGTCCCAAGTCCTGCAAGAGGCCATCAGAGACGTCGATAGCACTATGGGCGATGCCGATCAGTTCACGACCTAACGCGACACGGGGTTGCGGCCGGTGCAATGCATTATCGGCAATGGTGGCAATGTCCTCGGGTAAGACCGTGCCCTTGAGTTTGGCGTGCAGACCGAGGGCGGCATAGCCTGGATTACCGGAGATCCAAATGTCATCATCGGCCTGTGCGCCACAACGACGAAGGGCTTCGCCGCTTCTCACTTCTCCCATGGCAGTCACGCTGAAGATGCGCGGACCTCGGGTGGTATCCCCACCGATTAAAGCAACATCGAAAGCACTGAGACAATCAACAAAGCCAGCAAAGAACGCGTCAATCCAGCCATGCTCCAGGGCATCCTGTGTCGATATGGCCGCCGCCAGGGTTACATAACGCGGTATGGCGCCCATCGCAGCCAGATCAGAAATATTGACGGCAAGGGTTTTCCAGCCCAGATCCCTAGGATTATCCGAGTCAAGAAAGTGCACGCCAGAGACGAGCATATCTGTCGTCACCGCCCAAGATAAATCGGCGCTGGAGGGATTGATCAGGGCACAATCATCGCCGGGGCCGAGGATGGGCGGCCATGGTGTTTGAATACCGCGAGTCTGGCGCAGCAGGTGTTCGATCAGTGCGAACTCGCCGGCCATGGCAATCTCAGCGACTGGACCGACTGCTTTCAAGCGGACGCAGAACCGGTGCCAGCCGATCTAGGACGCCGTTCACAAATTTGTGGCCATCTGTGCCCCCGAACGTTTTAGCAAGCTCGATGGCCTCGTTCAAGACCACGCGGACAGGGGTTTCAGGACTTTGCGCCATTTCATGCGCGCCGAGCAATAAAATGCAGCCTTCGACAGGGGAGAGCTCGGCGAACGGGCGGTCGAGTAGTGGCGTCAGCTGTTCACGGTGTGTCTCGTGATGGGCGATACAACCACGCAGCAGACCAATCGCAAATTTCTGTTCTGCGTCGCGAAGTTGGTTGAAGCCTTCAATATCGTGCAGTGCTGTTTCGCAGGCAGCGAGATCTTGGCCACCAATTTGCCAGCCATAGAGGGCTTGAAGTACGGCTTCGCGGGCACGGCGGCGCGCTGGTTTGGGGCCGTTGGCTGGGCGCGCTGGTTGATTCATGTCGCACTTCCTTCGGGTTGCGGGGCCTGGCCGGATCGAATACGGTTATGCAGACGTGCCATTTCTACCGCGCAGCGCGCACAGTCGGCCCCTTTGTCGTGCATGCGAACTAGGGCCTGATCATCGTTTTCGGTCGTCAGAATACCGTTAGCGATTGGCACACCCGTGGTCAGTTGGACATCCATCACAGCGCGACAACTGTCATTGCTGACGACTTCAAAGTGATAGGTCTCGCCACGAATGACGGCACCGAGGGCGATTAGCGCATCGAAAGAATGTTCTTCATCATCGGCCAGGGTTTGCAATACGAGGGGGATTTCCAGCGCCCCCGGGACGCTGCACACGGTAATGTCGTCAGCAGCAACTCCCAGGGCATGCAGTTCATTGATGGCGCCAGAAAGCAGGCCATCACAGATATCCTGATTGAATCGGGCAACCGCAATACCGATGCGTAGACCTTTGCCGTTGTCGTCGATCGAATATTCTAAATAACGAGCCATAAAACTTCCTTAAACGTTTGTGCGCGTGCCGTCAGACTGTTGAAAGCCGGTGACCTCGAGATCGAAACCAGTCATCGCGGGGATGCGCTGCGGGCTTGCCAGAAGGCGCATTTTTTTGACGCCGAGATCGCGCAGGATCTGAGCACCGATGCCATGCAGCAGCGGATCCCATTTGCGCGGTTGGTTTTGCTGATCTCCGGTAATCAGGCCGTTTAGCAACTCATGTCCACTGAGTGGTTTATGCAACATGACCAGGACACCCTGGCCAGCGGCAGCGATGGCCGCCATGGCCTCATCGAGCATGATGCTGTGGCCGGTGTTTTCCGGCGCGAGAAAATCCAGAACCGAGAGCGGTGCATGCACTCGAACCAGCGTTTCTTGTGCCGGATCTAGGACGCCTTTGACAAGCGCCAGATGAACTTCGTCAGACGCTTTGTCGGTGTAGGTGTGCAGTGTGAAGTTGCCATGAGGTGTGCTGAGGCTGCGTGACCCGGAGCGCCCTACGAGCGTTTCATGCTGGCTACGATAATGAATCAGGTCGGCGATGGTGCCGATTTTGAGACCATGTTGTTCGGCAAATGCTTTAAGCTCGGGCAGCCGCGCCATGCTGCCATCTTCGCTCATGATTTCACAGATGACCGATGCTGGGCTTAGGCCGGCCAGACTGGCTAGATCGCAACCGGCTTCGGTATGACCGGCACGAACCAGTACGCCGCCGGGGCGAGCCATGATCGGGAAGATGTGGCCCGGCTGGACGATGTCTGAGGGCTTGGCATCGCTAGCCACGGCCGCTTGAATCGTGCGGGCGCGATCGTGTGCCGATATGCCGGTGGTCACGCCCTTGGCAGCTTCAATTGAAACGGTGAAGGCCGTGCCGAACTGCGCCTTGTTGTCACGCGCCATCTGATTCAAGCCGAGTTGGCGACAGCGTTGTTCGGTGAGCGTCAGGCAAATGAGCCCACGGCCGAAGCGCGCCATAAAGTTGATAGCTTCCGGCGTGACATGGTCGGCGGCAAGCACGAGGTCGCCTTCATTTTCACGATCCTCTTCGTCAACGAGTACGACCATACGACCAGCGCGTAACTCCGCGATGATTTCTTGCGTCGGTGCGATGCGGGATGATCCGTGGCTCATGATTTTGTGTAGGAGAGCAGGCGTTCGCAATAACGGGCGATCACATCAATCTCGAGGTTGACGGGTGCGTCTGGCGAGAGTGTGTGCAGCATGGTGTTTTGCAGCGTATGCGGAATCAGGTTGATCGAGAACAGGCGACCATCGACCGTATTGACCGTCAGACTGGTGCCGTTGATGGTGACTGAACCCTTGCGCGCAATAAAAGGCGCCAGATCCTCCGGGGCTTCAATGCTGAGTAGCCAATCGCCCTGGGTATCCGAGGAGGTCGGCGCGAAATGGTGCACACGACCGATGCCATCAACATGACCGGTGACCAGATGCCCACCAAGGCGATCGGCCAGGCGCAGTGCTTTTTCCAGGTTAAGCGGCGCATCGGCGACGAGGCCGGTGGCGCAACGGAGTGTCTCATCAGAGACATCAACAACAAATGAGGTCGGGTTACCGGCAGGCACGAGGTCGATGACCGTCAGGCAGACGCCATTACAGGCGATAGAATCACCCAGTGCCACATCGGAGAGATCCAGGCCACCGGCATGGATGGTCAGTCGGACGCCGCTATTGCGGGGAACGACCTGGTCGACTTGACCGATGGCGGCGATGATTCCTGAAAACATGGTTTCCAACGGTGGGTGCAGCGGTGAATAAGGGGTTGATTCTAACATGCCGCCCCTGCCAAAGACCGATGCGAAGGGCTTTGCGCAGGGCGCCAGAGGTGGTTAGCCGCCCGTTTTCTCGGCCAGCGCACGGACCCGTCGTAACTGCTTCAGAAACGCTTCGGGACCGACGTAACCGGCCAGTGTCGCATCATGCAACAGGCGCCCCCCCGGCGCATAAAAGACCATACCGGGCGGTCCAAAAAGCCCGAATCGCTGGAGTAGGCTGCGTGCTTCTGCATCGCTGGCGGTGACATCGACCCGGACCAGGGTGAAATCAGCCAGCGCAGCGCGAACGCCCGAATCGCCTAGCGTATCGCGCTCGAACTCCTTGCAACTGACACACCAGTCCGCGTAGACGTCGATGAAGACCGGTTTTTGCGTTTCGCGCAGTACCGCTTCAAGGCCGGCAATCGTCGTAATTTGCGCCATGGGTAACGGGCTGCTTTCACGGATCTGCTCTTCGCTGTTAGTGATAAACGGACTGAGCGGTTTGTCCAGACGCGTGGCGCCGCCCAGTGCCCCGGCCAACCAGGCCAGGCCGAGTGCAACCAGCAAGACGCCCAGCGCCTTACCCAGACGAGCGGCCACATGCGTGCGCTCCGGTAGGCGTTCTAGTGCCTTGAGTAATACCCCGGCGATGATGGCCAGCGCACCCAAGCCCCCCATGAAGACGCTGTCAGACAACACAGGTGACAAGACCCACCAGGCGGTGGCCAGCAGAATGAAACCGAAGCCCCTTTTGATGGTTTCCATCCAGGGCCCTGTCTTGATCACCAGTGTGCCCGCCGACGCGCCCATGGCGAGCAGTGGCATCCCCATCCCAAGAGCCATCGCGAACAATAGGCTGCCGCCCAGGATTCCATTGCCGGTTTGTCCGATATAAAGGAGCGCGCCAGCCAGCGGTGCCGCGACGCAGGGGCCGACGATTAATGCCGATAGTGCTCCCAGAGCGAAGGCCGCAGGCAATGAACCACCGTGAAGCCGACCGCTTTCTTGTGCCAATTTGCCCTGCAGGGCATTCGGTAACTGCAAGTTATAGAGGCCCAGCATTGCGCCGGCCAACACGACATAGACGAGGGCAAAGCTCGCCAGGACCCAGGGGTTCTGCAGTAGTCCGGAGACCAGCGTGCCGGACAAACCGGCAAAGACCCCGGCCAGTGCATAAGTCAGCGCCATGCCGAGCACGTAGGCCAGCGATAAGAGGAAACCACGGAGATGCGACAGCGGGTGGGCGACACCATGCCGGCCCAATACGACGGTGGCCACGATGGGCATCATGGGTAGCACGCAGGGCGTGAAGGCTAATCCGAGGCCGGCGCCCAAAAAAAGCAGCAGATTTAACCAGAGATCTCCCTGATCCAGACTGCGGGCGATTTCATGAATCCCATTCTGACTACCAATCGCAGTCGCGGTTGGGGTTGCTGCTTCCGGCCCGCTATCGGGTGAGGGCAACAAGACGGGGAGTAGGACGACTTCCGGGGGGTAGCAGATCCCCTGACTGGCGCAACCCTGATATCGCACCGAGAGCGTTAACGTTGTCGGGCGTGGGCCACCAGTGATGGTGACGGGCCAATTCAGTGGGTCGGTGTAGATTGCCGTCAGCCCGAAGTTGGGATCCTCCTTTGGGGTGCCAGCCGGTAGCGTACTGACGTTGATACGGAGATCTGCGGGAACAAGCCCCGTTAATTCGACGGCCAATTTGTCACGATAAAGATAATAGCTAGGCTGGATGTCAAAGCCAATTTCAATCTGGTCACTGCCAGTTGCCCTTGCGTTGGGTTTGAAGGCCAGCTGTGGTGGCAGAAAAGTGTTGCCAGCGGGTGTTGCAGTAAAGTCAGCAGACGCGGCAGCTACCGGGGTTGCGAACAACAGTCCCATCAAAGCAAGTGCCGCCAAGAGTTGACGCATCAATGATCCACCCCAGCCGCGAGCGCCCACCGCAGATAGTCTGGCAGACCATCGCTACAGTCGACCGCCAGGATTTCCGGGATGTCATAAGGATGTGCGTCCCTGAGTTGTGACTCGAGTTCTGCATAGTGTTCGGCAGACGTCACGATCATCAATGGTATTTCGGTTGCATGCGCAATCCGGCCCTCCCACCGGTAAGTCGATTGGCATGCGGGTAGCGTTTTGACACAGGCCGCAAGGCCGGCCTCGATCAGTTTGCAGGCAAGCCTTTCCGCCAATGCCACCTCTGGCACTGTAGTAAAAACAAGACGGACCCCTGTCGACATCAATGACGCCAGTTATGCGTGATAATTTCGCGCAACAGGTGCAGTCGGCGATGGAAAAAGTGATCGGCCGCCGGGACTACAATGATAGGCAAATCCTGTGGTTCGGCCCAGGCCAGTACGTTCTCGAGCGGCACGGTTTCGTCGGCTGATCCATGAATCACAATCGAATCACGCGGTACAGATTCAGTATCGTAAGTACGCGTGCCCTCCACGAAACCCGATGCCGTACCAACCAGAACGAGGCGTTGAGCCGGGTGACCTGCTTCTGCCATACGTTTTGCCACACGGGTTTGCACGAAGGCGCCGAAAGAGAAGCCGGCTAAAACGACCGGCAAGTGACCGCAGCGTTCGCGGGCATATTCCAGAACACAGAGCATGTCGTCGGTTTCGCCGATGCCCTCATCGTGCGCGCCCTCAGTTTGACCGACGGTTCGAAAGTTGGGGCGAAAGGCGGCGTAGCCAAGACCGGCAAATGTGCGTGCCAGTGTGTGTGCGACTTTGTTGGTTGCGGCGCCGCCACCAATGGGATGCGGGTGGCCAATGAGAGCGATACCGCGAGGGGCGCCTGGGTTGTCGATCAAAACTTCAATTTTGCCGACCGGACCATCGATCAGTACCTGTTCTTCGCGTGATGGAGATGCGTGAGACATCTGTGCCGCCCTCAAATACGTAAGCGGTCTACGGGAACACCGTTGACCAGATGAGATTCGATAATTTCGTTGATATCGTTTTTGTCGACGAACTGATACCAGATGGCTTCCGGATAGATCACCATTGCCGGTCCCTCGAGGCAGCGTCCAAGGCAGCCCGCTTTATTAATTCGTACCATGCCCGGTTGATTGAGCTTGAGTTCTGCAACACGCGCTTTGGCATAATCAAACATCACACCAGCGCCAAGGGCATTGCAGCAAGCATCGCCGTTGTCACGTTGATTGCAACAGATAAAAACGTGTCGATCAAAGAAGCTCATGATGTTTCGTTCAAGAGTAAATATAAGAGGTTGGGTCGATTATAGGCGGGTACGGCCAGCTTCGCCGCGAGCGAGTTGATGATCCGTCCAGACCAGAAAGAGTAGCGCCAGATAGGGCCATATTGCGGCAATGACTCGGGTGAGGCCGTTGAAGTTTAGGAAATGTCCCTGGCGCCAGACCGACAATGCTGTTGGAGAATATGGGTTGATTGGCATCAGGTTGACCAGTACGGTGGCCGTCATCAGACACGTGGCGGCGAGTGGCATTTGCCAGGCAATTGGAAGATACAGCAGGGGCATGGTCAACATGGCCCCAAGCAATACCCCTGTCAGACCGCCTGGTGTGAGTGCGGCCCAGCGCGCCGTTTCGCCAAAAAGCGGCAGGTTGCTCAGCAATACCCAGCTGGCGAGCGTTCGGATGCAAACACCCAACCCCAACAGAATCATGATGGCCAGAAACTGTTCCCATCGGGTAAGCGCCAAGCGAGCCAGAACGCCTCGCAGTAGAAAGGCCACGACCAGTGTTTGTAATGTTGCGATGAGGGTTTCAAGCAGGAAATGCTGATTGGGAGAAAACGGCAGCGTTGGCGGAAGGGCTAATAGGGTCCGTAAGTCACCGAGCCCGAAGAACAGGTTTTCGGGCGAGATCTGCGCGAACAGCCACAGCCCCAGCAGGATCAGGCCAGTCTCGGCGCTGAGCCGCCGCACGTCCAGCCGTTGCCGGAGTCGACCCGCCACTGCTAATAACGTAGGGCCGTAAAACAGCGAAAGCATTGCGCCACAGAGTGTGCCGAGCGTATTAAAAAATAGATCCAGGGATGACGAGACCCGACCCGGAATCAAAGTCTGTAGTGCTTCCATGCTCACCGACAGCGCGAAGCCGATGGCCATTGGGACCAGCACGCGCGCCCAGGGTGAAGGTCGGTGCGTTGGTGAAAGGGCTAGTATAAATCCCAGGGGGGTATAGGCGAGGATATTGAACCAGGCATCTTGCCGGGTCCAGTAACGTGGCCAACCACCAGCCATGAAATCGAAGAGGCCAACACCGTTGTCACGCCATGGGTGATTGGTGAAGAGGCTGGCATAAACAATGATCCCGACGTATGCCAGCGATAGCGCCAGCGGCTTGCGGCGCAGGCGGTGCCAGAGAGAATCTGGCTTAGCGCTGGGCGTCGTGCTCACCGACGTGTCGACGCTCATGGTCGTGGTGTGCAACGTGGTAGGTGCCTTCGGCGGCGTGATGATGCGAAGGTGGTGGGCTGAGACGGCCAACCCTCTGTGGCAGCAAGCTACCACAAATCATGCCGGCGACGGCGGCAATCAGCCCGAGTATCTGTGGCGGCCAGATACCATCGTCGGCACCGAACATTTCGCATAAAACCCACGTAAAAAAACCGGCAAAGATGGCGAAGAGCGCGCCCTGAGTCGTGGCACGGTGCCAGTAGAAGCCGGCGACCAGCGGCACGAAAGCAACAACGAGCGTGATTTTATAGGCGTGTTCAACCATCTTGAAAATAGAGGCGCTGCTGGTGAGAGCCATAGCCAGCACCATGCCGGCAAAGGCGACGATCACAAGCCGCATCAGCCACAGAAAAATACGATCAGAGATGTGTGGCAGCATGGGGCGCAGAATGTTCTCGGTGAAGGACACTGATGGCGCCAGCAAGGTGGCCGAGGAACAGCTCATGATTGCTGAGAGCAGCGCCCCGAAGAAAATAACCTGGGCAAACACCGGTGTGTGCTGAAGAATCAGGGTCGGGAGGACCAGTTGTGAGTCGGTATCGAGCAGTTGGGCGAACATGGTCGGATCAATCAGCGTTGCCGAATAGGCAAGGAACATCGGGATGAAGGCGAAGATAAAGTACAGTGAGCCGCCAAGGATGGAGCCAGCCATTGCCACATGCTCGCTTTTGGCCGATGTGATGCGCTGGAAGACATCCTGTTGCGGAATTGAACCGAGCATCATGGTCATCCAGGCGCCGATGAACGGCACCCAGACTTCATAGCCGCCACTGGGAAAGAAATCGAGTTTACCCGCTGCGCTAGCGTGCGAAATGACCGTCCCGACACCGCCAGCCAGATCGCTGATGATGGTGGCAATGTAGATCAGACCACCCATGATGACGGTGATCTGTACAAAGTCGAGAATCGCCACTGAGAGCATGCCGCCGAGCACTGTGTAGGTCAGCACGATAGCAGCGCCGAGAATCATGCCCTTGTCTTGCGGAATCAGGCCGCCGGTGACGGTGAAGAAAACAAGGCCGAGTGCCTTGATCTGGGCCGAGACCCAGCCGAGGTAGGAAACGACGATGGCCAGCGTGCTTAGCCACTCCACCGTATGGTTGTAGCGCAGGCGATAGTAGTCACCGATGGTCAGTAGATTGAGGCGATAGAGTTTACTGGCGAAAAAGAAGCCGGCCAAGATTAGGCACATCGATGCGCCGAATGGGTCAGCAACGACACCGCCTAGACCCTCGCGTACGAAGGTTGCTGAGACCCCGAGCACGGCTTCGGCGCCGAACCAGGTGGCGAACACCGTCGCTGTGACGACGGGGAGCGGCAGCATGCGTCCCGCGACGGCAAAATCCCGGGCGTTCTTGACGCGTGTTGCCGCCAGCAGGCCAATACCAATCGAGGCCAACAGATAGAGCGTAATAAAGCCAAGGAGCGCGGTCATGATCCGTGGTTCAGGGCAATCATTATTAATACGGAAGCCAGTGACAGGGTTGCAGCAACCGTACTGAACCACAGCCAGTATTGTTGGCGTCGGAAAGCGTGACGCAGTTCGCGCAAGACCTTTTGATCTGCTTTGATGAGTTCTTCGGAGGGTGCCAGGTAGTCGTGCATCAGCCGGGGGATCTGCGGCAGAATCTTGGCCCAGTTTGGTCCCTCACGCTTCATCCCGTCGATAAAGCCACGCAGGCCAACCTGCTCGCTCATCCAGCGCTCCAGAAAGGGCTTGGCGGTCTTCCAGAGATCCAGATCAGGGTTGAGCTGGCGCCCCAGACCTTCGATATTGAGCAAGGTCTTTTGCAGCATAACGAGCTGCGGTTGAACCTCGACATTGAAACGCCGCGAGGTCTGGAACAAACGAAGCAAGACTTTGCCGAAGGAAATGTCCTTGAGCGGCTTATCGAAGATCGGTTCGCACACGGTGCGTATGGCCGCTTCGAACTCATCAACACGGGTTTCTTTAGGGGCCCAGCCGGAAATGACGTGCACTTCGGCAACGCGGCGGTAATCGCGCTGGAAGAAAGCCAGGAAGTTCTGTGCTAGATAATTCTTATCGACATCGTTGAGCGTGCCGACGATCCCGAAATCGAGTGCGACATATCGACCGTCGTGCGCAACGAGAATATTGCCCGGATGCATATCCGCATGAAAGAAGCCATCACGAAATACCTGCGTGAAAAAAATCTCGACCCCGGCGCTGGATAGTCGGTTCAGGTCAATGCCAGCAGCGCGCAGTTCCTCAACCCGCCCAACCGGAATGCCATACATACGCTCCATGGTCATCACGTTGGTGGCACAAAAATCCCAGTAGACCTCCGGGACAGTTAGCAGCTGGCCATCGGCAAAATTACGCCGCAGCTGTGAGGCGTTGGCGGCTTCGCGAACGAGATCAAACTCATCGTGCAGATGCTTGGCAAATTCGGCAACTACTTCACGGGGTTTCAGGCGACGCCCGTCTTCCGAGAAGCGTTCGATGAGTTGGGCGAAGGTGTCGAGTAGGTCGATGTCGTGATTGACCACACTGTGCATGCCGGGGCGCAACACCTTGACGGCAACATCATGGCCATCATGCAGGCGGGCGAAATGCACCTGGGCGACGGAGGCTGAAGCCACCGGCTTCGGATCAAACTCACTGAATGCCTCCGTGAGTGACATGCCCAGCCCACGTTCGATTTCGATAATCGCTTGATCTGAGGGGAAGGGCGGTACCCGATCCTGTAGCTTGGCCAGTTCGTCAGCGAAGTCTGGCGCGAGGAGGTCGCGGCGGGTGGATAGCATCTGGCCAAACTTGACGAAAATTGGGCCCAGAGATTCCAGCGCCTCACGCAGTCGTACGGCGCGCGGTTTAGTGAAGTGGCGGCGACGCGCATAAAATCCGAGCCAGCGGGCAACCCGACCTTCCGGCTCGGCCTCCACCAGCATGGTCAATAGCCCGTTCTTCCAGCTAACGTAAAGAATCCGGGTAAGGCGCTGCACGCGCATAAGCGGTTCGCTTTCACAGTGAGTGCCCACGGGATGGCGGGCCAGAAGGTATAATTTTACCCATGACTTTTGATAGCCGCGAACACCTCACCGGCTTGCTACAAGCCGCCTTGGCCAACGTAGCCCCGGACCATGCCGAAACCCCCATTCACCTGGAGCGTCCCAAGCAGGCGGAACATGGGGATTTTGCCACCAATCTGCCCATGCAGCTGGCACGTGCCCTCAAGCTGGCCCCCCGTGCCATTGCCGAGCGCATTGTTCAGGCACTGCCGGCTTCCCCCGAGGTTAACAAGGTCTCGATCGCCGGTGCCGGTTTTATCAACTTTAAGCTCAACAGCGGGGCGAAGACCCGTATCGTCAGTAGCGTTCTGCAACAGGCGGATAATTTTGGCCGCAGCGCTCTGGGGGGTAACGCCAAGGTCCTGGTCGAATTTGTCTCGGCAAATCCGACCGGTCCGCTGCATGTGGGCCATGGCCGGGGTGCCGCCTACGGCGCCAGCCTGTCTGATCTGCTGGCCTTTGCCGGTTGGGATGTGACCCGTGAATATTACGTCAACGACGCCGGCCGCCAGATGGATATCCTGGCAGTGTCGACCTGGATCCGTTATCTGGATCAGCATGGGGTGACTGTCGACTATCCTCCAAATGCGTATCAGGGCGATTACGTGCGCCAAATGGCGCGACAGCTCACGAACGCCCACGGTGACAAGTATGTCCGCGCCCGGACGGCGGTGCTCGCAGATACGCCAGGCTTGCCGCCCGCCGATTGGGCCGATGACGAAGCCAAGGCACAGCGCGAACTGCACCTCGACGCGCTCATTGCCAACGGTAAGTCGCTACTCGGCGAGGACTGGCCGTACGTGCACCAGCACGCACTTTCAGAACAACTGGCCGATGGCCGGGATGACCTCGATGGTTTTGGTGTGCAGTTCCAGAACTGGTTCTCAGAAAATTCGCTATTTGATACAGGGCTGGTTAAACGCTGCTTGGATAAACTGGATGCGGCCGGCCACATCTATGAACAGAACGGCGCTCGATGGTTCCGCTCGACCGATTTTGGTGATGAGAAGGATCGCGTCGTGCAGCGCGAAAACGGCCTCTTCACGTATTTTGCCTCAGACATCGCTTACCATCTGAACAAATATGAGCGTGGTTTTGATCGCATGATCAACATCTGGGGTGCCGATCACCACGGCTACATCCCGCGCGTGAAGGGTGCCATTCAGGCCTTGGCGCTGGATCCGGCCAAGCTGGATATCGCGCTGGTGCAGTTTGCCGTACTGTATCGCAATGGTGAAAAGGCATCGATGTCGACGCGCGCCGGTGACTATGTCACGCTGCGTGCGTTGCGCGCCGAAGTCGGTGACGATGCCTGCCGTTTCTTCTATGTCTTGCGTAAAGCCGATCAGCATCTGGACTTCGACCTGGATCTGGCCAAGAGCCAGAGTGCCGACAACCCGGTGTATTACATTCAGTATGCCCATGCCCGCATCTGTTCGTTGTTGGCACAGTGGCAGGGTGGTGAGGCGGATTTAAAAGACGCCGATCTGGCGCTACTGAGCAATCCACGCGAAGCAGCACTGACGGCGTTCCTTGGCCGCTTTCCGGAAGTCGTGGAATCGGCCGCGCGTGACCTGGCACCGCATCAGATTGCCTTCTACCTGCGTGATTTGGCCGCTGAATTCCACGGCTATTACAACGCCGAACGTATGCTGGTTGATGATCCAGCGCTGACCCGCGCTCGTATGGCGCTGTCGGTGGCCGTGCGCCAGATCATTCGCAATGGTATGGCCTTGCTGGGTGTATCTTGCCCAGAAAGCATGTAAGCTGCCCGAAGTTCAAAACGAGGCCGTTATGTCCCGAGATTACAAACCCAATCGCCACTCCTCGCGTGACCGTGAGCCAAGCGCCGGCGGTGGTGCTTTCAAAGGAATTCTCTACGGATTGATTCTGGGCTTGGTGATCGCCGCGGCTGTGGCGTGGTGGTTTAACCGGATGCCATCACCATTTATTGACAAAACGGGCACTGCTGCGACGACCCCGCAGACGCCTGCCAAAACGGCCGATGGCGCGGCGCCTGTGGCCCCGGCCCCAGTCAACGCACAAGGTGAGAACGGTCAACCGATTGCGCTACCCGGTAAACCTGGCGACCCACTGCCAGAAAAGCGTTTTCAGTTTCCAGATATTCTCTCCGGCAAAACCGATGGCACAACAGACGCGGCGAAGCCCGCAAGTGATGCCGGTAAAGCGGCCGATACGGCAAAAGCACCAGAGGCACCCAGCGGCTTCTATCTGATGGCGGGCTCGTTCCAGAAGCCCTCCGATGCTGAGGCCCAGAAAGCCAATCTGGCGCTCATCGGATTTGATGCCAGCGTGCAGAAAGCCGTGATCGGCGAAAAAGTCTGGTATCGCGTCAAAATCGGCCCATTCAAGCGCCAAGATGACGCCAACCGCGTCCGCAACGAACTCAAGGAGAACGGTATTGACGCCGTTTCTGCCCGTAACTAAGTCGGAGCCTTCATGCAACGTCGACAATTCCTTGTCTCATTGATCGCAAGCCTGGGTGCCGCATCATCGGGTAGCGCGTTAGCGCAGGCGGCCCTGGGCGGTAGCTTGCCGTCCATCGGCACGGCAGGCGGCGCCGCCATCGCTGGCCAGACCTATACGCCGCTCAATACACCCGCCCCAACCACGAGCGGTCGTATTGAGGTGCTGGAATTCTTTTCTTATGGCTGCCCGCACTGCCACGAATTTTCAGAGCCCTTTGAGCGCTGGAGCCGTAAACAACCCAAGGATGTTGTCGTACGTCGTGTCCCTGTTACCTTCGGGCGCCCGCAGTGGGTAGTGCTAGGCCGACTGTTTTACACAATTCAGTTGATGAAATTACCAGCGCTTGATGCCGGAGCCTTCGTGGCAATTCATCAGCAGGGCCGCACACTCTATGACGACCAGTCGGTATTGCAATGGGCAGCAAGTCAGCCCGGTGTTGATGCCAACAAATTCAAGGAAGTTTATTTTTCCCAGGAAGTGACCAACGCCATGAAGAAGGCCGACGCAATGGCAATTTCTTATCAGATCGATGCGGTGCCATCGATCATCGTGGGTGGTCGCTACAAGATGCTCCAACAAAGGGGCGCCAGCTTTAGTGATTTGCTGGCGAATACCGATGCCGTCATCAAACTGGCACGCCAATCTCAGAAGTAATGCTGAAGAGTTGTTAAGCGCCCGCTGCAAAGACAAAGCCCGCCGAAGCGGGCTTTGTTTTAAGGACGTGCAATAGCACTTACTTGGCGGCTTTCGCCTTGGTTTTAGCAGCTGCCGATGCTTTTTTGCTATCGGCACGCATTTTGACAAAGCTACCCGGCGCATCTTCGATGGCCTTAAGCGGGCCGTCTCCCGGCACGCGCGCCGCCACTTTCTTATCATCAATCGCTTCGACCCACTGCTCCCAGTTCGGCCACCACGAACCTTCATGCTGCTTGGCGCCTTCGAACCACTGTTGTGCGGTTTCCGGCAACTTGGTGTTGGTCCAGTAGCAGTACTTGTTGCCAGCCGGCGGGTTGACGATACCAGCAATATGACCCGAACCGCCCAGCACGAAATTAACTGGGCCCGACGGCAGATGCACACCCATATAGGTGCTGATCCATGGGGCGATATGATCTTCGATAGCCGAGACGAAATAGCAGGGCGTCTTGACCTTGCGGATATCGATGGGCACGCCACCCAAGATGATGCCGCCCGGTTCCTTCAGAATATTCTTGAGGTACATGTTGCGCAGATAGAAGCTGTGCATAGCGCGCGGCATACGCGTTGAGTCCGAGTTCCAATACAGCAGGTCGAACGGGAACGGATCCTTGCCCATCAGGTAGTTGTTGATGACGAAGGACCAGACGAGGTCATTGGCACGCAACATGCTGAAGGTACCGGCCATCTCTGATCCGTCCAGATAACCGGTTTTCTCCATCTTCTTCTCAATCGTCGCGATGCTGGCTTCGTCGATAAAGACACCGAGTTCGCCCGGATCGGTGAAGTCGAGCATGGTTGTGAAGAAGGTGGCCGAATTGACGCGGGTATCTTTCTTGGCAGCCATGTAGGCCAGCGTCGACATGAGCAATGTACCGCCCAGACAGTAGCCAGCGGTATTGATCTTCTTGCAGCCGGTGGCTTGTTCTACAGCGTTGATGGCGGCCAGCGAGCCTTCGAGCAGGTAGTCCTCGAAGTTCAGGTCGGCGTGTTTCTCGTCCGGGTTGAGCCAGCTGATGATAAAGGTCGAATGCCCCTGATCTGTGGTCCATTTGACGAAAGAATTCTTTTCGCGCAGATCGAGGATGTAAAACTTGTTGATCCAGGGCGGCACGATCAGGAGCGGCACTTCAAATTGCTGCTTGGTAGTCGGTTCGTAGTGAATCAGCTGGAATAGGTCATTCTGGTAAACAACTTTACCCTTGGTGGTGGCGACGTTCTTGCCCAGTTCAAAAGCCGAGGTATCGGTCATGCGGATACGCAGCTTGCCGTCACCGGCTTCGACATCATGCAGCAAGTTGTTGAGACCCTTGACCAGGTTCTGACCCTGGGTGCGAACCGTTTCGCGGAACACTTCCGGGTTGGTCAGCGCAAAGTTGCTGGGCGAGAGGGCATCGACGTACTGACGGGTGTAAAAGTTCACCTTCTCACGTTGTTTTTCATCCATACCTTCGACGGTGCCGACGGTATCGAGAATGTGCTTTGAGGCAATCAGGTAAGACTGTTTGATAAAGTCAAAGACGAAATCCTGCTGCCAGCCTTCGTCCTTGAAGCGCTTGTCGGCACGATCCGGCGCCATAGTCGGCTCGGCGCTCATGCCCATCATGCGCATGACGGAGTTTTGCCACAGCGAAAAGTAATTGTGAACCATGTTCATCTGGGTCTGCGCCAGCTGATACGGATTCGACATCAGGCGTGCCGACAGATCCATAAAAGCCTTGGCGATACCGACTTCTTCGCCGGCGGTGTTGACACCCTTTTCGGACTGACGCTCCAGAAAGCTGCTCAGAACGCGTGAGGCACGTTGGGCGACTTCGGCGTATACGTGAACCAGTTCGGCAGGGTTTTTGCCTTCCGAGCCCTCGGCGGGGTTAGGGGACTGCGACATGGTGATCTCCGGAATCTAAAAGCCAAAAAAATCGTGCTGTATGGGCGCATAAACGGCAAACCCACCCGGCACGAGGTGCGACAGCCATAGATTGCCTGTAAAGACCCGATCGCACAAGGGGTATGGCTTTGGCATGATTTTGGATGGCAACGGGGAAATTTGGGGTCGTGGCACCAGCGGCGTTACACTGCCAGCATGTCCAGCGAACCAACTCAACCGCCTAATCCGTCTAATCCTGCCCCGTTGGCCCCCGCTGATATTGATGCGGTGTATCCGTGTATCGGGGTGTGTATGGCAGACCCGGACAGCGGGCTGTGCCAGGGCTGTGGACGGCCCTTGGCTGAACCCCAGACCTCGGATCCAGAAGTCGGGGACTAAAGGACGCTGCTGGGATGTTCCCGACCGGGGTGCGCGGGTATAATCATGCGAGACATGATTGGTCGTTTTCCAAACTTTTACGCCGGAAATCTGCGCATGAACACTGAAAAAGCTCGCTTCAACATGGTCGAACAACAAATTCGCCCGTGGAACGTCCTGGATCCAAACGTATTGGATCTTTTGTTTGAAGTGCGTCGAGAAGACTTTGTGCCGCAAAACTATCGCTCCTTGGCCTTTGCCGATATTGAGATTCCGCTGACATCCAACGCCGTCATGATGGCACCACGCATGGAAGCGCGCATGCTGCAGGAGTTGGAGCTGGCACCGGACGCCCAGATTCTGGAAGTGGGTACCGGTTCGGGGTATATGACGGCGCTCCTGGCATCGCAGGGTGCACACGTAACCAGTTTGGAAATTGATCCGGCATTGCAGGCACAGGCACAGGCCAATCTGGCCGAAGCCGGCATTGAGAACGTGACGCTGGTTCTGGGCGATGGTCTCAAGGGGTACGAGGCAGGCGAACCATACGATGCGATCGTCTTGACCGGTTCGGTACCCGAGGTTCCCAATGCCTTGCTGCACCAGCTGGCCCTGGGTGGCCGCCTGATGGCAGTCGTCGGCACGGGCCCCGTCATGGAGGTTGTGCGTGTCCATTGCACTGGACCGGGCGCTTATTCTCGCGAGACCCTCTTTGAGACCTATGTGCCGCCGCTGGAAAACGCGCCGCACACCGCCCATTTCAATCTTTAAGATCAACCCGCTGGCGCTTTGAGGGTCGGCGATTGGCCGGCTCCTGAAGCGCCGGTCTTTTTTTGTCCGCAGACTAGGGTGTCGCGGACACCGCCGGAGAGCATATGGAGAAGGATCTGCGCGCAGCTGCGCTGGAGTACCATCGTTACCCTACGCACGGAAAAATTTCCGTGACGCCGACAAAAGGTCTGACGAACCAGCGCGATTTAGCGTTGGCATACTCTCCGGGCGTGGCGTTTGCGTGTGAAGAAATCGAAGCGAATCCCGACGAGGCCGATACGCTGACCGCGCGTGCCAATTTGGTAGGTGTTGTTACCAACGGTACCGCCGTTCTTGGTCTGGGTAATATTGGTCCGCTCGCCTCCAAGCCAGTGATGGAAGGTAAGGGTTGTTTGTTCAAAAAGTTCGCCGGCATCGACGTGTTCGATATTGAACTCGCTGAAAACGACCCGGACAAACTGATCGAGATGATCGCCGCGTTGGAGCCAACGCTTGGGGGGATCAACCTAGAAGACATCAAAGCACCGGAGTGCTTCTACATTGAGCGTGAGCTCAAGAAGCGTATGAAGATCCCGGTGTTCCATGACGATCAGCACGGCACGGCCATCATTTCCGCTTCGGCGTTGATCAACGGCCTGAAGGTCATTAACAAGGACATCGCCCAGATTCGGGTCGTTGTCTCGGGTGCGGGTGCCGCAGCTATCGCATGCCTTGATCTCTGGTGTGAAATTGGCGTTAAGCGTGAAAACATTACGGTCTGCGATTCCAAGGGTGTGATCTACATTGGCCGTGATGCCAACATGGAGCCGACCAAGGCAAAGTATGCGCAGGACACCCAGGCGCGTACCTTAGAGGATGCGCTGAACGGCGCCGATGTCTTCCTGGGCTTGTCTGCCGCTGGTGCACTCAAAGCGGAGTGGTTGCCCGGCATGAAGGAAAATCCGCTGGTTTTTGCGTTGGCCAATCCAACCCCGGAAATCATGCCGGAAGAGGCGCGCAAGGTTCGTCCGGATGCCATTATTGCGACGGGCCGTTCGGACTATCCGAATCAGGTCAATAACGTGCTGTGCTTTCCTTTCATCTTCCGTGGTGCGTTGGACGTGGGTGCGACGACAATCACGGAAGAGATGAAGTTGGCGTGTGTTTATGCTATCGCCGAGCTCGCTGAAGTAGAGGTCTCAGACGAAGTCGCCATGGCCTACGCCGGGCATGAGCTTCAATTCGGGCCGGAATATCTGATTCCAAAACCATTTGATCCGAGACTCATTACGCGAATAGCCCCGGCTGTGGCCAATGCCGCAGTCCGCTCGGGTGTTGCACGTCGCCCGATCGCCGATATGGACGCTTATATCGAGCATCTCAAAGAGTTTGTGTATCACACAGGCATCGGGATGCGTGCTGTTTTTGTTGCCTGTAAGGAAGGGGCGCGCCAACGGATCCTGTTTGCCGAAGGTGAGGATGAGCGTGTACTGCGTGCCACCCAGGTGATTCTGGAAGAGCAGTTGGCAACACCAATTCTGATTGGCCGCCCGGAAGTGGTAGCGACGCGCCTCGAGCGCGCCGGCTTGCGCATCAAGCCGGGCATTGATTTCGAGCTGGTGAACCCGCAGGATGACTCCCGCTATCGCGAATGTTGGATGGCGTATCACAAACTCATGGCGCGCCGTGGCGTGACGCCGGATATTGCCAAGTCGGAAATGCGCCGTGACACCACTCTGATGGGCGCGATGCTCATGAAGCTGGGCCATGCTGATGGCATGATTTGCGGAGTGATCGGGCAGTACAGCGATCATCTCCAGGTGGTTAGCGAGGTGATCGGTAAACGGACGGGCACCAATGTGTTTGCTGCGATGAACTACCTGATGCTGCCTGGGCGGTCGCTGTTCATCACCGACACCCATGTGAATGAAAACCCGGATGCCGAACAGATCGCTGAAATTGCAATGCTGGCTGCCGATGAGGTCAAGCGTTTTGGTGTACATCCAAAAGTCGCGTTGCTGTCGCATTCGAACTTTGGATCATCCGCGTCGGCGTCCGCACTCAAGATGAGCCGCGCTGCCGCCCTGTTGCCTGCCTTGTCGTCAGGCGAGCTCGAAGTCGATGGCGAAATGCACGGTGATTCGGCCCTTTCCGAAGAGATTCGTCTGAACGCTTATCCGGAATCGGCGCTCAAGGGCGAAGCCAATGTCCTGGTGATGCCCAATCTCGATGCCGCCAATATTTCATACAATCTGATCAAGATGATTGGGGGCTCCGGCGTGACGATCGGGCCGATTCTATTGGGCGCCGCCTTACCGGTGCATATCCTGACGTCATCATCGACGGTGCGCCGGGTGGTGAACATGACTGCCATGGCCGTCATGGATGCCCTGCAGGCTAAGCGCTAATACTTGCTGTAAACCAGTAGAGAGAATAGAGTATTCCAACGTCGTTTCAAGACCGTTCGTAAAACCAAGGAGAAATCCCGTGAAAAAAACCTTCATCATGGCTACGGCCGCCATTGTTTCAGCCACTGCATTCGCTGCAGCGCCGGCACCCACTGTTAAGTTCATTAGCACTGAGCAAATCGTGACCATGTGTAAAAACAAGGGCAATCCGCAGGATCAGGGTTATTGCGGTGGCTTTGGCCAGGGTGTTTATGATGGCTATCTGCAGATGATTCATCCAAAGAAGACGCGTCAGACGATTTGTATTCCTCAGGATTCCAAAGATCCTGGCATCGTTGAGGCCTTTATCAAGTGGACTGAAGCGAATCCGAAGTACAACAACAAACCTGCATCAGAGGCTGTACTGAACTTCCTGGACCAGCGTTATCCCTGCAAGAAGTAATTTCGGAGCGTAAACCGTGACTAAAACTCTGATTGCAGTACCTCTGGCCACAGCTTTTCTGGTCGGTTGCTCGGGCATGAGCAATACTCAGCAGAAGATGCTCTCTGGCGGGGCGATTGGCGCCGCGGCGGGCGCCGGTATTGTGGCGATTGCTGGCGGCAACCCGATTTGGGGTGCTATTGGCGGTGCGGCCGTGGGTACGGCCGGCGGCTATCTGATGTCGAAGTAAACGACCTTCAGAACTTAAACAAGGAATAAAGCAATGAATAAGACACTGGTTATTGTCCCCATAGTCGCCGCGTTTCTGACCGGTTGCTCGGGCATGAGCGACACACAACAACGTACCTTGTCGGGTGGTGCAATCGGTGCAGCAGCGGGTGCCGGTATTGTGGCCATCGCCGGTGGTAACCCGATCTGGGGTGCTGTCGGTGGCGCAGCCGTGGGCGCTGTCGGCGGCTATGCCTATGATGCTTATGAAAAGAGCAAACAGAAGCAGTACAACGAAGGCTATCAGGCTGGGAAGAAGGCTGGTAGCAACTAACCCGGCTCTAACCCCGTTGTACCCAACAAGAACGGCGCTTGAAGCGCCGTTCTTGTTGGCGGTGACCCCTTGGTGCCTTAACTCTTTCGGGCAACCTGGCTAATATCCCGTACCGCTCCGCGGTCGGCCGAGGTGGCGAACAGTGCGTAGGCCTTAAGCGCCTGGGATACCACGCGTTCGCGGGCAACCGGGTGCCAGGCTTTGTCGCCACGGGCACGCATTGCGGTTTCACGCTTGGCGAGTTCCTCGTCAGCAACCGCTAGGTGGATACGCCGATTTGGAATATCAATTTCGATGGTGTCACCGGTTTCAACAAGTCCGATCAAGCCACCGCTGGCAGCTTCTGGCGATACATGCCCAATCGACAGGCCGGAGGTACCACCGGAGAAGCGGCCGTCTGTCAGTAGCGCGCAGGCTTTGCCAAGGTCGCGCGATTTTAGGTAGGAGGTTGGGTAGAGCATTTCCTGCATGCCTGGCCCGCCTTGCGGCCCTTCATAACGAATCACGACCACATCGTTCTCGACAACTTCGCCTGAAAGGATCCCTTCGACGGCGCTTTCCTGACTTTCATAAACGCGGGCCTTGCCGGTGAAGGTGTGAATAGATTCATCCACCCCGGCCGTTTTAACGATGCAACCGTTGGTGGCCAAGTTGCCATACAGGACAGCGAGGCCACCATCTTGGGAGTAGGCGTGGGCACGATCTCGGATACAGCCATCAGCTCGATCCGTGTCGAGGTCATCGTAACGACGGTCCTGCGAAAATGCAGTCTGAGTTGGGATCCCGCCGGGGGAGGCCCGGAAGAATGTCGTCACGCGTTCATCGCTCGTCTTGGTGACGTCGTAGTGATCAATCGCCTCGCCCAGCGTTTTGCTGTGCACTGTCGGTGTGTCGCGGTGGATGAGTCCTGCGCGATCTAGCTCTGCGAGCAACCCCAAAATACCGCCGGCGCGGTGCACATCTTCAATGTGATATTTCTCAGTCATCGGCGCGACTTTGCAGAGACAGGGTACATGGCGCGAAATGCGATCAATATCTTGCATGGTGAAATCAATGCCCGCTTCCTGCGCGGCTGCCAAAATGTGCAGTACGGTGTTGGTGGATCCACCCATCGCTACATCCAGCGTCATGGCATTTTCGAAAGCCTTCTTGTTGGCGACGTTGCGCGGTAGCACCGAGAGGTCATCCTGCTCGTAATAGCGCTTACACAGATCGACGATTTTTTGACCGGCACCCAAGAAGAGCGATTTGCGGTCGGCGTGCGTGGCGACGATGGTGCCATTACCCGGCAAGGAAAGCCCCAGTGCCTCGGTCAGACAGTTCATCGAGTTGGCCGTGAACATCCCTGAACAGGAGCCACAGGTTGGGCAGGCCGAGCGTTCAACCGCCTCGACTTCCTCATCCGAGCATTTGGAATCGGCCGCCTTGACCATCGCGTCAACCAAATCGAGGGAAATGACCTTGCCGCCGATTTTAACTTTGCCAGCCTCCATCGGGCCGCCGGAGACAAAGATAGCCGGAATATTGAGGCGGAGCGCCGCCATCAGCATCCCCGGTGTGATCTTGTCACAGTTGGAAATGCAGACGAGTGCATCGGCGCAGTGGGCATTGGCCATATATTCCACCGAATCGGCGATCAGTTCACGCGAGGGCAGCGAATACAGCATGCCGCCGTGTCCCATGGCAATACCGTCATCCACCGCGATTGTGTTGAATTCCTTGGCAATACCCCCCGCCGACTCGATCTCCCGGGCGACCAACTGACCGAGATCTTTCAGGTGCACGTGACCTGGCACGAACTGGGTAAAAGAATTCACCACGGCGATAATCGGTTTGCCAAAGTCACCATCTTTCATGCCGGTAGCGCGCCAAAGCGCACGGGCGCCGGCCATGTTGCGACCATGGGTTGAAGTACGTGAACGATATTGCGGCATAGCAGATCCTTTAAAACGAGGTCGGGCAAAGATTCGCCTATAATTTCGACATTCTATCGCCACCGCAGAATTTGCGTGGAGTGTACCCACACCACGCAGGGTCTTTGTGGTCACCTTGAGCCGTCTGCATAAGCCCCATGACCCCCTTGATGCATCCGCAGTTTGACCCCGTCGCTATCAGCGTTGGACCATTGTCCGTGCACTGGTATGGGCTAATGTATCTGGTTGCTTTTGTTCTCTTTGTGGCCCTGGGCCGACTTCATGCCAGGCGATTGCCCCAGGAGGGATGGACAAACCAGGCCATCGACGATCTGCTCTTCTATGGTGCGCTGGGTGTGGTGCTGGGTGGCCGTTTGGGCTACGTATTGTTCTATAAGCCGGGGTATTACCTGGAACATCCACTAGAAATCTTTGCGCTCTGGCAGGGTGGGATGTCTTTTCATGGTGGTCTGCTCGGCGTTTTGCTGGCAATGGGGCTTTACGGGCGCAAGTCCGGGCGGTCGTTTTTTGAAGTGACCGACTTTATTGCACCACTGGTGCCGTTGGGTCTGGCCGCTGGTCGCATGGGCAACTTTATTAATGGGGAGCTCGTGGGTCGGGTGACCGATGTGCCTTGGGCGATGATTTTTCCACGTACCGATTATTTTCCGCGCCATCCTTCGCAGCTCTACCAGTTTGCCTGTGAGGGCCTGCTGCTCTTTGCGCTGCTCTGGTGGTATGCGTCGAAGCCGCGTCCGCGCGCAGCCGTATCGGCGGTGTTTCTGATGGGCTATGGTCTTGCCCGCTTCGTCGCCGAATTTGGGCGTGAGCCGGACGATTTTCTCGGGTTGCTGTTTGGCAACCTGTCGATGGGGCAATGGCTGAGCCTACCCATGATTCTTGCTGGCATCGTGATGTATCGCTATAGCCAGCGTCAACCCGCTTGATTTTAAGGAGCCACAATGACTCGCCCATTCAAAATTCTCGGTGTACAACAGATCGCTATTGGTGGTCCTTCGAAAGAAAAGTTACGGACCCTGTGGGTCGACATGCTCGGCCTGGAAATCACGGGTAACTTCGTTTCCGAGCGTGAAAACGTGGATGAAGACATCACCGCCATGGGCAAAGGCCCGTTCAAGGTTGAAGTCGATCTCATGCAGCCGCTGGACCCTGAAAAAAAACCGGCCGTGCACACCACGCCGCTGAATCACATCGGCCTATGGGTGGATAATCTCCCGGCCGCCGTTGAATGGCTGACGAACAACGGTGTGCGCTTTGCGCCGGGCGGCATTCGCAAGGGGGCTGCGGGTTACGACATCACCTTCATGCATCCGAAAGCTAACGAGGAGTTCCCGATCGCGGGCGAAGGGGTATTGATCGAACTCGTCCAGGCACCGCAAGAAGTCATTGATGCTTTTGCCAAGCTGGCCGGTTAGTTGAGTTTTCTTGCAGTAAAAAAGCCCGGCCTAGGCCGGGCTTTTTGTTGAAACAAATTCAGCTCATTCAAACTCGACGATGATCTGATCGACCGACAGCGATTCACCGGCAGCGGCCAAAACCTTTTTCACTTTACCGTCTTGCTCAGCCTTGAGGATGTTTTCCATCTTCATGGCTTCAATGACCGCCAGCTTTTCACCAGCTTTGACGTCTTGACCGACCTTGACGGCCACTTCGCGCAGCAGACCCGGCATTGGCGACAGCAGGAACTTCGACATATCCGGCGCTGCCTTTTCAGGCATGAGTGCCAGTAGTTGGGCAGCGCGAGCGCGAAGTACGGTGAGATTTGCTTGGGTGCCCCAGTGGAACAAACGGTAGGCCAGCTTGTGACGCTCGACCTGCATGGTGAAAGGCTCACCATTCACCGTGCCAACGAAAAGCGGCTCACCCAGATTCCAAGTCGAGCGAAGCTTCAAAGTCTCACCCTTGTACACAACATCATAACCACCTTCAACGGGGATGGCGGTCACAGGGTGTTGTTCGCCATTGCGAACGACAACCCATTCGTCCCCAACTTGGAGCTCGTGCCCCGGGAGCTGACCGCTGACCTTGGCGGCACAGTCGATGTAACGGCGATGCACGAACGCTGCAACTGACAACAGCAGCGCCGGATCATCGTGCGGTACATCGCTGGCATTAAAGCCCTTGGGATACTCCTCGGCGATGAAGGCGGTCGTGAAGTTGCCGGCCTGAAAACGCGGGTGTTGCATCAGCGCGGCCTGAAACGGAATGTTCGACGAGATGCCACGAATCACAAACCCGTTGAGCGCAGCACGCATACGTTCGATGGCTTGTTCACGCGTGGCGCCATGCACGATCAGCTTGGCGATCATCGAATCGTAGTACATCGAAATCTCGCCACCTTCGTACACACCCGTGTCCACGCGGACCTGGCCTGCTACTTCTTCCGGCGGGGCAAACTTGACCAGACGACCCGTCGACGGCAGAAAGCCACGGAACGGATCTTCAGCATTGATACGACATTCCATCGCCCAGCCGTTGAGTTGCACATCTTCCTGTTTGAACGACAGCTTCTCGCCAGCTGCCACACGGATCATCTGCTCGACTAGGTCGAGTCCGGTAATCAATTCGGTCACTGGGTGCTCCACCTGCAGGCGGGTGTTCATCTCGAGGAAGTAGAACGACTTGTCTTTGCCGACCACGAATTCAACGGTACCAGCCGATTGGTACTGTACGGCTTTGGCCAGGGCAACGGCCTGTTCCCCCATGGCTTTGCGGGTGGCTGGATCAATGAAGGGTGACGGCGCCTCCTCGATCACCTTCTGGTGACGGCGCTGAATCGAGCAATCGCGCTCGTTCAAATAGACCACGTTACCGTGAGAGTCGCCCAGCACCTGGATTTCGATGTGACGCGGCTCTTCGACGAACTTCTCGATAAAAACGCGGTCGTCACCAAAGGCGTTCTTGGCTTCGTTTTTACAGGAGGCAAAACCTTCGTAGGCTTCCTTGTCGTCGAAAGCAACCCGTAGACCCTTGCCGCCACCGCCGGCAGAGGCCTTGATCATCACCGGGTAACCGATGCCCTTGGCGATTTCAACCGCCTGTTCTGGCGTATCGATGGGGTCGTTATACCCTGGGATGGTATTGACCTTCGCTCCGTTCGCAAGCTTCTTCGAGGCGATCTTGTCCCCCATGGATTCAAGAGCGTAGACCTTCGGGCCGATAAAGACGATACCGTTGGCTTCGAGCTTCTTACCAAATTCGGCATTTTCCGAGAGGAAACCGTAACCCGGGTGTACCGCCTCGGCACCGGTCTGCTTGCAGGCAGCGATGATCTTGTCGATGACCAGATACGACTCTTTCGAGGCAGCCGGGCCGATGCAGACGGCTTCGTCGGCGAGTTCGACGTGGCGCGCCGATGCGTCGGCTTCCGAATAAACGGCGACGGTCTTGATGCCCATCTTGCGGGCAGTCTTGATGACGCGGCAGGCGATTTCACCGCGGTTAGCGATCAGAATTTTCTTGAACATATTTAGATTCTCCCGGGCGATCAGAGCGGAATGTTGCCGTGCTTGCGCCACGGATTCTGGATGTCTTTGTCTTTCAGCATGGCCAGCGAACGACAGATGCGCTTGCGCGTTTCGTTGGGCATGATCACGTCATCGATAAAGCCGCGTGCGCCTGCTACGAACGGATTGGCAAACTTCGACTTGTATTCGGCTTCGCGTTCAGCCAGCTTGGCCGGATCGTTCTTTTCTTCGCGGAAGATAATTTCCACGGCGCCCTTCGGGCCCATCACGGCGATCTCAGCCGACGGCCAGGCGAAGTTAACATCGCCACGCAGGTGCTTCGAGCTCATCACGTCGTAAGCGCCGCCGTAGGCTTTACGGGTAATGACCGTGACCTTCGGCACAGTACATTCGGCGTAGGCGTAAAGCAGCTTGGCGCCGTGCTTGATGATGCCGCCGTATTCCTGCGACGTGCCCGGCATGAAGCCCGGCACGTCGACGAAGGTGACGACCGGAATATTGAAGGCATCGCAGAAGCGCACGAAGCGGGCGGCTTTGATCGAAGACTTGATATCCAGACAGCCGGCAAGTACGAGCGGCTGGTTGGCGACGATGCCAACGGTGCGGCCTTCCATGCGACCAAAACCGACGATGATGTTCTTGGCGTAATCCGGCTGGATTTCGAAGAAGTCGCAGTCATCAACGGTCTTGATGATCAGCTCCTTCATGTCATACGGTTGGTTCGGGTTGGCCGGTACCAGGGTGTCGAGCGAGAAGTCCAGGCGGTCGGCGCTGTCGAGCGTCGGTTGTACTGGCGGCTTTTCTTTGTTGCTCGACGGCAGGAAGTTGATCAGACGACGCAGCATCAGTAGGGCTTCGACATCATTTTCAAAAGCCAGATCGGCAACGCCCGACTTGCTGGTGTGTGTCACGGCACCCCCCAGCTCTTCGGCGGTCACCTCTTCGTGTGTCACGGTCTTCACGACTTCCGGGCCGGTCACGAACATGTACGAGCTATCTTTGACCATAAAAATGAAGTCGGTCATCGACGGTGAATACACCGCACCACCGGCGCAGGGGCCCATGATCATCGAAATCTGCGGAATCACGCCGGAGGCCATGACGTTACGCTGGAATACCTCGGCATAGCCGCCGAGCGCCGCAACACCTTCCTGGATCCGTGCACCGCCAGAGTCATTGAGACCGATGACCGGGGCGCCGACCTTCATAGCCTGATCCATGATCTTGCAGATCTTTTCGGCATGCGTTTCCGACAGTGAGCCGCCGAGCACGGTGAAGTCTTGCGAGAACACGAAGACCAGACGGCCGTTGACGGTACCGTAGCCGGTGACCACGCCGTCGCCAGG
Organism: Rhodocyclaceae bacterium; assembly: GCA_018883385.1. Taxonomy (GTDB): domain Bacteria; phylum Pseudomonadota; class Gammaproteobacteria; order Burkholderiales; family Rhodocyclaceae; genus Fluviibacter. The sequence continues at coordinate 5,520 of VEQD01000008.1, read as the reverse complement.
CAGCGACTGCTTTTCCATACCAAAATCGGTGCAGCGGTGTTCCTTGAACATATCCCACTCTTCAAACGAACCCGGATCCAGGAACAGATCGATGCGCTCACGGGCAGTGAGTTTGCCCTTGGCATGCTGTGCGTCGATACGCTTCTGACCGCCGCCCAGACGCGCTTGCTCGCGCTTCTGTTCGAGCAGATGGATGATGTCGTGCATAGTGGGACTCCTTAGGTGATATCCGGAATTACGTGCCAAGACCGGTGGTCGTTGACGATGTATGAGCAAAAGGTGTGCCTAAAAAGGTGGTAAGCAGCTGACGCGCGGCCGACGTCGGCGTTTGTCGCGCCTCATCCACGGCCTGCCGAATGGCGGGCAGGCTGCTGAGCACGGCCGGGTTGGCGTGAAAGGCACGGCGCAGGCCGGAATCGATCAGACTCCACATCCAGGCTTGTGCCTGGTGGCGGCGACGCGCATCAAACTCACCGGTTGGCACTAAGGCCTGTCGGTAATTATCGATGGCCCCCCAGAATTTTTCGATCCCATCGTGGTGCAGGGCACTCAGCGCGATGACTGGCGGATGCCAGTTCGGGCTGGCCGGACGCAGGAGCGTCAGCGCGTTTTTCCATTGGGCGGCAGTGACTGCCGCAGCACGCGGATCGATATCGGCTTTATTAATGATGACGAGGTCGGCGATTTCGACGATACCTTTTTTGATCGCTTGCAAATCATCACCCGCGTTGGGCAATTGCAGCAGGCAGAAAATATCGACCATACCGGCTACAGTGGTTTCCGATTGGCCAACACCCACGGTTTCGACGATGATGACATCGTAGCCAGAGGCTTCGCAGAGCAGCATCGCTTCGCGGGTCTTTTCGGCGACACCGCCGAGTGAGCCGGAAGACGGGCTCGGGCGGATGAACGCTTCTTCGCGCGCTGATAGTTGTTCCATGCGCGTCTTGTCACCGAGGATCGATCCACCCGAAACGCTTGATGATGGGTCGACCGCCAGCACAGCAAGTTTGTGGCCTTGCTTGATGAGCCACATACCCAGCGCCTCAATGAAGGTCGATTTGCCAGCACCGGGAACACCCGAAATGCCGATACGGATCGCATTGCCGGTTTTCGGTAGCAATGCGTTCAGGACCTGTTGGGCGCGAATCTGGTGGTCATCACGCGTCGATTCGATCAGCGTGATGGCCTTAGCCAGCGCACGGCGCTCACCCGCGCGCACGCCATTCACCAGCGTCCGATCGGCGTCGGTGAGCGTGGTGGCTTCTGCGGGTGCGGTATACGCTGGCGCGTTCATGTGCTGACGTATGGTTTTACTTGGCTTGCGCTTTGCGGATTTCGGTGAGTACGGTGCGGGCCGAATCCTCAATGCGGGTGCCGGGTCCAAAGATGGCCTTGGCGCCAGCCTTATAAAGTGTGTCGTAATCCTGGGCCGGAATCACGCCGCCGGCAAAGACGATGATGTCATCCGAACCTTGATCCCTCAGTGCCTTCACAAGCGCTGGCAACAGCGTCTTGTGGCCAGCCGCCAGCGACGAGACGCCGATGGCATGCACGTCATTCTCAATTGCCTGGCGCGCGGCTTCTTCCGGCGTCTGGAACAGGGGTCCCATGTCGATATCGAAGCCAAGATCGGCGAATGCCGTGGCAACGACTTTAGCGCCGCGGTCATGACCATCCTGACCCAGCTTGGCGATCATGATGCGCGGACGACGACCTTGTTCCTGAACGAACTTCTCGATGTCCTGTTTGATTTCTTCCCAGCTATCCTGTCCTTGCACAACGCCTCCGTACACACCGGAAATAGTTTGATTGTTGGCACGGAAGCGACCGAAGACCGTTTCCAGGGCGTCGGATACTTCGCCCACCGTGGCGCGCAGACGGATGGCCTTAACGGCCAGATCCAGCAGGTTGCCCTGGCCACTCTTGGCGCACTCGCTGAGCGCGTTGAGCGCGGCTTGAACGGCTTGGCTATCGCGCGTGGCGCGAATCTTCTGCAGACGGGCGACCTGGGCATCACGCACGGCATGGTTGTCGATATCGAGGATGTCGATGTCATCCTCTTTGGCCAGCTTGTACTTGTTGACGCCGACGATGACATCCTTGCCCGAATCAATGCGTGCCTGCTTCTCGGCAGCACAGGTTTCGACCTGCATCTTGGCCCAGCCCGATTCCACGGCCTTGGTCATGCCACCCATGGCTTCGATTTCTTCCATGATGGTCCAGGCCTTGTCGGCCATGTCTTGGGTGAGCTTTTCCATCATGTAGGAGCCGGCCCACGGATCGATCACGCTGGTGATGTGGGTTTCTTCCTGAATGATCAGCTGCGTGTTGCGGGCAATGCGTGCCGAGAACTCAGTCGGCAGTGCAATGGCTTCGTCCAGTGCGTTGGTATGCAGCGACTGTGTACCACCGAACACAGCGGCCAGTGCTTCAATGGTGGTGCGCACGACGTTGTTGTAGGGATCTTGCTCGGTCAGCGACCAACCCGAGGTCTGCGAGTGGGTACGCAGCATGAGCGACTTGGCGCTCTTTGGATTGAACTCCGACATCACGCGGTGCCACAGCAGACGGGCGGCGCGCATTTTGGCGATTTCTAGATAGAAGTTCATGCCTACGGCCCAAAAGAACGACAGGCGGCCGGCGAAGGCGTCAACGTCCAGGCCCGAAGCGATACCGGTGCGTACGTACTCGCGACCATCAGCCAGCGTGAAGGCGAGTTCGATGGCCTGGTTCGCACCCGCTTCCTGAATGTGATAACCCGAGATCGAAATCGAGTTGAACTTGGGCATGTGCTGCGCCGTATAGCCGAAGATGTCCGAAATAATCTTCATCGACGGGGTCGGCGGGTAAATATAGGTGTTACGAACCATGAACTCTTTGAGGATGTCGTTCTGGATCGTGCCGGACAGTTTGTCCTGCGATACGCCTTGTTCTTCCGCGGCCACGATATAACCCGCCAGAATCGGCAGGACGGCACCGTTCATGGTCATGGAGACCGAAATTTTGTCGAGCGGAATGCCGTCGAACAAAATTTTCATGTCTTCGACGGAATCGATCGCAACACCAGCCTTGCCAACGTCACCCACAACACGGGCGTTGTCCGAGTCGTAGCCACGGTGCGTGGCCAGATCGAAGGCGACCGAAACACCTTGACCGCCGGCGGCTAGGGCCTTGCGGTAGAAGGCGTTCGAGGCTTCAGCGGTGGAGAAACCGGCGTACTGTCGAATCGTCCAGGGTTTCACGGCGTACATGGTCGGTTGCGGCCCGCGCATGAACGGGGCAAAACCCGGCAGCGTATCGGTGTGCTGCAAATTTTCGGTATCGGCTTTGGTGTAGAGCGGTTTGACCGTCAGGCCTTCGGGGGTGTGCCAGTCCAGGCGGCTCAGATCGCCATCCGGCGATTGCTTGGCGGCAGCCTTTTTCCAAGCCTCGATGGCTTCAGGGGTGGCTTTGTTCGAATTGCTCATGACGAACCTCACTCGGAAACGGATAGTTGCAATGCAAAATGTCGCAAAGACGCGACTCCACCCCTCTTTGTGGGAAGGGTGCCTTCAGTGAAAACAACAAACTATGGCAGACTATGGGCAGTCAGCCATGTCGACAACCGAATCATACGTTATTCATAATTATGGGCGCAACTTCGCCAAAACCCTCCAAAAATCGATCGCCAAAAGCCGTGCAACCCATTGTTTCTTCAGCGCTTTATGAAGAGGTGGCGGATCGCCTCCGTGAGGAGATTTTTGACCATGTGCTGCAACCGGGCGAATGGATCGACGAATTGGCCCTGGTTGCCCGCTATGGCATCTCCCGAACCCCCTTGCGTGAAGCACTCAAAGTGCTGGCTGCCGAGGGCCTGGTCACCCTGAAACCCCGCCGTGGTTGCTATGTGGCCGAGATTTCTAAAGAAGATGCCGCCGAGATCTACCCAGTGCTCGCCATGCTGGAAGGTCGTTGCGCTTATGAAGCCACCCGCAAGCTCAGCGATGCCGCAGCGGCGCAATTGCAGCACTGTCATGACGCCCTTGAACAAGCGGCTGCCGCCAGCGAGATTCGCCAGTTCTTCGAAGTGAATCAGGAGTTTCACCGCCTGGTGCAGGAACAAGCCGGCAACCGCTGGCTCATTCAGATCATCAATGACCTGCGCAAAGTCTTGAAACTATCGCGGTTGAACTCACTGTCCCGCGTTGGCCGCCTGGGCTCATCCCTGGCAGAACACCGGTTGATTCTGGCTGCCATGCTGGATCGCGATGCCGAGGGCGCCGAAGCCGCGATGCGGGCGCATTTGCTGGCCGGGCAACATGCCATTCAAAAGCAGATGGATGAGGGCGCCCCGCGCGAACGCAACAACACCTAGGTGACTCTGAACCTGGGTTCAGTGAGGCAGGCAACGCGCCGCATCAGGCTCACCCGCAAGGGGCGATCACAACAGCGGTTTCATGGTCGCCGACCATTGCTATAAGCATTGGTTCAAGCAAACGCAAGATGCTTGCGCCGCTCGGGGCATAGAAAACTTAAAGAACTTAGAACAGCGCGTTTTGATGCGTTTCAATCGCCGCATCAACGCGTTGAACCATGCGTTCGACTTTACGCTTCGTTTCGCCGCTGTCAACTGTTGTTACTGGTCTGGCCGTGCCAAATTGTTGCATCTCGAGTAGGTCGTGTGCCAGCGTGAGCGCCGCCATAATCGCAGCCCGCTCTGTAGAAACCTGGCGCCCCTTGCTGGCGACTTCCTGCATCTTGGCGTCGACCAGTGACACCGCGGCATGGAGAGCCGCTTGTTGCTCTGGTGGGCAGGCCAGGCGATATTCGCGGCCAAACAGGATGACATCCAGGTGATTCACTGTACTCATGACAGGTTCGCCGTTTCCGGCAGATGGGCCACCATCTGCTCAAGCTTGTTGCGCGCAGCGTTCATTTGGATTTCAAGCTGCTCGCTGCGTGCTTCAGTCGCCGTCAGACGCGCGCGCAAATCACCGTTCTGCGCACGGGATCTTTCAAGGAGCGCAAGCAGCTGATCCAGCTTTTGTTCTAGTAGGGAAATAGTGTGATCCATGGCGCGAACTATAGGATGCGTCGGGCTCAGGGTCAACACTGCAGCGATTAAACCGATGATATTCAGACAATTGGCGATGCTGCGCCGCACTAAGTGTTACAATACCCCTCGTTCCAACACGAAAGTGACGGAGCCTTCCGAACGGTGCTTTGCAGGAGTGAGACTGCTGCAAAGTGAAACGGGAAACCGGTGACGCAAGTAATTGCCATCCCGGTGCTGCCCCCGCAACGGTAAGCGCTGTGTCGTGCCTCATGCCACTGGATCTTCGGATCTGGGAAGGCGGCACGTTCGGCAGGATTGTCCTGCCCCGCGCGAGCCCGGAGACCGGCCATTCGGATTCCATCTGCTGCGGGTGAGCGGCTTCGGATCGCCATTGGCCATCTGATCACTCCTCTTAGCGTTTATGAATTGCCCTGACCTGCGGGGACGCTCGTTCGGGCTTTGGCGCATTCGCGCCTGGAGTA
>VEQD01000007.1:37012-49461 GCA_018883385.1 Rhodocyclaceae bacterium | reverse complement strand
CACCAATGCACTGAACGACTGTTCCTTGACTCATCGTTATATCCCTAATCTAAAAAAATCAAACCGCTGCTGCGCCGCTGACGATCTCGGACAGCTCTTTCGTAATCGCTGCCTGGCGGGTCTTGTTATAGACCAGCTTCAGCTCTTCGATCACGTTTTTGGCATTATCGGAAGCAGCCTTCATGGCCACCATCCGCGCACTTTGTTCTGACGCGATGTTCTCGGCGACGGACTGGTAAACCAGCGCCTCGAGATAACGCACCAGCAGATCATCGATCACGGACTTGGCATCCGGCTCGTAAACATAGTCCCAGCTTGTTTGGGCAGAACCGACAGCGTCACCCGACAGGGGCAGCAGCTGCTCCACCACCGGCTCCTGACGCATCGTGTTTACGAAGCGTGTGTAGGCGATGTGCAGTTCATCGATTTCACCGGCGTTGAAGGCATCAATCTGCACCTTGATCGGCCCGATGAGGCTATCAATGTGCGGGTTGTCGCCCATACCGACGACATCCGACACGATTTCTGCGCCGTTGCGCTGGAGGAATGCGAGACCTTTGCTACCAATCGCCGTCACCTGAACCTTGACGTTCTTGCCATCAAGCTCGCGCATTTTATTGACGAGCTGACGCAGCACGTTGGTGTTCAGGCCGCCGCAGAGACCTTTGTCCGATGTCACGAGAATGATGCCGACCTTTTTGATCTGGTCACGCTTCTCGAGGAACGGATGGCGGTACTCTGATAGCGCATGCGAGAGGTTCGCGGCAACGCGGCGGATCTTTTCGCCATAGGGACGGGCTTTGAGCATCCGTTCCTGCGCTTTGCGCATTTTGGATGCCGCCACCATTTCCATGGCTTTGGTGATCTTCCGCGTATTTTCTACGCTTTTGATCTTAGTACGGATTTCCTTGCCGCTTGGCATGGCGCTCTCCTAGATCAAACCCAAGCAGACTTGAATGCTTCGATGGCAGCAACGAGTGCTTTCTCCGAATCAGCGTCCAGATCTTTGGTCTGCTCCATCTTTTGCATCAGGGCAGCGTTCTTGTGTTCGATGTCGCTGATCAGGCTACGCGTAAATTCCAGAACGCGCGGCACTTCGACATCATCGGCGTAGCCACGGGTGATCGTGTAGAGCACCACGGCTTGCTTCGAGATGCTCAGCGGCTCGTACTGCGGCTGCTTCAATACTTCCACAACGCGGCGACCACGCTCGAGCTGATTACGGGTTGCATCGTCCAGATCCGAGGCAAACTGCGCAAAGGCAGCCAGTTCACGATACTGGGCGAGGTCGGTACGAATACCGCCCGACAGCTTTTTGATGATCTTGGTCTGAGCAGCACCACCCACGCGCGACACCGAGATACCGGCGTTAATGGCCGGACGGATACCTGCGTTGAAGAGGTCGGTTTCGAGGAAGATCTGACCATCGGTAATCGAAATCACGTTGGTCGGCACGAAGGCTGAAACGTCACCGGCCTGGGTTTCAATCACCGGCAGCGCAGTCAGCGAACCAGTCTTGCCCTTGACGGCGCCATTGGTCAGCTTCTCGACGTACTCTTCGCTGACGCGAGCAGCACGCTCGAGCAGACGCGAGTGCAGATAGAACACGTCACCCGGATAAGCTTCGCGGCCCGGCGGACGACGCAGCAGCAGTGAGATCTGGCGATAGGCCCAAGCTTGCTTGGTCAAATCGTCATAAATGATCAGGGCGTCTTCACCGATGTCACGGAAGTATTCGCCCATCGTGCAACCGGCGTACGGTGCAATGAACTGCATCGCGGCCGGATCCGAAGCGGTCGCGGCGACAACGATGGTGTATTCCAGCGCGCCGTGCTCTTCCAGCGTGCGCACCACGTTGGCGATGGTCGAAGCCTTCTGGCCGACAGCCACGTAGATACAGGTAACGCCCTGACCCTTTTGGTTCAGGATGGTGTCAACAGCGACAGCCGTTTTACCCGTCTGACGGTCACCAATGATCAGCTCGCGCTGACCACGGCCGATTGGCACCATGGCGTCAATCGCCTTCACACCAGTTTGCAGCGGTTGTGACACCGACTTACGCCAGATTACGCCCGGTGCGACTTTCTCAATCTTGTCGGTCAGCTTGTTGCCCAGCGGACCTTTGCCGTCGATCGGCTGGCCCAGGGCGTTAACGACACGGCCCTTCAGCTCCGGACCGACCGGCACTTCCAGAATGCGGCCCGTGCACTTGACGGTATCGCCTTCCGAAATGTTTTCGTATTCACCCAGCACCACGGCACCGACAGAGTCGCGCTCGAGGTTCAGGGCCATCCCCATGATGCCGCCCGGGAACTCGAGCATTTCGCCCTGCATCACGTCTTCCAGACCGTGAACGCGGCAGATGCCGTCAGTAACCGATACGACCGTACCCTGAGTCCGGGTTTCTGCGCCCAGGTTCAGGTTCTCAATCTTGCTCTTGATCAGCTCGCTGATCTCGGAAGGATTCAGTTGCATTTAGAAAACTCCTAGTTCTTTAACGCGACAGCCATTGCGTCGAGCTGGCCACGCACGGAGGCGTCAAACACCTCGTCACCGACTTCAACCTTGATACCGCCAATCAGCGACGGATCCACGGTAACGCGCGGCTTGAGCTTTGAAGAGAAATGCTGTTCCAGTACAGGCACGACCTGCTTAACCTGGGCATCATCCATCGGGAAGGCACTGACGATGTGCGCTTCCTTGACACCTTCTTCTTCCGACTTCAGCTCTTCGAAAAGAGACTGGATTTCGGGAAGCAGGGCCAGGCGCCCGTTTTCGGCAAGCACCTCAATGAAACGTGACAGCGCCTGCGGGGCTTCGACCCCCAGCACGCCCACCACCAGGTCGGTGACTTGGCGGGAGCTCAGCTTCGGGTTGCCGAAGCAGTCCTGCATTGCCGATTCATTGGCAATCAGCGACAGGCGACCCAGCCAACCACTCCAGTCGGCCAACTTGCTTGACTCACGACCGAGGCGAAAAACCGCTTCGGCGTAAGGACGGGCTACGGTGAGGGATTCAGCCATTTGTTACAGACCTTGCTTGATGGCAACCAGGATATCCGCGTGAGCGCCTGCGTTGATCTCCTTACGGAGAATCTTCTCAGCACCTGCGACAGCCAGTGCAGCGACTTGATCACGAAGCTGTTCGCGGGCGCGAACGACTTCCTGTTCGACGTCAGCACGAGCAGCCGCAACGATACGATCCGCTTCAACCTTGGCCTGGGCCTTGGCATCTTCAATGATCTGGACAGCGCGCTTTTCAGCGGTTGCCAGGACGTCTGCCGACTTTTCTTTGCCTTCACGCACAACCTCAGCGGAACGCTTGCTGGCGAGCTCTAGCTCATGCTTGCCACGTTCTGCTGCGGCCAGGCCGTCAGCGATTTTTTTCGCACGGTCATCCAGCGCCTTCGTGATCGGCGGCCAGACAAACTTCATCGTGAACCATACAAGTATGAAGAAAACGATGAGCTGGGCGAATAATGTTGCGTTTAGATTCACGCTACGAGCCCTCCTGAAAAAGGTTGTTCAGGATTACTTCAGCACGAACGGGTTTGCGAATGCGAACATCATCGCGATACCAACACCGATCAGGAATGCGGCGTCGATCAGACCGGCGAGCAGGAACATCTTGGTTTGCAGTTCGTTCATCAGTTCAGGCTGACGTGCCGAAGCTTCGAGGTACTTCGAACCCATGATGCCGATACCGATACAGGCACCAATAGCACCAAGACCGATGATGAGGCCGGAAGCCAGAGCAACTAGACCGAGGATTTGTTCCATGACGACTCCTTGAAAGGGATAAGAACAGCGGGGTTAAAAAACAACGAAAGTGAAAGGTACTACAGAAAGGATTAGTGCGACTCGTGAGCCTGACCAACGTACACCAGCGTCAGCATCATAAAGATGAATGCTTGCAGCGTAATAATCAGAATGTGGAAGATCGCCCAGATCGAACCCGCGATCACGTGCCCTGCAAACAGCAGGCCACCCGACAGCGAATGCGTTCCGGCCCAAGCCGCACCCATCAGGGCAATCAGCATGAACACGAGCTCGCCTGCATACATGTTGCCGAACAACCGCATGCCGTGCGAAATAGTTTTAGCAGCGAATTCGATCATCTGCATCAGGAAGTTGATCGGCGCCAGAACCGGGTGTGAACCGAAGGGTGCGGCAAATAGCTCGTGCACCCAGCCGCCAATGCCCTTGATTTTGATATTGTAGTAAATGCAAACGCTAAGCACGCCCAGAGCCATGGCCAGCGTAATGTTCAAGTCGGCTGACGGCACGATACGCAGATAGGCATGGTGCGGGTCATGACCGGAAGCGGCATAGTAGCCTTCCCACAGCTTCGGCAGCACGTCGAGCGGCAGCAGATCCATGGCGTTCATGAAGAAGATCCAGACAAACACGGTCAGCGCCAACGGTGCGACAAAAAGACGCGACTTGGCATCATGGATGATGCCTTTGGCCTGATCCGCCACCATTTCGACCAGTACTTCGATGGCCGCTTGTAAGCGACCCGGCACACCGGCTGTGGCGCGGCTGGCAACAAACCAGAGCAGCAGCACGGTGATGATGCCGAGCGCGGTCGAAAAAACAAAAGAGTCAAGATTGATCACCGACCAGTCGACGATCGATTTCTGAGCCTCACCCGTGCTATTCAGGTGCGTCAGGTGGTGAACGATGTATTCACCCTGGGTCGGGCCGCTGTGGGCCGCTGCGTTCGCTACGTTTTCAGTCGCCATCTCAGGTTCTTTTCGCCAATGCTAAAAAATTGACCTGCAAGGTGATCGCCATACTCAGCAGCATACTGGGCCAGTTCAGGTCCGCATACAGCGCGATGGCAACCGCCAACAAAACCAGTGTGAGGGCAAGCTTGAGGAATTCGTAGACGATAAACAGTCCGGCCGTCGCGACAGACGCGCGATTGGCCGACGCTGCCATCAATCTCAGCGCGAACAGAAAATTGGGTAGTAACACCGCCCCTCCTCCGATCGCGGCAGAAATGCTGCCACGTCCCCCTTCAAGCAACCCGGCCAGACTCACAGCTATGATTATTGCGATCAGTTGCAGGCGTATTACTCGAAACACCGTGACCTCATCGCGTTATGTGCTGTGCCTAACCAGGCGCCTTCAAACCCCGTCACTATACGACCAGCTTTTGCGGCCGTCAATCAGAAAAACGCTCAATCAGCCCATCGAGTTGATCAAGGCTGTCAAAGTTGATGGTGATCTTGCCGGCGCCGCGCTTGTTGGCCGAAATCGCAACGGCGGCACCCAACGCATCCGCCAGTCGCTCGGATAGGCGGGCGACATCGGCGTTACCCACCTTTGCGGCCATGCCACCCGCCTTGGGCGTGGGTTTGGCGCTCTGACGGCGGCGAACCAATTCTTCGGTTTCACGCACCGACAGACTCTTCAAAACAACTTGTTGCGCCACAGCAACCTGGTCGCCTCCAGTCAGCGCCAACAGTGCGCGGGCATGGCCCATATCTAAGCGACCGTGCATCAACAGATCCTGCACGGGGGGCGCCAGCTCCAGAAGTCGGAGCAAATTGCTTGCCGCTGAGCGTGAACGCCCTACGGCCTCGGCCGCTTCTTGGTGTGTGAGCTGAAATTCGTCGATCAGGCGACGCAACCCCTGCGCCTCTTCGAGCGGGTTCAAGTCTTCGCGCTGGATGTTTTCGATGAGCGCCATGGCCAACGCCGCTTCGTCAGCGATGTGGTGCACGTGCACCGGCACCTCTTTCAGCCCGGCGATCTGCGAGGCGCGCCAGCGACGTTCGCCGGCGATAATTTCATAGGGGGTCGATGCGCCCGCACCCAGCGGGCGCACGATGATCGGCTGCACCAGACCTTGCGCCGCAATCGATGCTGCGAGTTCATTGAGGCTCACTTCATCCATACGCGTGCGCGGCTGGTACTTGCCCGGTTGCAGATCTTTAACGGGCAGCGTGCGCGGCACTTCCGGCGATGCAGCTGTGGCTTTATCCGCCGGTGCTTTATCTGCTGCGGTCGGCTTCGAACCGCCGAGCAGCGCATCCAAGCCGCGGCCCAGGCCCCGCGTTTGTTTCTTTGCGTTCATGACTTCGACTCTCGCTCTCGATTAGGCCGCGGCCTTGCCGTGGCGAACCAGCAGCTCTTCGGCCAACGCTACATAGGCCTGCGCACCTTTGGAGGCCGCATCGTAAGCGGTAGCGGGTTTGCCATGTGATGGCGCTTCGGCCAGGCGCACATTGCGGGGAATGATTGTTTCGTACACCTTGTCGCCAAAGTGATTCATCAATTCGTCCGACACTTGTTGGGTCAGCGTGTTCTGCGCGTTGTACATCGTGCGCAGCAATCCTTCGATTTCCAGATTCGGGTTGAGGTTGCCGCGCACCTTGCGCAGGGTTTCCACCAGATCCGACAAGCCCTCAAGCGCGTAATACTCGCACTGCATGGGGATCATGACCGACTGCGAGGCGACCAGCGCATTCACCGTCAGCATATTTAATGCGGGCGGACAGTCAATCAGCACATAATCATATTGATCCGTCACGGTGGCCAATGCATCCTTCAGGCGTTGCTCGCGACCATCGAGTTCTATGAGCTCGATCTCGGCCCCGGCCAGCTCGCGGTTGGCCGGCAGAATGTCAAAACCGAATTCGGTTTTGAGGATGGCACCGCCCAGGGTGGTGTCGCCCAGCAGCAGCTGATAGACCGTTGGCAGCGCATCGGTCTTGACGATGCCGCAGCCTGTGGTGGCATTGCCCTGCGGATCCAGGTCGATGAGCAGCACCCGTTTACCCAGCTTGGCCAGAGCCGCACTCAGGTTCACTGCCGATGTGGTTTTACCCACGCCGCCTTTTTGATTGGTAATCGCCAGAATACGCATGCTGCGCCTTTGTTAAAGCTATTTAATGAGTTTTTAAATTCGGCGCGGTCGGCACCATGACCACCAGATGCCGCTCCGCCCCCAGATCGGGTACTCGCAGCGGAATGACCGCCTTGATTGCGACATCAGAGGGTAATTCTGCCAGTTCGGCGTCCGGAAAGACACCTTTCATGGCGTACCACCCGCCTTTTTCTGCCAGAAGACGCCGGGTTTGCCCCGTCAAAGTGGCTAAAGTGGCATAAGCGCGCGCCGTAATGAGTGCAAAACCGCCCGCCTGGTTCGCCGGTAACGCCCAGCTTTCGATCCGGTCGGACACCGCGTTGAGATTCTTCAACCCCAAGGTCATAGCGGCCTGCTTAAGGAAAGCGACCTTTTTGCCCACCGTGTCGATGAGGGTCATCGAGCGTTCCGGCTGCACAATCGCCAGCGGTATCCCCGGGAGGCCGCCGCCGCTGCCCACATCGAGCAAATCGCCTGGCGGCAAATGCGGCACGATCGCCAGCGAATCCAGCAGGTGCTGCGTCAGCATCGCCGAGCGTTCGCGTACCGCTGTTAGGTTGTAGGCCTTATTCCACTTCTGCAGCAAATCCAAGTAATCAAGCAACTTGCCGGCTTGCGCTTCGCTGAGCGCCACACCCATCTGGACAGCGCCCGCCAGCAACTGTGCGATTTCGGATTGGCGCGTGTTGGCAAACTCGCTCACAGCGCCGCGCCCAACGCCACACCCAAGCGCTTTAGGTGTACCAGGAGCAAGCCAATGGCCGCCGGGGTGACCCCCTGGATACGCGCCGCCTGACCCAGCGTTTGCGGGCGATGCATCTGCAACTTCTGGCAGACCTCGCGCGACAGGCCAACCACGTCGGTATAGTCCAGGCTGTCCGGCAGGGCGAGCGTTTCGTAGGCCGCCTGGCGCGCCACTTCGTCCCGCTGGCGATCGATATAGCCCTGGTACTTGGCCTGAATCTCGACCTGTTCCACCACCTCGGGCACCAGCGATACCGCTTCGGCCAACCCCGCTTGCTCGGCCATGCGCTGCAAACCGAGGTGCGTTGTATCAGGGCGTCGCAGCAGTTCGAACATCGTCGATTCCCGCTCCAACGGTTTACCCAACGCGGGTTCGATCAGCGCGTTAGCAATCTTTACCGGATTGACACGAAGGCCGCGTAATCGCTGAAGTTCTTGCTCAATCGCCTCGCGTTTACTGCAGAAAGCCGCCCAACGCACATCGTCGACCAATCCCATATCGCGACCGATCTCGGTCAAACGCAAGTCGGCATTGTCCTCGCGGAGGCTCAATCGATATTCGGCGCGACTGGTAAACATGCGGTAGGGCTCGCTCACGCCGCGGGTAATGAGGTCATCGACCAACACACCCAAGTAGGATTCATCGCGGCGCGGGCACCAGGCCACTTCACCCCGGGTATGACGCGCCGCATTGAGCCCAGCCAGCAGGCCTTGCGCTGCCGCCTCTTCGTAGCCAGTCGTCCCATTGATCTGACCGGCAAAAAACAGACCGCTAATCGCCTTGGTTTCCAGCGACGCTTTCAAGCCACGCGGATCAAAATAATCATATTCAATGGCGTAGCCGGGGCGCAGGATGTGGCACTGCTCCATGCCGCGGATCGAGCGCACAATCTGCAGCTGCACATCAAAGGGCAGAGACGTCGAAATCCCGTTCGGATAGATCTCATGGGTATCTAGACCTTCTGGCTCCAGAAACACGTGATGGCTGACCTTGTCGGCAAAGCGGTGGATCTTGTCCTCAATGGACGGGCAATATCGCGGGCCGACACCCTCGATGACCCCTGTATACATCGGTGAGCGGTCGAGGTTATTGCGGATAATCTCGTGGGTACGCTCATTCGTATCGGTCACCCAGCAGGGCAGTTGCTGCGGGTGTTGCGCGGCATTACCCAGAAACGAAAACACCGGGATCGGGTCATCCGAGTGCTGCGTTTGCATCACCGAAAAATCGATGGTCTTGCCGTCTAGGCGGGGGGGCGTGCCGGTTTTCAAGCGACCCTGCGGCAGCCTCAGCTCACGCAGGCGTGCCGCCAACGAGACCGACGGCGGATCGCCCATGCGACCACCGGAATAGTTCTGCAAACCCACGTGAATAAGGCCGTTTAGAAACGTGCCGGCAGTCAATACCACTGCGCCTGCCTGAAAGCGGATGCCGAGTTGCGTCACGGCGCCCACGACGCGATCGCCGTCCATGATCAGATCATCGCAAGCCTGGGCAAAAATCGTCAGGTTCGGCTGGTTTTCGAGCCGGCGACGGATCGCCTGCTTATAAAGCACCCGGTCTGCTTGGGCACGCGTCGCGCGGACGGCCGGGCCCTTTGAGGCATTAAGAATACGGAACTGGATACCCGCCTCGTCCGTAGCGGCCGCCATGGCACCCCCCAGGGCATCCACTTCTTTAACCAGATGGCCTTTGCCGATGCCGCCAATCGATGGGTTGCAGCTCATAACCCCAAGCGTTTCCATGCTGTGCGTCAGCAGCAGGGTGCGAGCGCCCGTGCGCGCCGAAGCCAGCGCGGCCTCGGTGCCCGCATGGCCACCACCCACCACAATCACATCGAAATGATCCGGAAATTCCATCGACTGCCTTTGGCAGATTGAACTGCGCGCTACAAAAGGGGGGTAATTTTAGCGAAAGACTGCGGGTTTGGTGGTGCTTTCTGGGGCTTTTCGTTTGATTTCTCAGGGAATTTCCTACCAAAATCGCCAAAACTGCCAGGCCCTCCCATAGCTTTTAGCTAACTCATAGTTAGTAACAATCAATTGGATTTATCGTCTGGACGCCCCTAAACTTCGAGGGGTCGAAAAGACATTCCCCTTTGTCAAACATCTTGAAACACAAACCAGGAGCAACACCATGTCGTTGATTAACACCCACGTTCAACCGTTCAAGACTCAAGCCTTCGTCAACCGCTCCGGCAAGGGCGAGTTCATTGAAGTGTCGGATGCCAGCCTGAAGGGCAAGTGGTCCGTGCTGATTTTTATGCCGGCCGCCTTTACGTTCAACTGCCCAACTGAAATCGAAGATGCTGCTGATCACTACGCCGAATTCCAAAAGGCGGGCGCCGAGGTATACATCATCACCACCGACACGCACTTCTCGCACAAGGTGTGGCATGAAACCTCACCAGCAGTGGGCAAGGCCAAGTTCCCGCTGATCGGTGACCCAACGCATCAACTGACTAACGCCTTTGGTGTGCATATTCCAGAAGAGGGCCTCGCCCTGCGCGGTACGTTCATCATCAACCCGGATGGCATGATCAAAACGGCCGAAATCCACTCGAACGAAATCGCCCGCGATGTGGGTGAAACGCTGCGTAAGCTGAAAGCTGCCCAGTACACCGCCTCGCACCCAGGCGAAGTTTGCCCAGCCAAGTGGAAAGAAGGCGAGAAGACACTGGCACCGTCGCTGGATCTGGTTGGCAAGATCTAAATCAGGCTGTGCGTTTCGCGGACTAGAAACAGCCGCAACAGAGAACACCCGGAGCTTAAGCTCCGGGTACCTTTAAAAATTGTAATTGCATCGCCAAGCAGCGATTAGGGCGCGCTTTGTCTGAAATCAGGCACGCTTTTGCTTCTTGGCCATGCAATGACGGCGACGAAGAAATACTCAGGAGCACAACATGCTTGACGCAAACATCCAGGAACAACTCAAAGCTTACCTTCAACGGCTCGAGCAGCCGATCCAGATCATGACGTCGCTGGACAATAGCGATGCTTCGGCGCAAATGCGTGAACTGGTCAACGAAATTGACGCACTCTCCGATAGCGTGAGCATCGTTGAGACCAATGATGCCGAACTGAAGCCGTCTTTTCGCGTGGCCCCACTCAATCACGCCGGTGAGCGCGGTATTGCCCGCTTTGCTGGACTGCCCATGGGGCATGAATTTACCTCGCTCGTTCTGGCCTTACTGCAGATGGGCGGTTATCCCCCCAAAGTCGACGCCAGTGTCATTGAACAGATTCGCAACCTGCCTGGCAATTACCAATTCGAGACCTTCATCTCGCTCAGCTGTCACAACTGTCCGGATGTCGTTCAAGCGCTCAATCTCATGGCCGCTTTGAACCCGCGCGTTCAACACACCATGATTGATGGCGGTATGTTCCAGGAGATTGTCGAGACGCGACAGATCATGGCTGTACCCACGGTGTTCCTGAATGGCCAGGAATTCGGCGCTGGCCGCATGACCATTGAAGAGATCCTCGCCAAGCTCGACACCGGTGCGGCAGCCCGGGAGGCTGAAAAGATCAGCGCTCAGGCACCCTATGATGTGCTGATCGTCGGCGGTGGCCCGGCCGGTTCGGCCGCAGCGGTTTACGCTGCCCGCAAAGGTATTCGCACCGGCATCCTGGCCGAACGCTTTGGCGGGCAGGTCATGGATACACTGGGCATCGAAAACTTCATTTCGGTCCAAGAGACCGAGGGGCCAAAGCTGGTGGCGCAGCTGGAACAGCACGTGAAGTCTTACGATGTCGATATCATGAACCTGCAACGAGCCGCGGCATTGACTCCCGCCCTCGAAGCGGGTGGCTATGCCGAAGTCCGCACCGCCAGCGGAGCCGTCTTACAAGCCAAGAGCGTCATCATTTCCACCGGTGCCCGCTGGCGTGAATTGAACGTCCCTGGTGAACTGGAGTACCGGGGTAAAGGCGTTGCCTATTGCCCGCACTGTGATGGTCCGCTCTTCAAAGGCAAGCGTGTTGCCGTGATTGGCGGTGGAAACTCCGGGGTCGAGGCCGCCATCGACCTGGCCGGCATTGTCGGTCATGTAACCCTTATCGAGTTCGGTGCCGAACTGCGCGCCGATGCGGTGCTGCAACGTAAACTGGTTAGTCTCCCCAACGTGGTCATTCTGAAGAATGCACAAACCCTGGAAGTGCTGGGCGATGGCAACAAAGTCAACGGACTGGTCTACAAGAACCGTGAAAACGGCGAAGACATTCGTGTCGAACTTGAAGGCATCTTCGTCCAGATCGGTTTGTTGCCCAACACGGACTGGCTGAAGGGCACACTCAATCTGTCGAAGACGGGCGAGATCGAGGTTGATAGCCATGGCCAAACGTCGGCCACAGGTATCTTCGCGGCCGGCGACTGTACGACCGTGCCCTACAAACAGATCATCATCGCCATGGGTGAGGGCGCCAAGGCATCTCTTGGGGCGTTTGACTACCTGATCCGGAGCTCTGCGCCGGCCTGAGGTCAATGCCTTCGCAGCGTAAAATGGCGGTATGAGTGCGTCTGCCGCCATTTTTTCTGCCAAACGCGCCGCCGTTATTGGTGGCGGTCCGGCTGGCCTCATGGCTGCCGAGGTGCTCAGCCAAGCGGGTCTTGCCGTCGATGTCTTTGACGCCATGCCCTCGGTGGGTCGCAAATTTTTGCTGGCCGGCATCGGCGGTCTGAATATCACGCATAGCGAACCTGCCAAAAATTTCTGCGAACGTTACGGGCCAGAACTTGAAGCACTGCAACCGAGCTTGAATCAGTTTGCGCCCGATGATCTGAGGCGTTGGGCACACGATCTCGGCATCGAAACCTTTGTCGGTAGCTC
>VEQD01000007.1:0-36912 GCA_018883385.1 Rhodocyclaceae bacterium | reverse complement strand
AGTCTGATCTATGCATTGTCACGACCATTGCGTGAAACCATCAACGCCACTGGGAGTGCTACATTTCACCTCGATCTGACGCCAAATCGCAGCGCCGAACAAACGCTGGACTTACTCTGCCGACGCGGCAGCAAATCGCTATCAAGCACGCTCAAATCTGCCCTGGGTTTGAGTGCGGCTAAAACGGCACTGGTTTATGAGGTGCTCGGCAAAGAACGGATCAACGATCTTAAAACCCTGGCCGCAACAATCAAGGCCTTACCCATCACGGTACACGCCACCCGCCCCATCGATGAGGCGATCAGTAGCGCAGGCGGTGTCCGTTTCAACAATCTCGACACCAACCTTATGCTCACCGCTAAGCCGGGGGTCTTTGTCGCCGGCGAAATGTTGGATTGGGAAGCCCCCACCGGGGGTTATTTGCTCACCGCTTGTTTCGCTACGGGGCGACAAGCCGGCCGCGGTGCGCTGGCTTGGCTCACTGCGCAGGGTTGACCTCAACCCGCAACGTAAAGGTCTTGGCGGGAAGAGCGTTTTTCTCCCACGGTCGTGCATACACATAGGTCAACACCGCACTGCCCGCGCCCTGGGCGCGGAAAGACCAGACCTCCAACCCGGGCACACCCACCATGCCATCCGGCGCTGGCGCCTCACCAGAAACAGACTCCAAATGCAGCACATCATCGCCGGCCAACACGTAAGACCAGACATACCCCGTACTCGGATTGGTCGGCAAGCGAACGACCAAAGGTTGATAAGGAATCAGCGACGCCGTACCCCCCGAATCCGATAACGATGCCGTCACCGGCATCTCGACGGGAAAGAGTGAGGGTGCGCAACCATTCAACAGCGAGGCGAGACCCAGAACCAACAACCAACGTCTCATAACAGTCCTTACAGAAGTTCGATGCCGAAATGCTTCACGATGGTCGCAAAAACCACAAAGCAAACGATCGTAATCAGCGCGCTGGCAGCCAGCGTTGGCCAGAAACCAATACGCTCGTGCAGAAACGGAAACGCCAGAAACATCGGTAATGTGGGCACCACGTACCAGAACGTATACCAAGCATGGTTGGAAATCTTTTCGATCGGTTGCTTTTCAATATACAGCCAGATCAGCGCGAGAAAG
Source organism: Rhodocyclaceae bacterium (assembly GCA_018883385.1). GTDB lineage: Bacteria > Pseudomonadota > Gammaproteobacteria > Burkholderiales > Rhodocyclaceae > Fluviibacter. The sequence continues at coordinate 35,783 of VEQD01000007.1, read as the reverse complement.
GTGACCATTGGTAGCGCCGCAATCAGCCCACCCAACTTGTCGCTGCGCTTAGCCACTTCGGAAATCAGCACGACGACACCGGCAGTGATCAGATATTTGGTAACAATCCAGGCCATGACTATTTACCGATACAGAACTTCGAAAAAATATCGCCGAGCAAGTCATCCGGCGTGTACTCGCCGGTAACGCTTTGTAATGCATTGTGTGCCAGCCGCAGTTCTTCGGCAAATATTTCCAGCGCAGGCAGGGCGATCGCGGCCGTTGCCAAATGGACCTCGGCTTCGGCAAGTGCACGCAGGTGGCGCTCACGCGCGATGTAGAGACTTTCGCCGGGCTGCCAGCCGGCGATTTCTAATAGTTTTGCGCGCAGTGCATCAATGCCAATGCCAGTTTTTGCCGAGATCTGTAACGCTTCTACCGTGTCGGCTGCCACACCCAGATCGATCTTGTTCTGTACCGTCACACGCGTCATCCCCTTCGGTAAGCGGTCGATGATGGCTTGCTCCGCCTGCGTGAGTCCGTGCTGTGCGTCGGTAAGCAATACCGCGACATCCGCTTTCTCGATTTCTCGCCATGTACGCTCGATGCCGAGACGCTCCACTTCGTCACTGGTCTCATGCAGCCCGGCAGTATCGATCACATGCAGTGGCACACCCTCGATTTGCAGATGCGCCCGCACGACATCGCGTGTGGTGCCGGCGACCGGCGTGACGATGGCGAGGTCTTCACCAGCGAGCGCGTTGAGCAATGAGGACTTGCCCACGTTTGGCTGGCCAATCAGCACGACGGTGAGGCCGTCCTGCAATAGCTTGCCCTGGCGGGCGCTCGCCTGAACCTTTGTGAGTGCTTGGTGGATGTTCTGCAAACGGGCTTCGGCCTGAATGCTTTTGAGGAAGTCGACTTCTTCCTCCGGAAAATCGAGCGTGGCTTCCGTGAGTGCCCGCAGTTCGATCAGCGGCTGGATCAGCGCATCAATAGCACGGGAAAAGTCGCCCTGTAGCGAGCGAAGGGCCGAGCGTGCGGCGGTGGCAGTTGAGGCGTTGATGAGATCGGCGACGGCTTCGGCCTGCGCCAAATCCAGCTTGCCGTTGATGAAAGCACGGCGTGTGAACTCACCGGGTTCGGCGAGACGTGCACCCAGATCCAAACAGCGTGCCAGCAACAGCTGCATGACGACCGGACCGCCATGGCCATGCAGTTCGATAACGTCTTCGCCGGTAAACGAATGGGGTCCCGCAAAATAAATCAGCAGGCCTTCGTCTATGGCTTGACCGGCGGTGTCGATAAACGGGGTGCGGGTAGCGGCACGCGGTGTCGCAAACGTGGGTGAAGGCACCTTACCGGTCAGCGGTTCGATCCAGCCATGTAGTCCCGCGCCCGACAATCGGACGATACCCACGCCACCGCGACCCGGCGCCGTGGCGATGGCCGCGATGGGTGGTGTCTTCATCTTAACGATGACTGTGCTTGGCCGCTTCGATCTTGCGGTTGATCGCCCACTGCTGTGCAATCGACAGGATGTTGTTCACGGTCCAGTACAACACCAAACCGGCCGGGAAAAAGAAGAACATGACCCCGAAACCAATCGGCATGATCCACATGATCTTTGCCTGGATCGGATCCGGCGGTGTCGGGTTCAACTTCACCTGGAACAGCATGGTGGCCATCATGATGGCCGGCAGGATATAGAAAGGGTCCGGTTGCGTCAGATCATGAATCCAACCGACCCACGGGGCATCACGCATTTCCACGGCGCCCAGCAGCACCCAGTACAGCGCGATAAAGACCGGGATCTGCACCAGAATCGGCAGACAGCCACCCAGCGGATTGATCTTTTCCTTGCGGTAGAGATCCATCATTTCCTGGTTCAACTTCTGCTTATCGTTACCATAACGCTCTTTGAGCGCCATAAGTCGCGGCGTGACGGTACGCATGCGCGCCATCGATTTATAACTGGCGGCCGATAGTGGGAAGAAGATGAGCTTGAGCAGAATGGTCAGCACCACGATTGCCCAACCCCAATTACCCGTGAGCTTTTCGAGCCATTCGAGCACCCAGAAGATCGGTGCGGCCAGTACCGTTAGCCAACCATAGTCCACCACGAGATCAAAGCCCGGAGCCACTTTTTCCAGTGTGCTGTGTTCTTGCGGACCCGCATAAAGCGGCACGGTTAGCGTGCTTACGCCGTTTTCTGAAGCCGGCATCGGGACAATCACCCCAGCGGCAAAGACACCGGGCTCCACCTGACGGGCGTAGAACTCCCGCGGCGTTCCGGCAGCAGGCAAGAATGCCGTGACGAAATAATGCTGGATCATGGCAACCCAGCCGTTATCGGCACTCTTTTCAAATTTGGCGCTACCGTCAGCAATGTCAGCAAAATTGATCTTGTTGAACTTCTGGGCGTCGGTGTAGAACGCAGGACCGGTAAACACACTCACCATGTTCGGGTCACCGGCCGGTGCCTTGTCGTCACGAACCAACTGGAAGTACGCGTCGGCCTTATCGGCCGCAATACCCTTCAATTTGTAAGTCACATCAATGCCATAATCGCCGCGCTTGAAGGTCAATGTTTTGCTGACCTTGCCGCCATCGGTGTCAAAAACGACATCCAGGGTGTTTTGTCCGGCCTTCATTTCAGTACCCGAAGACACCTGACGCCACAGCGTCTTGTGATTCGGCAGTCCGTCGCCGATCAGACCCGATTGCGCCACATAGTTGTGCGTCTTGCCGAAGAGCTCAACATTCCCCGACTGATCCCAGCTTTTGTGCTTGGTCAGATCCAGCTGGGTAATTGTTGCACCAGCCAGACTAATCGTTGCGACATATTCGTCGGTCGTCACCCTGATCGTTGGGGCGTTAGCTGCCGGAACATCCGCAGCGGATGCATTGGCGGTGCGTGCCGGTACCGCATTTCTGTCCGCATTTTTGTCCTTACGCAGATCGACCGAGGCTGCGGGTGCAGTCTGGGCGGCGGCCTGAATATTGGCGGCTTTTTGTGCTGCCTTGTGCTGACTCCAGCCCTCCCACAGCATGAAGGCAGAAATCGTGAAAATCAGGGTCAAAAATAAGCGGCGGTAATCCATGGTTCAACCAGCGTAGTAAAAACAGAATGGGCGTGTCGTTGGCTTTTTCGTCGGCTCAACCAACGGGCAACGCAATAAAGCTTGCAAGGGTACCAGATTCAGGGCACAGGATCGTGTCCCCCGGGATGAAAAGGGTGGCATCGACAGACGCGCTTTGCGGCCAGCCAACTGCCACGGAGCGCCCCATATTTGGTCAACGCCTCAGCGGCATAGGCAGAACAGCTTGGATGGAATCGACACCGTTGACCGAGAAACGGGCTCAGAGCGTAACGGTAGACCGTAATAAGCGCCAGCAGCACCTGTTGGACAAGTCTGCCGGGTAGCGCCACAAGCCGCGATCCGACATTTTTTTTGGCCGATTTAGGCGCCATCGGCAGCGCCCTCTTTTCGGATTTGGTTGACGACACGTTTAAGAACCTGTGTCAGATCGATGCGCAGACCACTAACTATTTGCGAGCGTGTGGGCAAGACTGCGCCTTTGCGGACGCGCGCCGGCGATGGAAACGGCGATTCGTGAAGCCGGACGATCCAGTCTCCAGCAGGAAAAGCGTCATGTGACGTGCGAAAGTATTCGCGCAGAATGCGGCGAATCAAATTACGGCGGGCGGCCGTAGGGACCAGGCGTTTGGCAACAATTAAACCCAATCGACGGGTTATATCCGTTGTAACGATCTGTTCAGAAATTTCTACTGGCGAACCTGTGTTCGCTTCTGCGGCAACAACGGTGGTGGCACGATGTACCGTCAGCCATTGTCCGCGGCAAGCTTTGCGAGCATCAAACACCGCCTGGAACTCGGACGGCTTCAGTAGTCTGGAGGCCCTGCTAAAGCGATAACGGTACGAAGACAAAGAGACTTTCACCGTTAGTTCCGGCCGGATCAATCAGCGTTATCCGGTCGCGAGGTTTGTGCGTCCGCCATGCGGACACGCAAACTTAAACAGCCAGGCGATGACGACCCTTGGCACGACGAGCGGCCAGAACGGCACGGCCACCGCGGGTACGCGAGCGGACGAGGAAACCATGGGTGCGCTTGCGACGGATGACGGATGGTTGATAGGTGCGTTTCATGTTGGGGACTCCCCGGAATTCGAATTCAACAAAGGGCGGCGGATGCCGCGGAAAACCCGTGATTAAACAGCAAGTTCCCTACGACTGTCAATAAGCTTCTGCGTCTGAGTATTTGAGCCAACGGGAACACCCGGTTTTTCCGCCCATCAACTTATCCACAGAAACTGTGGAAAACTTAAATTTTTTCGCCACGAAGTCGTTTATTTAAGATATGATGAGGTTTTTAGTGCCCATAAAAACAGGCGAAACGCCCAAAAAAACCGGGTTATCCACAGCAAGTTATCCACACAATGCCTTATGGTGTCATGAGGTTTTGTTTATAAACAGTCTCATAACACTATGAATCCATTCTGGAATTACTGCGTTGATCAATTGGGGAGCGAATTGCCTGCCCAACAGTTCAGCACCTGGATTCGTCCGTTACAGCTAGCCGCTGATAAAAATGAGCTTGGCGAAGTCATCGTCTTGGCGCCCAACCGCTTCATTCTCAAGTGGGTGCGCGACAACTACCTGAACACCTTTCAGCGTCTGGCTGAAGACTTCTATAAAGAACCAGTGACGGTCATCCTGTCTGTCGGGGCAATCGCTGCCGCGACCGATGCGACGACCCAAGTACCAACACGCTCAACGCCGCCGGCCAGCACCCTGGTCGGACAACGAACAGGTACCGCAGCCTCGGCCGACATGGCCGCGGTGCCGACATTTAAAACTGCCGACGTTCGCGAATCGGCTGCTCAGGCCGGTATCCGCAAAAATACCGGTAGCCTGAATGGACAGGGCACGCGGCTCATGCCGCATTTCACCTTTGATTCTCTGGTGGTGGGTAAGGCCAACGAACTGGCTCGTGCTGCTTGTTTAAATGTCTCGCAATCGCCGGGCGGCGCGTACAACCCGCTATTTATCTACGGTGGTGCAGGCTTGGGTAAGACGCACTTGATTCATGCCATTGGCAATGCAGTACTGGCAGCAGACCCGACTAAAGTGGTGCGCTACGTGCACGCCGAGGATTATTACTCAGATGTAGTCCGCGCCTATCAACAGAAAGCTTTTGATAGCTTTAAGCGCAATTACCGGTCTCTAGACCTGCTGCTACTCGATGATGTGCAGTTCCTAAAAGGTAAGGATCGTTCCCAGGAAGAGTTTTTCTACCTGTTTAATGCCTTGGTCGAAGCCAAAAAACAGATCGTCATCACTTGCGACACCTACCCGAAAGCGATCGAAGGTCTGGAAGATCGTTTAATTACGCGCCTAGACTGGGGGCTTACTGTTCAGATCGAACCCCCAGAAACCGAAATGCGGGTTGCAATCCTGAAAAAGAAGGCCGATTCTGAAGGAAAACCCATCGCGGATGAGGTCGCCTTCTTTATTGCGAAGCATTTAAGGTCAAATGTACGAGAATTAGAGGGTGCATTGACCCGAGTTTTGGCCTTTGCGCAGTTTCATGGGCGAGAAATCACCCTAGAAACCGCAAAAGAAGCTCTAAAAGACATTGTTGGCGCTTATAACCGACAAATTACGGTCGAAAATATTCAGAAAATGGTCGCTGACTACTATAAATTGAAGGTAGCGGACTTGTACTCTAAGAAACGTAGCCGGATGATTGCTCGACCACGCCAGATTGCCATGTGGCTGTGCAAGGAAGTCACCCCGCATAGCTACCAGATGATTGGTGAATCCTTTGGTGGGCGCGATCACACCACAGTGCTGCATGCGGTACGGACCATTGAGGATCTCCGGGGTAAAGATCAGCAAATTAACCACGACATTCATGTTCTCTTACAGGTCTTGAAGGGATGATGGATAAGTCCTGTAAAGTGCGTGGGTGTTTTGTGCATAACCCGTCATTTCGTCCAAACTCGGAATTTCATCCCCGTTTCGGACACCGTCAATCCCCGGGGTTTTCCTGAGGGTTGTACAGTCGGCAATAGTATGAATTTTCGTGAGAAAATCACGTTATCCACCAAAGTGACCTGAGCTTATTCGTATTAGGAACCTTATATATGTTGTTATTCAAGACCTCCAGAGAAACACTCCTGGCGCCTCTACAGACTGTGGCTGGTATCGTCGAAAAGCGTCATACGCTGCCGATCCTGTCGAATGTACTGATTGAGAAAAAGGGGTCTATGCTGACCTTGGTCGCAACAGATATCGAGATCCAGATTACGGCAGGAACCCTCCTGGAGGGTGGTACTGACGCATTGGTAACGGTGGGTGCCCGCAAGCTGCAGGACATCCTGCGATCTCTGCCAGAGGCGTCGACGGTGAGTCTGGACCTGGATGACAAACGTCTGGTCGTTAAAGCCGGCAAGAGCCGCTTTACCCTGCAAACACTGCCATCGGAAGATTTTCCGCAAATGAACCTCAACGCCGCCAATCAGGTGTCGTTCACCGTAACCCAGAAATCGTTCAAGCATCTTCTGGGTCAGACGCAATATGCTATGGCCGCACAGGATGTGCGGTATTACCTCAATGGATTACTTTTGCAGGTTGAAGGTAATGCTTTGCGTTCTGTTGCAACCGATGGTCACCGTCTGGCATTCGCCCAGATGGAAACGAATGAAAGCCTGGAACGCCAGGAAGTCATTTTGCCGCGTAAGTCGGTTCTGGAACTGGCACGCCTGTTGGCTGATTCTGAAGAGCCCTTAAATATCACCTTGGCAAATAATCAGGCACGTTTTTCGTTCGGTGATGTCGTGTTCGTCACTAAACTCATCGATGGCAAATTCCCGGATTACACCCGGGTGATTCCGCCCAGTTTTTCGCAAGAGCTGGTCTTGAACCGTATTGCCTTTAGCCAGGCATTACAACGTGCCCGCATTCTTTCTAATGAGAAGTTTTCGGGTGTTCGCCTGATCCTGGAAAATGGCGCACTGCGCATTAGTGCGGCCAACGCGGAACAAGAAGAGGCTCAGGAAGAACTGGAAGCCAGCTATAACGGCGAACGATTGGATATTGGTTTCAATGTTAATTACCTGCTTGATGTACTGGGGCATGTGACTGATGAAACAGTCGTCTGGCGCTTTAATGACTCGAACTCTAGTGCGTTGTTTGGCCCAGCGGAGAGTACTAACTTTAAGTACGTTGTTATGCCCATGCGCATTTAAGACATTCAAGTCAACGTAGTCCAGACCAAATCCCGCTCAAAAGATTCAATCTACGAAATCACAAGATGGCCGAAAAGAAAACACCCGCAGTTCCAGATTACGACGAATCATCGATTCAACAACTCGAAGGTCTAGAGGCAGTCCGTAAGCGTCCTGGCATGTATATCGGGGATACCTCCGATGGTAGTGGTTTGCACCACATGGTGTTCGAAGTCGTGGATAACGGGATCGATGAAGCCTTGGCGGGTCATTGTGACGATATCGTCGTTACCATCCATGCCGATAACTCGATATCGGTCAAAGATAACGGCCGCGGAATTCCGACGGGTATCAAGTTTGACGACAAGCATGAACCTAAGCGCTCAGCCGCTGAAATTGTGATGTGTGTTCTGCACGCCGGCGGTAAGTTTAACCAGAACAGCTACAAGGTTTCGGGTGGATTGCACGGTGTCGGTGTTTCTTGCGTCAACGCCCTGTCGAAGTGGCTGAAACTGACGATCCGTCGCGACGGCAAAAAACACTTTATGGAGTTTAGCCAGGGTAAGGCAGTGAACCGTGTTGTCGAGATGCAGAACGGCGTTGAAGTTTCGCCATTACAGATCATCGGTGACACCGAAAACCGCGGAACCGAAGTGCACTTCCTGGCCGATCCGGAAATCTTCGGCACAGTGGAATTCCATTATGAAATTCTTGCCAAGCGGCTACGCGAACTCTCGTTTCTGAATAATGGCGTTCGTGTCCGTCTGGTCGATCAGCGCAATGGCAAAGAAGAAGATTTTGCTTTTTCAGGCGGCGTGAAGGGGTTCGTTGATTACATCAACAAGAACAAAACCGTATTACACCCCAATGTGTTCTATTCGACGGGAGAGTCCAAAGCCGGCGACGCAACGATTTCAGTTGAAGTTGCCATGCAATGGAACGATTCGTACGCTGAGAATGTGCTCTGTTTTACCAACAATATTCCGCAGTCAGATGGTGGTACCCACCTAACCGGTCTGCGCGCTGCGATGACCCGGGTCATCAACAAGTACATCGAAGAAAACGACATTGCCAAAAAAGCCAAAGTCGACATCACCGGTGACGATATGCGCGAAGGCTTGACCTGTGTGCTGTCGGTGAAGATGCCCGATCCGAAGTTTGCTTCCCAGACCAAGATGAAGCTGGTGTCGTCCGAAGCCCGTCCAGCCGTGGAAGAGGTGGTTGCGCAGAAACTGGCTGATTTTCTGTTGGAACGCCCTGCTGATGCCAAGGTGATTACCGGCAAGATCGTGGAGGCTGCCCGTGCCCGTGACGCGGCACGTAAGGCGCGTGAGATGACGCGTCGTAAAAGCGTGATGGATGGCGTGGGCCTCCCGGGCAAGTTGGCCGACTGCCAGGAAAAAGATCCCTCCCAGTGCGAACTGTATCTGGTGGAGGGTGACTCCGCCGGCGGTTCGGCAAAGCAAGGTCGTGACCGTAAGTTCCAGGCCATTCTGCCGCTCAAGGGAAAGATCCTCAATGTCGAGAAAGCCCGTTTCGACAAACTCATCGGTTCGCAGGAAATTGCCACACTGATTACTGCATTGGGAACCGGCATCGGCAAGGATGAATACAAACCGGAAAAGTTGCGTTATCACCGAATCATCATCATGACTGATGCCGACGTCGATGGCGCCCACATTCGTACACTGCTACTGACCTTCTTCTATCGTCAGATGCCAGAGCTGGTCGAGCGTGGCCACATCTACATCGCCCAGCCGCCGCTGTACAAGGTCAAGCATGGCAAGACCGAGCGCTACCTGAAAGACGATCACGAATACCACCAGTTCCTGCTACAGATGGCGCTGGACGAGGCCAAACTTCAACCGGGCAAGGGCGCCAAGGCAATCGACGGCGAGGCTCTGGCCGATCTGGCGCGCAGCTTCCTACTTTCTGAAGCCATCATCGATCGCCTTTCCTACATGATTCCGCCGGAAGTGCTGCATATCCTGGTCAACGATAATCTCAGCGTTGACCTCAGCGATGAGGCCGCCGCCAAAAAGTCCGCCAAGATCTTAGGCGACGCCATGGCATCGCATGCAACGCTGCGCGCGGCGCACGAAAAGGCGTTAGAAATCGTGCCGGCCTATGATGCGGCCCGCGAGAGCTGGGTGCTACGTTTGGAGCGCTGGCACCATGGCAACCTCAAGCTGGGGCTGATCGACGGTGACTTTATCGGCTCGGGTGATTACACCCAGTTACGCAAGACCGCTGAGCTGTTGGCCGACCTGATGAAGGCCGGTGCCACCATTCATCGTGGCGAAAAACAGCAGACAGTATCGCGTTTTAGTGAAGCGATGCAGTGGTTGTTTAACGAGGTCGAACGTGGCATCAGCAAGCAGCGTTACAAAGGCCTGGGTGAAATGAACCCCGAGCAGTTGTGGGAAACCACCATGGACCCAACGGTTCGTCGTCTGCTCAAGGTTCAGATCGAAGACGCCATCGGCGCTGACCAGATCTTCTCGACCCTGATGGGCGAGCTGGTTGAACCCCGTCGTGCGTTCATCGAAACCAATGCCCTCACCGCACGTAATATTGATGCCTAGGTGTCAGCGGTGACAGCAACGGCTCGCTGCGGCGAGCCGTTTTTGTTTTGGCGAAAGATCGTTTTTTGTAGATGCCAGCATATGCAGTCATAAAGAACGCATTTTAAAAGAATATAGAAGAATTTAGTAGAATATATGGCCAAACAGAACCGACACAACAGCCTGGAACGTTTGCTCCATAGCCAGGGCTTTGGGGCACGTAAGTTCTGCCGTACCCTAGTACGCGCCGGTGCGGTCACGGTCAACGGCGACCTCTGCGAAGATCCGGATGCGATCTTTGAAACCGACAATCTTCACTTCGTGGTCGACGGTTTTGAGGGGGTCTGGCCATACTGCCAAAAGGCGTACATTTTGCTCAATAAGCCTGTGGGTTACGAATGCTCACGAGCACCAAAACACCACCCCAGTGTTTTGTCCCTCTTGCCACTGCCGCTGCGCGAACGCGATGTGCAACCCGTGGGGCGGCTGGATGTCGATACAACCGGCCTGCTGTTGCTGACAGACGATGGGCAGTGCATCCATGTGCTGACCTCTCCTAAACATGCCGTGCCCAAAGTCTATCGGGCAACCCTGGCCGAAGCGGCTGATCCGGCGTTGTGTGATCGCCTGCTGGCCGGTGTTCTGCTCAAGGATGAGGACGAAATCTTGTCTGCTCAAGCCTGCACCTTGTTGACTCAGACCCTCCTGGAGCTGACGATTACCCAGGGCAAGTACCATCAGGTGCGCCGCATGGTGGTTGCTGCCGGTAACCACGTGACCGGTTTGTCCCGGGTTGCAGTTGGCGATCTGAGCTTGCCGGAGAGTTTGGTGCCCGGAGAGTGGCAATGGCTGGATGCCCGGAGTATGCTTCTCGCAGGATGGGCTGCTAAATAGATACGGTACATGTTTCACGTGAAACATAGGCAGAAATCAAATCGCCGATGTTCCACGTGAAACCATCGAGACAGATTCTCTAAATCAGGTGGGACCATGGCAACAATGACATTGACGGAGATGCGCTACATCAGCACCTTGGATAAGACGCGTCATTTTGGCCGTGCTGCCGATCTGTGCCATGTCAGTCAGCCCACCCTCTCCGTCGCGATCAAAAAGGTCGAACAACAGATCGGAGCGCCCCTGTTTGAACGGGGCGCCACCGAGATCCGGACGACGCCTCTGGGGGAAGAAATAGTTGCCCAGATTAGACGGGTGCTGGACGAAACCCTGCGCCTGGAAGAAATCGCCACTCAGAATCGGGACCCGCTTAAGGGGCCACTACGTGTGGGCGTCATCTATACCATTGCACCCTACTTGCTGCCCGCGCTGATTCCTGTGCTACATCGGCTGGCCCCGGAGATGCCCCTTTTTTTGCGAGAGGACTTTACGGCCAACTTGTTGCCTGCGCTTAAGGATGGCGAGCTGGATGTGCTCGTTTTGGCCCTACCCGTCGTCATGCCCGGTGTGGTGAGTCAGGTCGTTTATGAGGAACCCTTTCGGGTCGTGGTGCCTGCTGCCCACCCCTGGGCGATGCGCCATTCAATCAAGAACGACGAGCTCGAGGGCGAGAACCTGCTGTTGTTAGGCAGCGGCAACTGCTTCCGCGAGCAGGTATTGGAAGCTTGTCCCCGCTTACAACGCGCCGAGGGGTTGTCGGGGTCGCTGGAAGGCAGTTCTCTGGAAACCATTCGCCATATGGTCGCTAGCGGTGCCGGTATAGCCGTGATGCCGAGCTCGGCTGCGGATCCCCTGGTTGGCCGCGAACCCATGGTGAAAGTGCTGCCCTTTGACGTCAAATCTGCCAAGGGGTCGGCCGGTACTGGCATTGGGCGCACGGTTGGCCTAGCCTGGCGCGCGACCTTCCCGCGTCCCAAGGCGATCGACGTGGTGCGCCAGGCCATATTGTCTTGTGCATTGCCGGGCGTTTCCACGAGTAAGTCATGATTCTTTGAACGCGTCTGAAACGACAACGCCCGATGTTCCACGTGAAACATCGGACGTCTTCTTTTGAATGACAGCAAATTAACCGAGACTGGCCTTGAGTCTGTTGGCGATCTCTTGTTGATCCACGGCAGGTTTGTTAGACCAGGGTCGTTTAGGGCTGGCCCAGATCGGATCCGGAAAGTGGGAGTCATTTTTCCACCGGGGGATCACGTGCCAATGAATATGGGGAACGACGTTGCCTAAACTCGCCAGGTTGATTTTGTCTGGGTGTAGCAGGTCGCGCAAAATCAATTCGGTGGCATAAACCGCCCTCATGATGGCTGAACGATCCTCCATTGTCAGATCTGTCATCTCGCTCATGTGATCGTTGAGGATCACGCGACAAAAGCCCGGCCAATCTGGGTCATTTACAAAAATAACTCTATATAAATCAGAAAGATACAGAATTTCTTCGTCTGAGGCCGTGCAAAGCGGGCATGGTGAGGTCATGGTATTCCGGAGCTTGTTTTGATGCGTTAGAGGCCACAGTATAGCGTTGCTTTACCAAAGCCGCGCCAGGCCTGGGTTTCAGAGGGTGAACCTGGTCAAAAAATCCAAACCTTGCAAAGTTGGTTTGTTATTCGCGCAATTCAGCACCTCTCGCTATACTTCGGCCGAACCTTCCTGCAAAAAACCAGCCTTTATGAATCTAGAAGTTTTCACCACCGAAGAGCTCGAGCAATTGCTCAAAATTCTCCCGGAGGAAATTCTCCGTCGCGAGGCACAGGACAACGATGCCGAAGAAGCCGAGCGTCGAAAGCGGAGTGTGTTTGCCAGTTTTCAAGAGCTCGCCAAAAAACAAGGCGTCAACTTGACGGATCTTTGATCGCTTCGACCAGCGCAAAAACAAAGGCAGCCGCAGCTGCCCTTGTTGGCTTGGGACGTTAATCCAGGTTACAACAGCACGCGTTCAATGCTGCCGGTGTTGGCACGACTCACATACTCCGCCATCCAGTTCTCGCCCAGAATGTTCTTGGCGAGTTCGACGACGATATAGTCGGCATCGGTGCCGGCATCGTCGCGGAAGCGTGACAGGCCTTGCAGGCATGACGGGCACGATGTTAGCACCTTCACTTGGCCGTTAAAGCCATCGGCGCGGAGCGCACTGGCACCCTGCTCCATTTCTTCCTGTTTACGGAATCGCACCTGGGTCGAGATGTCCGGCCGTGTCACGGCCAGGGTGCCTGACTCACCACAGCAACGATCGTTGAGCGGTACGTTGGTGCCCATCAGTTCACTGGCAACCTTGAGCGGCGCGTAGGTCTTCATCGGCGTGTGGCAGGGATCGTGGTACATGTAGCGCACGCCATCGACACCGTCGAGCTTCACGCCCTTCTCCATCAGATACTCGTGAATGTCGAGCAGACGACAGCCCGGGAAGATCCGTTCGAACTCGTACTTCTGCAACTGATCCATACAGGTGCCGCAGGAAACGATCACCGTTTTGATGTCGAGGTAGTTCAGTGTATTTGCAACGCGATGGAACAGCACCCGGTTGTCTGTCGTGATGCGTTGGCCCTTGTCTTCTTCGCCGGCAGAAGTTTGCGGGTAGCCGCAGCAGAGGTAGCCCGGTGGCAGCACCGTGGTGGCACCCACTTGATAGAGCATGGCCTGTGTGGCGAGGCCGACTTGCGAGAACAGACGCTCCGATCCGCAACCCGGGAAGTAGAAGACCGCTTCCGATTCTTCTGCGCTGAGCTTCGGATTCCGGATGACCGGGATCACCTTGTCGTCTTCAATATCCAATAATGCCCGTGCCGTCCGCTTGGGGAGCTTGCCCGGCATGGGCTTATTGATAAAGTTAATAATCTGGGTGCGTACCGGCGGTTTATGGACGGTAGCGGGCGGGTGTTGTACCTGGTTCTGGATCAGGCGCAAGGACTTGCCGAGCTGATACAGCTTGTTTTGGGCGGCATACCCAAAGCGGATCATGACCTCACGGATACCCTTGATGAACATCGGATCCTTGATGGTCAGGAAGGCCATGGCTGCGGCCGTACCCGGATTGAATTTCTGCTTGCCCTGCTTACGCAGCAGGTTCCGCATCGCGATGGTGACATCCCCAAAATCGATATCGACTGGGCAGGGTTTTTCGCAACGGTGACAGACGGTGCAGTGGGCGGCCACGTCATCAAACTCTGTCCAGTGGGCAAGCGAGACACCGCGACGGGTCTGTTCTTCGTAAAGGAAAGCTTCGATGAGCAGCGAGGTGCCGAGAATTTTGTTGCGTGGCGAGTAGAGGAGATTGGCGCGTGGCACATGCGTGGAGCAGACGGGCTTGCACTTGCCGCAACGCAGACAGTCTTTGACCATCTCCGAGATCTCGCCGATGCCTGATTGCTCCATCACGATCGATTCGCTACCAATCAGGTTGTAGCTCGGCGTGTAGGCCATATCGAGGTTGCCGCCGCGCATCAGTTTGCCGCGGTTGAAGTGACCCTCGGGGTCGACCTTTTCCTTGTACGCCCAGAAGGCGGCCATCTCGTCGTCTTGCAGATAGTCGATCTTGGTAATGCCGATACCGTGCTCGCCGGAGATGACGCCATCCAGTGAGCGCGCCAGCAGCATGATGCGGTCGACCGCCGTGTTGGCGGTTTGCAGCATCTGGTAGTTGTCCGAATTGACCGGCAGGTTGGTGTGTACGTTACCGTCACCGGCATGCATGTGCAGCGCGACGAAGACGCGACCGCGCAGAACTTCTTTGTGGATCGCGTTGATCCGATCCAGAATCGGGCGATAGACGTTGCCGTCGAAAATACTTTCCAGCGCAGGTTTGAGCTCCTGCTTCCACGAGACGCGAACACTGTAATCCTGCAAACGGTGGAAGAGCACCGGATTGGCGGCTTGGTTCTCTAGCGGGCCCGCCACCACACCCAGTGTGGCGAAGGAGGCTTCGGCTTGGGCCAACGGGGTGTCCAGATGGTCGAGCAGCCACTGCCAGCGGGTGCGCACTTGAGCAATCAGTTCCATGGCACGCTGAGCACGGTCGCCGATTAGGACCTCTTTGCCGACATTGGCATCGCCCGCGTCGACAGCCAGGTTGCCGCCGAGATAGTTCGTCAGGGCGTCACACAGTGCTAGCTTGTTGGCGATCGAAAGTTCGATATTGATGCGTTCGATACCATCGCAGTAATCACCCATGCGCGGCAACGGGATGACGACATCTTCATTCAGCTTGAAGGCGTTGGTGTGTTTCGAAATTGCAGCCGTGCGCGAACGGTCTAGCCAGAAGTTCTTGCGTTGTTCCGAACTGACGGCAATAAAACCTTCAGCCGAACGCAGATTGCACATACGCACAACTTCTGAGGCAGCCTGCATAACGGCTTTTTCATCATCCCCAACCAGGTCGCCAATCAGCACCATTTTGGGTCGACCATGGCGCTTGGCCTTGGTGGCATAACCTACGGCCTTG
Organism: Rhodocyclaceae bacterium; assembly: GCA_018883385.1. Taxonomy (GTDB): domain Bacteria; phylum Pseudomonadota; class Gammaproteobacteria; order Burkholderiales; family Rhodocyclaceae; genus Fluviibacter. The sequence continues at coordinate 20,592 of VEQD01000007.1, read as the reverse complement.
AGGTAGCGTTCGTCGAGGTGTTCCAGACCGGCCAGAAGCACGCCGAGATTGCGGCCGCCCCCGTTGGGTTTGAAGTAATCAGTAATTTCCACGATGGCTGGTACAGCTTCGCGCACCTGGCCAAAGAATTCCAGACAGACCGTACGCGTGTGTGCTGGCATTTTGTGCAGCACCCAGCGGGCAGCAACAATGATGCCATCTGTCCCCTCTTTTTGGACGCCAGGTACGCCTCCGAGGAATTTGTCGGTTACATCTTTGCCGAGGCCAATCTTACGGCAGGCGGCACCCGGGAGAGAGAGTATTTCCTCGCCAAGATGTTTCTTACCCGTGGCATCGAACCGTGTCAGGCGGAAGCGAACGGTTTCCTGTTCGTGAATCTTGCCGAGGTTGTGGTCGAGGCGTTCGACCTCGAGCCAGTTGCCATCTGGTGTAACCATCTTCCACCAGGCCAGGTTGTCGAGCGCAGTACCCCACAGCACGGCTTTTTTACCACCGGCATTCATCGCGATATTGCCACCGATGCAGGAGGCTTCGGCTGATGTCGGATCGACGGCAAAGACAAGACCAGCGCGTTCGGCGGTTTCGGAAACGCGTTTGGTCACCACGCCAGCGCCCGTGCGCACTGTCCCCACCGGGTGATCGACACCCGGTAGGTTGATGAATTCAACCGGGGCAATATCAATGAGTTTTTCGGTGTTAATGACAACCGAGTCAGCCGTTAGCGGGATGGCGCCACCCGTGTAGCCCGTGCCACCTCCGCGTGGAATAATGGTCAGGCCCAGTTTGATGCAGTCACGCACCAGCGGCCCAATCTCTTCTTCGGTATCGGGATAGAGCACCACAAACGGGTACTCAACGCGCCAGTCGGTGGCATCGGTCACATGCGATACGCGGGCGAGTCCGTCGAAAGCAATGTTGTCTTTGCGCGTGTGTTTGCTGAGCGCGCGCAGCACCTTGCGACGGCGCGCCGCAGCCGTATCCAGATGCTTGGCGAAACGATTGATAGCTTCGTTGGTGGCTTTGAGCAGCTGCGCGACTTTCTCATTTCCGTCGCGGCGCTTTTCAATTTCTGCGAGTCGATGGCGCAGTGCCGAGATCAGTGCTGACTGGCGCTGCGGGTTCTGCAGTAGATCGTCTTCCAGATACGGATTTCGTTGCACCACCCAAATGTCGCCGAGAACTTCATACAACATCCGGGCCGACCGGCCAGTGACACGTTCACTGCGTAGCGCATCCAGAACCGCCCAGTTCTCCTGGCCGAGCAGACGAATGACAACCTCCCGGTCAGAATACGAGGTGTAGTTGTAGGGGATCTCGCGTAGGCGTGCATTCATGATTTTGATCTGGTTGATTGCGGCCTGCAAAGGCTATTTTCAGATTTTGTATTGTAGCGCATCGGTATAATGCAATCACGCGCCGGTATGGGTTTTCAGCGATGCCTGGCGTGTTCTTTTTCAACAGTTTCCAGAGTTGCCATGACCGCCAAAAACGATGTGCCTTTTCCACTGACCGACTATCTGCGTCGCATTGAAGGGGCGGAAGTCTACGACGTGGCCATCGAATCCTCTCTCGATTACGCGCCAAACTTGTCGGCAAGGCTTGGCAATACGGTATTTTTCAAACGCGAAGACCAGCAACCGGTCTTTTCGTTCAAGCTACGCGGCGCTTATAACAAGATGGCCAAGTTGCCGGCAGAAGCCCTTAAGCGCGGTGTGGTTGCAGCTTCGGCCGGTAACCATGCGCAGGGTGTGGCATTGTCAGCGCAGAAGTTGGCTTGTCGTGCCGTGATTGTGATGCCAACGACGACGCCGGGAATCAAGGTGAATGCAGTGCGCTCCCGCGGTGGGGAAGTGGTGCTATTGGGCGACTCGTTTGATGATGCCTACAACGAAGCGCGTCGATTGGAGCGTGAAGAGGGATTAACCTTTGTACACCCCTTTGATGACCCCGATGTGATCGCCGGTCAGGGCACCGTCGGTCTGGAGATCCTGCGTCAGCATCCCAAACCCATTGACGCCATTTTCTGCTGTGTGGGGGGCGGTGGACTGATCGCGGGTGTTGCCGCCGCCGTAAAATTGGTGCGCCCGGAAATTAAAGTGATTGGTGTCGAGGCCGTAGATGCCGATGCCATGACCCGCTCGCTGGCTGCGCACCACCGCGTCCGCCTGGATCAGGTCGGCTTATTTGCCGATGGCGCTGCCGTCAAGGAAGTGGGCAGCGAATGTTTCCGAGTCGCCGAACAGTATGTGGATGAAATGATCCAGGTCGACAACGACGCCATTTGTGCTGCAATCAAAGATGTCTTTGAAGACACGCGCTCCGTGCTGGAACCGGCCGGCGCATTGGCCGTTGCTGGTATGAAACGTTGGGTTGCCAAGACCGGTGCGCAGAGCAAAACACTCGTTGCCGTCGCGTCGGGTGCCAACATGAATTTTGATCGCCTTCGATTTGTAGCTGAGCGCGCTGAGCTGGGCGAACAACGCGAGGCGATTCTGGCCGTGACACTGCCGGAAAAACCGGGCGCATATCGAAAATTCCTATCGCTACTGGGCAACCGCAGCATTACCGAGTTCAATTACCGTTACAACGATCCGGGCGCGGCGCATGTTTTTGTGGGTATTCAAACGGCCAAACGTGCCGAGGTGACAGCACTGGTCGAGATGCTCAAAGCAGAGGGTTATCCGGCGCTCGATTTGACCGACGATGAAATGGCCAAGTTGCACGTGCGTTATATGGTCGGTGGCCATACACCGCGCGAGGGTGCGGGCACATCAGCCCAGGAGCTGATCTACCGGTTTGAATTTCCGGAGCGTCCGGGCGCGTTGATGCGGTTCCTGGAGAATATGAGTGCGGGCTGGAACATCAGCCTGTTCCATTACCGGAACCATGGTGCCGACTTTGGTCGCGTCCTGGTTGGTTTCCAGGTGCCAGCGAGCGACATGGTGGCTTTTGAGGCTTTTCTGTCTGGTCTCGGCTATCCCCATCGTAACGAGTCCGATAACCCGGCGTATCGCCTCTTCCTTGCCTAAGCGCCAGAAAGATGTACGAGACGACCCTCTATGTATTGGCTGGCGCGTTGGTGCTGCTTGGGTGGTCCTGTTGCCGCGTGTTTCCCCGGTTGCCCCACTCTGGCGGCTTGAGAGGCTTGCGCTTCTGGTTGGCGTTATTGTTGGTCGTGGCCCTCGATCGCGTACTCAACACGGCGTTCTTCACCGCCGAAACGTCCCTCTACGACGCAGACGATGCGGTGCTGGCGCTGATCGAGGCGTCGATCTTGTTTGTGGTGACGGGCATCGTGCTGCGTTCACCAAATCAGACAGACTGACGGTTACAGCACCAGACCTTTTTCCGTGATCCAGCCGTCGAGCCGGACGTCATGCGCCTGTGGCCGGATGTCATCGAGCAGCTGTCCTGAAAATAGTACGCCGATGGTTTGAACCCCGGGCATATTGGGTAGCGTGCGGTCGTAATAGCCGCCGCCGTAGCCCAGCCGATAACCATTCTTGTCGAGTCCCAAACAAGGAATGAATAGGATCTTCGGGGTAACAAGCTTGTCGGGATTGGCCGGTGGCGCGACGATACCTGCTTCATCGAGTGTTGGTCGAATGTTCGGATCCCACAGATAAAACGACAGTGGCGCGCAAGGTTCCTCCACACGGGGTAGGCACACACCAACCCCTGCGGCATACCATTCATGCATCAGCGGCGATATATCTGGTTCTTTGGTGATGGGGGCATAAAATGCAAAAGGCGAGGGCGGCGGATGGAAATGGTCTTCCAGAATGTCGCACATACGCCGACTATAAGTGGCGTGATCAGCGGCCGATAACGTGCGCCGCCAAGATTTCATGCGGGTACGCAGTGTACTGCGATAGAATTTTTCATCCGTTGGGTTCGGCATAGTCCGGACAGTAACACACCCATTTCCGGGATCCCTACCTTGTTTGCACTTATGTTGATGCCAGACCCGTCGTCGAAATTTCTCCGTGTTGCGCTCTTGGCCGTGGCACTGTGCGGCGCCTCCGTCGCTGCGGCGCAGGACGCCACTTACCTAAGCGCCCGCGAAGCGGCCAAGAATGGCCAGCTTAATAAGGTCGAGCAGCTCTATCCGCAGCTCAAGCAGCATGAACTGGTGCCTTATGTGGAATCCTGGCTGCTCAAGCCGCAGCTAAATACAGATGCGCCTGAAATCCAAGCCTTCCTCAAAAAGTACGATGGTGAGCGCCCTGCTGAATTACTGCGTGCTGACTGGATTCGCGCGCAAGCCAAGCAGGGTAATTGGATGCTGGTCGCGCAACAGGGCGCGCTGATGCTGCAGCCGGAGCCCGATGTGCAGTGCTACAGTCTGTTACCGCGGATCAACAACGGTGACAGTGCCGCCAAGGAACAGGGGCGCATGTTATGGGCCACTGGCGCCGATTCGCCGGAAGCGTGTCAGGCTTTGTTTGATGCCATGTGGAGCAATGGTGATCTTAAAGCCAGCGATGGCTGGCTGCGCGCCCGCCGCCAGGTGGCTCTGAACAAGCCCGGTCAGGCACGCCAGACCTTAACGGTGATGCGCGTTAACGTGAACGATGCGGCCGGTGGTCTCGATAGCGTGCTTAACCGGCCAGTGATTTATCTCGAGCGTGTGGGCACCCCGAACGACGATACCCAGAAGGAACTCGTCACTCTGGCGTTGGTGCGTATGGCACGCACCGAACCCACCAGCACCCTATCCGCCATCAAACGTTTTGGCAGCGGACTGGATCGCGCCCAGCAGGAGTACGTCTGGGGCATTATTGCTTGGCAGCTGGGCATTCAGCATAGCCCGGAGGCGCTGGATGCCGTCAAGCGCAGCGGCACCGTCGTGTTGCCTGATGACGCTGAGGCCTGGCGCGTGCGCGTGGCGCTGCGATCGCAGGACTGGGGTCTCGTCAAAAAAACCATTGAAGCGATGCCCGAACCTATGATCAGTTCACCAGAATGGGTCTACTGGCTGGGCCGTGCTTATAAGGCACAGGGTCGCGATAGTGCTGCAGATGAGCAGTTTCAAAAGATCGCCGGCCAGCCGAATTTCTATGGCGTTCTGGCAACTGAAGAACTCGGTCAGCGCGCCAAGCTGCCGACCCAGGCCAAACCCACTACCCCCGAGGAAATCCGGGCCGTCGAAAAGCAACCAGGCATCCGCCGTGCGTTGGCCATGTACCGGCTGGATCTGCGCCCCGAGGGCGTCAAGGAGTGGAGCTGGGCGCTGCGCGGCATGAGCGACCGGCAACTTTTGGCCGCTGCTGAAGTGGCTCAAAAGAACCAGATCATCGATCGTTCAATCAGCGCCGCCGATCGTACCAAGGACGAGCACAACTACAGGCTGCGCTTCCCGACACCCTATGCCGACAAGATCATGCCGCATTCTGATCGGCAGAATCTCGACAAGGCCTGGGTTTATGGACTGATGCGCCAGGAAAGTCGTTTCGTGACGAACGCCAAATCAAATGTGGGTGCTGCCGGCCTGATGCAGGTGATGCCGGCGACAGGCAAATGGGTCGCCAACAAGCTGGGCGTCAAGCTCGCTCCAGGCGATCTGCATAACCCGGACACCAATGTCATGCTGGGCACGACCTATATGCGTCTGGTGCTGGAAAGCCTGGATAACCACCCGGTTTTGGCCTCGGCGGCTTATAACGCTGGTCCTGGGCGTGCCCGCAAATGGCGCGATGTGAAGCCGCTGGAAGGTGCGATCTACGCTGAAACCATCCCGTTTTCTGAAACCCGGGATTATGTAAAAAAAGTGATGAGTAACGCCGTTTTCTACCAAACGGTCATGACCGGCAGTTCGCCGTCGCTCAAGATCATGCTGGGGACGATCGGTCCCAAGTCCAGCCAATCGAGCGGGATGCCGGATTTACCCTGAAATGGCATAAAATAACCCCTGAATTCATCCATCGACGAATCGAACCAAATAGACGATCGACCAAGGAAAACGCATGCTGACGAATAAGAAAATTCTCCTCATTGGTGGCACTGGTTTTGTTGGGCGACATCTGGCCCGGGTGCTCGTTGATGCTGGTGTACAGGTCACCATTCCGACCCGTCGCTACGAAAAGAATCGCGATGTCACCATGTTGCCAAGCGTGACGTTGGTCGAAGCCGATATCAATGACGAAGGCGCACTTGAGCGCCTGGCCAGCGGCCAGGATGCTGTCATTAATCTGGTGGGCATTCTGCACGGGGATACCCCCGCCATTCCTTATGGCAAAGAGTTTGGCGCTGCCCATGTCGAGCTGCCCAAGAAAATTGTTGCCGCCTGTAAGGCCACCGGGGTGAAGCGTCTGGTACACATGAGCGCGCTGCATGCCGCAAAGAATGCCCCATCGGAGTATCTTCGCTCAAAGGCTGCCGGAGAGGAAGTCGTCGCCCAGTCGGGTTTGGTCACCACCATCTTCCGCCCGTCGGTGATCTTTGGTGCCCGTGATTCATTCATCAATACCTTTGCCAATTTGCTGCGTAAGCTGCCGTTCTTGCCGCTGGGTTGTGCGCATGCGCGCTTCCAGCCTGTTTCGGTAGACGATGTCGCCAAGGCCTTTGCCCAGGCGCTCGACACCCCGGCGATGGAAGGTCAGGCCTATGACTTATGTGGCCCCAATGTGTACACGCTCAGGGAGCTCGTCGAGTACACCGCTGAAGTGCTCGACCTTAAGCGTCGTATCATCCCGCTCTCTGAAAATTTCGCCTACTTCCAGGCTGCCCTGTTGTCACTATTGCCCAACAAGATGATGTCGGCCGATAACGTGCGTTCAATGGAAATCGACAGTGTCTGCAGCGGTCATTGCAAGACCCCACCGGACTGGAATCCCCAACCGCTAGAAGCGATTGTTCCGCTCTATCTGCTGGGAGCCGGCGATACCGTGCAGTTCGACGACTACCGCAGCCGCGCCGGCCGCTAAGTATTCCGCACCGCGCTTTAGACACGCAAGCGCCGACCATGAAGATCTACTCGGTGGGCGGCGCAGTGCGTGATCGTCTGTTGGGTTTACCGCCGGGCGATCGCGATTACGTGGTTGTCGGTGGCTCACCGGAGGCGATGCTGGCCGCTGGATTTATACCGGTGGGGAAAGACTTTCCGGTCTTTTTGCATCCCCAAACCCATGAAGAATATGCGCTCGCCCGTACTGAGCGTAAAACCGGACACGGCTATCACGGCTTCAGCGTTTTCGCTGCGCCCGAAGTGACCCTAGAAGAAGACCTGGCGCGCCGAGATCTCACCATCAATGCCATGGCTGAAGATGCCGATGGCCATGTGATTGATCCCTATGGTGGCCAGAAAGATCTGAACGCGCGCGTTCTGCGCCATGTCGGCCCCGCATTTGCCGAAGACCCTGTGCGCATCTTGCGGCTGGCACGTTTTGCGGCACGCTTCCCGCAGTTCAGTGTTGCCCCGGAAACCCGCGACCTGATGCAGCACATGGTGCGTATGGGCGAAGTAAAACACCTCGTCGCCGAGCGGGTCTGGCAAGAGTTGTCACGCGGGTTGATGGCCGAACAACCTGAACGCATGTTTGCCGAGTTGGAGGTCAGCGGCGCCAGTGCCGATCTCTTTCCACCCATACCTCTTGTGGCTGGCCGTCTCAATGCCGCGGCGCATGCCAATTTACCGATGCCGGCTCGCGTTGCCGTCTGGTTGGCGGAGTGTTCCCCGGATCAGGTGGGTGCCATTGCAGATCAATTGCGCTTACCGGTCGATTGCCGCGATCTGGCGCTCCTGATCGTGCATCACCGGACCGCACTGATGCAGCCCGCCTTCCTGAGCGCCGAAGATCGGCTCAACACCCTGGAGCGTTGCGATGGGTTGCGGCGTGCCGACCGATTCAGGTTGCTGCTGGCGGTGTTGCCAATGCTGGGCGCCGCTCCTGATGCGGTGACCCAATGGTTGCAAATTCAAGCCGCCGCCGCGAGCATCGATGCGGGTGCCATCGCTCTGGCCGTGCGCACACAAGAACACATCCCCACGCGCATCCGTGATGCGCGCATCGAAGCCATACAGAATCTTAGCTAAGGAATCATCTTGACCGACGCCCTCTCCTTGGAAGTTATCAGCCGGTACCCCAGCAAAGGCAAACGCCGGACACCCTTGCTTTTCATTCACGGTGCCTTCACGGCAGCCTGGACCTGGTCTGAACATTTTCTCGATTGGTATGCCGAACGCGGCTGGCCGGCTCACGCCGTGTCGTTAAGGGGTCATGGCGGCAGCGAGGGACACGAACAACTGGGCAATTGGGGTATCGACCATTATGTGGCCGATGTCATGCAGGTGATCGAAGAACTTGGTGAATCACCCGTACTCATCGGTCACTCGATGGGTGGTTTTGTCGTGCAGAAATGCCTAGAGCAACGGGCCTTTCCTGCAGCAGTGCTGATGTGCTCCGTGCCACCCCGCGGGTTGATTGCCAGCTCGATGTCGTTGCTCTGGTCGCGCCCAGATATGCTGGGTAACCTGTCGCAGCTCATGACGGGTGGCCCGGTCGATATTGATGCACTGAAGGACGCCCTGTTTGCGCAACCGGCATCGCTCGCGGATTTGCAGCGTTATCTGCTGCTGTCACAGATGGAGTCGCAACGGGCGATCTGGGACATGACCATGTTCAACCTCATTAACCCGGAACGGTTGCTGCCTGTGCCCAAACTGGTTATCGGCGCCGAGCTGGATCACATCATCCCGGCCAATCAGGTGCGCGATACCGCCGAGGTTTACGGCGTCGAACCTGTAATCTTCCCAGGCATGGGCCATGGCATGATGCTGGAGCGCGACTGGGGTCACGTCGCCAGCGTGATGAACGATTGGTTGCTGGCGGTTGTTCCCAATGCGCCGAGCCCAACGATGAACAATCATAAATCGAACTAGCGTTTGCCCGGGGATTAGAGCGTATGCGAGCGATCGCTGCGGATAAACCCCGGAATAGGTAGGTTGGCCGGCAAGCCGCGCGTGAGCAGAATCACCTTAAAAAACTCGCCCATTTCAGCGGGCGAGAGCAAGGTTTGTACGGCGTGTTGGGTGCGTACCCATGAACCATCGGCCTGGGCGTAGTCGGCTGGTTGTTCAGCAGCCAATAATTCGAGGAGCCCTGCGTCCATGAGCCAACCGGCCTGGGTGCAATAACCAGCCACGTCCAGGCCCGCCTGGAAGCCGGCTTCGGCAACACGGGTGAAATCGACGTGCGCGGTAATGTCTTGCAGCCCAGGCCAGTAATAGGGGTCCAGATGGGCGCGATGCCGATAATGACACATCAGCGTACCGCTTGTTCGATCGTGGTGATAGAACTCGTGGCGCGGAAAGCCGTAGTCAATAAGAAGCAAAGCGCCCGTTGTCAAACGCTGCGCCAGGGTCGTGATCCAGGCTGGCCCGGCTTCGGGTATCTCGGTCGTGTAGTCATCGGGCCAGTCGTATTTTTTGGCCAAGGTACGCACGCGCTTGATGAGCGTTGGTGATGCCTCGGTTGGTGCAGGCGTGGTCACAAAGCGGACGCCGCCTGGCACGGACTCGATGCTCACCCCCAGGCGTTCAACCTCCTGAGTGGCGCCACGCTGCCAGCGGATCAGCTCAACCGGCATGGCGTCGAGTACCTCATTGCCAACCACCACACCCGATACCGTATCAGGCAACGCATTTAGCCAATGAATCCGATCCATGAGGTGCGGCGTCACGGTTTGCAGATGTTGGCGTTGCCGTTCGGCCAGCTCGCCCGAGAGCTCCAAAATGTTATAGCGCTCAGGCAATTTGCCGATAGCCTCCAAAGCGAGCAACACATCGCCGGCCAGTTTGCCGGTCCCGGCACCTGCTTCAGTCACAATGGCCTCTGACGCAGCAAGAATCGGCGCGATGGTTTTGGCCAGGGTACGACCGAACAGGGGGGTCATTTCCGGTGCGGTCACAAAGTCACCGGCACCGCCAAATTTGCGGGCGCCGCCGCTGTAGTAACCCAGGCCCGGGGCGTAGAGCGCGAGTTCCATGTAGGTCGTGAAGGGTATCCAGCCGCCGGCCTGGTCGATGGCTTCCAGAATCTTTTCCGAAAGCAGCCGACTATAAGCCTGTGCTTCCGCGCCAGGCTGAGGCAACGGATCCTGGCCCCGCGGCGAGGCGGGCTGAACAATCGGCGGTAAGCTCATGGTGGGCGAGGCTGTTTAGTAAAAGTGATGGTAGAGCGTGAGGATAGCGCATGCGACAATACGCGTCATGTCGAATGCGCGATCTTTGCCTACAACCACGGCGCCGGTGATTCTAGTCACGGGTGCGGCACGTCGCGTGGGAGCAGCCATCGTCGTTGCCCTCCATGCCGCAGGGGCGCGGGTCATCTTGCACGCCCGCCAGTCGTTGGTGGAGGCAGAGGCGCTGGCAAAACGCTTGAATACGGCGCGCCCCAATTCGGCGCGGGTGGTGGGCGCGGATCTGCTGGATACCTTGTCCATTGAGCCAATGGTGGCCGCTGCCGTTGCGCAATTTGGCCGTCTGGATGGCTTAGTGTGTAATGCGTCGTCATTTTTTCCGACACCGCTCGGCAGCATCGACGAAACGGACTGGCACGATCTCGTGGGCAGTAACTTCAAAGCGCCATTATTTCTGGCGCAAGCCGCCGCACCCCATTTACAAGCCACTGGCGGTGCGATCGTCAACATTACCGATATCCACGCCGAACGCCCATTAGCCGGCTATCCGCTTTATACCGCTGCCAAGGGGGCGTTACTGACGCTCACCCGGGCGCTGGCGGTTGAATTGGCACCCGACGTTCGCGTCAACGCGGTGGCCCCGGGTCCCATTCTGTGGCCGGAAGACAGCCAGTTTCCGGCTGCAGAACGAGCGGCCATTGTGCAGAACACGCTGCTCAAGCGAGCCGGCACACCAGAAGATATCGCCCGCACCGTGCGCTTTTTGATGCTCGACGCGCCCTACATTACAGGCCAGGTGGTGAATGTCGATGGTGGCCGAAGTGCGCATCTCGCAACTTAGTGATTGATCCCGTTTATGTCGTCCGCGCCTGAAGTTTTATCCCAGTCGATCCAGAAACTCCGTCGTTTCATTGAGAACCGCACGGGTAAAGCGATTGGTGATTACCGTATGATCGAAGACGGTGACACCGTCATGGTGTGCCTGTCTGGGGGTAAAGATTCCTACACGTTGCTGGATGTGCTGCTGGCGTTGCGTAAACGCGCACCGATCGATTTCCGCATCATTGCGATGAATCTGGACCAGAAGCAGCCGGGGTTTCCGGCGGAGGTTTTGCCCAATTATCTGGAAAGCATGGGTGTCGAATATCGCATCGTGACCCAGGACACCTACTCGATCGTGAAAGAGAAGGTGCCCGAAGGCAAAACGACGTGTTCACTTTGCTCGCGCTTACGCCGCGGCATTATCTACAAAACCGCCAAAGAACTGGGGGCCAACAAGATCGCGCTTGGTCACCACCGTGACGACATCGTGCACACCCTGTTTCTGAATATGCTGTTCGGGGGCAAACTCAAGGCCATGCCCCCCAAGCTGGTAACGGATGACGGATCCAACACCGTGATTCGCCCTTTGGCCTATGTGCCTGAAGCCGATATTGCCCGCTATGCCCGTGGTGTAGGTTTTCCGATCATTCCTTGCAATCTCTGCGGCTCACAGGAGAACCTGCAGCGCCAAAAGGTGCGGGAAATGATGGCCGATTGGGACAAGCGTTATCCGGGCCGCACCGAATCGGTGCTGACGGCGATCCAGAACGTGGTGCCCTCACATTTGGCCGATCGCCATCTTTTTGACTTCGAAGGATTGCGCGCAGAAAGCGCCGGCGAGATCGCAGGCGGCGGTGACATCGCCTTTGATGCAGAAAGTTTTGACGACAGTTGTGAAATACCGGACGCCAATGCCGATCTCACAGACCAACCGCAGGTGATTAGGTTCCGTTAATCGCCCGTGGCGATCCCCGGTCAAATCGAGGGGTCTTCGTTTTCCAGACGTAAGGCGCGCTGTGCGCTGCGGGCCGTGATGGCTTCTTGCGCCAAGACTTCTTCCTGCTGACGCGCGATGAACTCCTGCATGCTGTCGATGCCGCGTAGTTGCAGAATCGTGTTACGCACCGCGGCCTCGAGCAACACAGCCAAGTTGCGGCCAGCGGCCACGGGAATGTTGACCTTGCGGATGTCGACGCCGAGGATTTCCTGTGTCTGCGCCTCGAAGGGCAAACGGGGCGTATCGACACCGGGTTGCTGGCGATGCAGGTGTGCGATGAGTTTCAGGCGCATTTTGCGGCGTGACGCCGTTTCGCCAAAGATGGTGCGGATGTTAAGCAGCCCCAGTCCACGCACTTCTAGGAAGTCGCGCAGAATATTGGGACAGCGCCCCTCGATGACATCTGGCGCGACGCGCGTGAGCTCGACGGCATCATCGGCCACCAAACCATGGCCACGCGAGATCAGTTCGAGCGCGAGCTCGCTTTTGCCCGACCCGGAGTCGCCGGTGATCATGACGCCCATGCCCAGCACATCCATAAAGACGCCATGCAGGCTGGTGGAGTCAGCCAGCTTGCGCGCCAGGTAGTGACGTAGCTGGTCAATCACGGCCGAGCAGGATTTGGGCGAAGCAAACAGCGGGGTACCCGTTTTTTCGCAGGCCTCGCGGAGTTCGTCAAGTACCGGCAGATTGTCGGCCACGATGATGGCCGGCGGCGCGGCCTGGCAGAGGTCTTCGAACACCGACTGCCGGCGCTGGGCGCGGGTACGTAGCGCCCATTTCTGTTCGGCGGCACCAACAACCTGAAGGCGATCCGGGTGAATAATATTCAGGTGGCCAACAATGTCTGAGCCATAGGCGTCTTTTTCCACAAGCCGGATGCTGCGATTGCAGCCGGCGCTACCAACCCAGTTCAGCGCTAGCCGGTCTTTGTGCTCCTCAAAGAGTTGCACAACACTGAGTTCTTTCATCAGATTCACTGGCTGTTGCTCGTGAAAATCTGGATAACCTCATCGGCATTCGTTGCCTTGCGTAGGCTCTCACGAAAATCCGGTTCAGAAAAACCCTGCGCCAGTTCCGAAAGCAACTGCAGGTGTTCTTCAGTGCTCTGCTCGGGAACCAGCAGGAAAAAGATCAGGTCGACCGGACGATTATCCGGCGCGTCAAATGGTATGGGCTTGCTCAGGCGGAAGAACATGCCGGCAACCTGCTTGAGCCCTTTAAGGCGGCCATGCGGTATCCCTACGCCTTGCCCCAGACCGGTGGAACCGAGTTGCTCGCGCATGAGCAGCGCTTCGCGGATGGGCGTGCTGTTAATGCCGACATGGGCACTCAGCGCATCAGCCGCGACCTGGAAGAGGACTTCCTTGGTGGCTGCCTGTGCGGTCAGCAAGACAGTATCGGGGGTAAGTAAACGGGAGATGGCGTTCATTGAATGAAAGGCGGGCACCCGAAGGTGCCCGCCGACCCAGTGAGATTATTCGAGATGGCTAGCGACGCTGTGGCCGCGACCGTGATCCTGGATTTTCTGCTTGTACTTTTGAACCTGACGATCCAGTTTATCGGTCAGATCGTCCACGGCAGCGTAGAGGTTCGGATCCACACTCTCAACAAAGATATCTTTGCCCGGAACATGGAGGGTCACTTCCGCTTTCTGGTTCAACTTTTCGACGCTCAGCACGACATGGATGTCAATCACATGATCGAAATGACGCGTGACCTTTTGCAACTTCTGGCTGACATAGTCACGAATGGCCGGGCTGACTTCCAGATGATGACCACTGATTTGCAGATTCATACTGCCTCCTCTATAGGGTCTTGCGCAAACTGGCGGTGGGTATATTCATCGCCTCACGGTATTTTGCTATGGTCCGGCGTGCTACGACAATGCCCTCGACGCTAAATTGATTACAAATTTGCTGGTCCGAGAGTGGTTTTTTGGCATTTTCTTCTCCAACCAGTTGGCGAATCCGGGCCTTAATCGCGGTCGCTGAGGCCGATCCGCCGTCATCCGTTCCCACGTGGCTGCCAAAAAAGTATTTAAATTCAAGGACTCCGCGTGGTGTTGCCATGAATTTCTGCGAGGTCACCCGGGAAATCGTCGATTCGTGTAGCCCCAAGCGGTCGGCAATTTCGCGAAGCACCAAGGGGCGCATCGCTAATTCACCTTTTTCAAAAAAATCAGCCTGTTCGTGGACAATGGCCTGGGCAACCCGCTCGATGGTTTCAAAGCGCTGCTGGATATTCTTGATGAGCCAACGGGCTTCTTGTAATTGGCCCGCCAAACCACCTTGGTTCTCGCTGGTGCCTGCCTGGCGCAGTAAGTTAGAGTAGAGACGATTGATTTTGAGTCGCGGTATCGCATCCGGATTGATCATGGCCTGCCACCGGCCGTTTGCGCTATCGGCCCGTCGAACCAGGACATCAGGAATGATGTAGGGACTCGTGTCATGGATGAAAGCATCACCCGGGTGTGGGGTCAGGGTCCGAATGAGCGTTTGGGCGTCGCGAAGTTTGTCATCGTCGGCGCCGGTCCGGCGACGCAGCTGGGCAAAATCACGTTGGGCCAGCAGCGGCAGGTAGTCTTTGATCAGGGTGCGCGCGAGGGGTGCTGCGGGATCGTGGGACTCTCGTAGCTGGAGGAGGAGGCATTCTTCCAGTGAGCAGGCACCAGCGCCTGGCGGATCGAGTTCTTGCAATTGTGTCAGCGCGGTTTCCAGTTCAGCGTGAGTCACCGCTTCGTCGGCCGGCAGCGTATCGAGAATATCCGTCAACGTACTGCTCAGAAAACCGCGCTCGTCGAGCGCTTCAATGAGGATGCGCACCAGTGCCTGCTCGCGCCAGCTGATTCGAAGCAACCCGGCCTGAGCCAGCAGATGTTCGCGCAAGGTGATGGTCGATGCATCAGCCTGTTCATGCTCGAAATCATCATGGCCGCCACCAGATCCGCTGGTGTAGTCGTAGGGACCTTCGTCGATATCGATCGGGTTGCTTTGTTCGAAAGCCTCCGCTGTATCGGAGGGTTCACTCTCGGTACGCAGATCGTCTCCGAGGTCATGAACTGGTTGCACTATATTCGCGCCGGGATCAGCAAGCGCCTCGTTTTCCTCGGTCTCGTCCCCGTCTTCGCGCTCCAGCATGGGGTTCTCGGCCAGCGCCTGAGCGACCTCTTGCTGTAGTTCTACCGAAGAGAGCTGCAGCAATCGTATCGACTGCTGCAACTGGGGCGTCATTGCCAGGTGTTGTGAGGCCTTGAGGTGCAGGCTGGCCTTCATGGATTCTTTCGCTCAGTCGCCACGGGTGCGTGGTTCGGCCTCTAGAGGCGGAAGTGCTCGCCCAGATAGACCTGGCGAACAGCATCATTGTTAATGATGTCGTTGGGTCGACCGGAGGCCAGAACCGACCCTTCGCTAATGATGTAGGCGCGGTCAGTAATTCCCAGCGTCTCGCGGACGTTGTGGTCGGTAATGAGCACGCCGATACCGCGCTCTTTGAGGAAGCGGATGATCTTCTGAATCTCAAGTACGGCGATCGGGTCGACGCCAGCGAAAGGTTCGTCGAGCAGAATGAAGCGGGGTTCGGTCGCTAGTGCACGGGCGATTTCGACGCGACGGCGCTCGCCACCCGATAGTGACGCAGCGCGGCTCTCACGAATGTGCTGAATCGCCAGTTCATCGAGCAGGGTTTCCAGGCGATTGCGCTCGTCGTCCGCCGATAGCTTCTGCAATTGCAGCACTGCCAGAATGTTTTCTTCTACGGTTAGTTTGCGAAAGACCGAGGCTTCCTGCGGCAGATACGACACGCCCATGTGGGCGCGCTGGTGAATCGGTAGGTGTACGACCTCATCGCCCGCCAGCGTAATGTTGCCGCCATCGGCTGGAACGAGGCCAACCACCATGTAGAAGCAGGTGGTCTTACCCGCACCGTTGGGACCCAGAAGGCCCACCACTTCACCGGCCTTCACATCGAAGGACACATCTTTGACGACCGTGCGTTTGCGATAAACCTTGCGCAAGTTACGAGCCGAGAGCGTGGCGGTTTGGGTGGTTGCGGTGGTGGTCATGGTGTCGACGGTTTGGGTGTTCAAGCGGTAGGAACGCTATTGTCGCAGGAAGCATCATTGCCATCGAGTATATTTTCAACCGTGGCATCGCCCGCCTCGCCACGGATGACCTGCTGAATCACCCGCATGGCAAAGCCACGGCTGGCCAAATGACGGGTCTGCTTGGCGCGTTCGTTCATGTCGCGTGGGATCTGACCGAATTTTTTGAACCAGATCTCGCGGCAGCGTGCGAGCTCATCAGGTTGCTCAGCCAGTACGGCGGCGATGGTATCGCGGTCGATACCCTTTTGCGTCAGCTCCTGACGTAGACGGCTGTCGCCATAGCGCGGCGCCCGCAGGCGGGCACGCATTTCGGCGTAGCGGTCATCCGAGAGCATTTTGCGTTGTTCCAGATCGTCGAGTAACGCATTCACCTCGGACGCCGATGGCAGTTCGTAGATTTCATCTACCAATGATTCGGCGGCAAAGGTATCGCGTGGATTTCGCCGTGCCGGTTTAGGTGCGGGCTTGCTCAGCAGCCTGCTGGCAAGTTCTTGCCGGGAATACTCGCGCCGCGCCAGAAGGCGCAGAGCGCGAGCACGCAGGTCGTCAGCTGAAGCAGCCAATCTCAATCACGACTTAAACGTCGTCTCCCTCGGCTACCGGCGCCGGCGCTGCGCCGGCTTTGGTAGTAATGCCTGCGGCATCCATGATCTTGGCTTCGATTTCCCGGGCCAGTTCCGGACGTGACTTCAGGAATTCACGGACATTGTCTTTGCCCTGACCGATCTTTTCGCCGTTGTAGGCGTACCAGGCACCGGCTTTGTCGATGATCTTGTGTTCGACGCCCAGCTCGATGATTTCGCCTTCGCGCGAGATGCCTTCGCCGTACAGAATGTCGAAGATGGCTTCGCGGAACGGCGGCGCGACCTTGTTCTTGACCACTTTGACGCGCGTTTCCGAACCAATCACTTCATCGGCCTTTTTGATCGCGCCAATGCGACGGATATCTAGGCGTACCGAGGCGTAGAACTTGAGGGCGTTACCACCGGTGGTGGTCTCCGGGTTGCCGAACATCACGCCGATCTTCATACGGATCTGGTTAATGAAGATCACGAGTGTGTTGGTCTTCTTGATGCTGCCGGTCAGCTTACGCAGGGCCTGGCTCATCAGGCGGGCATGCAGACCCATCATCGAGTCACCCATCTCGCCCTCGATTTCGGCGCGCGGCGTAAGGGCAGCGACCGAGTCGATGACGATAATATCGACACCGCCCGAGCGGACAAGCATGTCGGCAATTTCCAGACCCTGCTCACCGGTATCCGGCTGCGAAATGATCAGATTCGGGACGTCGACGCCCAGTTTGCCAGCGTAGACCGGATCCAGCGCGTGTTCGGCATCGATAAAGGCAGCGGTACCACCGGCGCGCTGGGCGGCCGCGATCACTTGCAGGGTGAGCGTGGTTTTACCCGACGATTCCGGGCCGTAGATCTCAACGACGCGACCACGCGGCAGACCACCGATGCCGAGCGCCATGTCCAGACCTAACGAACCCGTCGATACGGCCTGAATACCCTGCTCCACCTGCGCGTCGCCCATTTTCATGATGGCGCCCTTGCCGAATTGCTTTTCGATCTGAGCCAATGCAGCGCCGAGCGCTTTAACCTTGTTGTCGTCCATGCTGACTTCCTTTTGAGAGATTGGAATGATTATTGCACACCACGAGAGTCTCACCAGGTGAGCCTATCGGTTGCTGCAACTAAAAATATTTCCTGGGCCCAGTTCGGGCAGATACCCCGCCCGGGCGGTAAAATTCGCGCCCATGTCTTCACGTACCCCAGCCTCTGCCGGATTCTCGCCATCGGGGCTTAACCCGCGTCAGAGAGAGGCGATCCACTACCTGGATGGGCCTTTGTTGGTGCTAGCGGGCGCCGGTTCGGGCAAGACCCGGGTCATTACCGAGAAGATGGTGCATCTGATCGAAACCTGTGAGATCAAACCGCACCAGATCGCGGCCATAACCTTTACCAATAAGGCGGCCCTGGAGATGTCGGAACGGATCGCCAAGCGTATGGAAAAGCCGCCTAAAGGGCTCACCGTCGCTACGTTCCATTCGCTGGGTCTGCGCATGGTGCGCGAAGAGGCCAAAACCCTGGGCTACAAGCCGGGCTTCTCGATTTTTGATTCGGCCGACTGCCTGGGCATTATCAATGAGCTGAGCGGTACCACGGACAAGGCCAAACTGCGCTGGTTGCAGACCACTGTATCGCTGTGGAAGAACGGGTTGGTAAGCCCGAAGCAGGCACGGGACGATGCGAAAGATGAAGAAGAGGCGCAGGCCGCCCGCGTATACATCGAATACGCCAATGCCCTACACGCCTATCAGGCGGTCGACTTTGACGACCTGATCCGCTTGCCGGTGTCGCTCTTGCAGGATAACGCCGAGATCCGGCAGAAATGGCAGGACAAATTTCGCCATATCCTAGTGGATGAGTATCAAGATACCAATACCGCGCAGTACCGGTTACTGCAACAGCTGACCGGTGTGCGTGCCTCGTTCACAGCCGTAGGTGACGATGACCAAGCCATCTACGGCTGGCGCGGTGCCGATGTGGCGAATCTACGCCGGCTGACCGAAGACTTTCCGCAGCTCAAGGTCATTAAGCTCGAGCAGAACTACCGTTCCACCGGCAAAATTCTGGGCGCGGCCAACACGCTGATCCAGAACAACCCCAAGCTCTTCGCCAAGTCACTTTGGTCCGAGCACGGCCCTGGTGCCAATATCAACGTGATTGCCTGTGCCGAAGGCGAGGCCGAAGCCGAAACCGTGGTCATGAAGCTGCAGAGCCATCGCTTCGAGCATCGCGCCCAGTTCTCCGATTACGCCATTCTTTATCGCAGCAACCACCAGGCGCGGCTCTTTGAGCAGGCGCTACGCCAGCAACGTATTCCCTATGTACTGTCGGGTGGTCAGTCCTTTTTTGATAAAGCCGAGATCAAGGATCTACTGGCCTACCTGCGCCTGCTGGTCAATGACGACGATGATCCCGCGTTCATCCGTGCCGCCACCACACCACGCCGGGGCATCGGCAGCCAAACGCTGGCGACCCTGGGGCGCTATGCAGCCGAACGGCAGATCTCGCTCTTTGCGGCGCTCTTCGAAGAGGGCTTCGCGGCGCAGGTGAATGGGCGTGTCTTGCAGCCACTGCGCGAGTTCGGTGAATTCATCAACCGGTTCCAATGGCGGGCACAGCGCGAAACGGCCGCCGATGTCTTCCCGGATTTGCTGACCGCCATTGATTACGAGAATTGGCTGTATGACCAGGAAGAAGCCCGCACCGCCGAAACGCGCTGGGGCAATGTGCAGGAGTTCCACGCCTGGATCACCAAGAAGAGCGATGACGACGGCAAGACGCTGGCTGAAATCGTGCAGACTATGGCGCTAATGACGATGCTTGAGCGTCGGGATCAAGGCGAAGCCTACGATGCCGTGCAGCTATCGACCTTGCATGCAGCCAAAGGGCTGGAGTTTGGCCACGTCTTTCTGGTCGGCGTCGAAGAGGGCATTCTGCCGCACCGCGAATCGCAGGAAGCCGAAAAGCTCGAAGAAGAGCGGCGACTCATGTACGTCGGCATTACCCGGGCGCAACGCAGCCTGCACATTACCTGGTGCGAGAAACGACGTCAGGGCAAAGAATTGATCCCCTGCGAGCCGTCACGCTTCATCGAAGAAATGGGCTGCGAAACATCGAGCTCGGCCAGTAAGGAAATGGCCGACAAATCTACGTCAACGGCCAAGCTGGACTTTCTCAAGGCCATGCTGCAGAAAACGCCGGCGTCCGACCCCGAAGCATTCTAGGCCGCCACTACCAAAACAAAAGGGACGCCATGGCGTCCCTTCGTCGTTCAGTCGGATCGACTTATTTCGAACCGTTCACCATGTATTCCACGGCGCCCTTCACTTCATCGTCGCTCAGGCTGGCGGCACCACCACGTGCGGGCATCCCACGAATGCCGTTGATAGCATGGCTGTTCAGTGTCGCGATACCCTGTCCGATACGCGGTGCCCATGCAGCCTTGTCACCAAACTTCGGTGCACCTAAGACGCCGGCACCATGACAACCCGCGCAGACGGTGTTGTAAACCGTCTTACCGTCCTTGACGCCGCCATCGCCGCCACCGGCTTGCATTTCAATCTTGGCAATCGGTGCAATGCGCGACTCGACATCGTCGGCATTGCTCACCGAATCGGATTTACCCTTGCCGCTCATCGAGAACGGCACGACAACGGCGATCAAAACCACCGCCAGAGCGATGGAGAGGTACATGATTTTGCTGCTGGGATTCTTGTCGGCCATGATCGATCCTGTACGCGAAAAGTAAATGGGCGAATGAATAACGGATTTGGCGTAAGTATAGCGGGAAAAACCCTGGCTGCGGGGAGGAATGGGGCTTACGGTTTGAAGGGGCGCGGGATTGGTGAAATATTCCCGATTTTGCAGGAAATCGGTTTTGGACAGCCCCGCCAAAACCCGCTAGACTTCGCCCGCACGCGCTCGTAGCTCAGTTGGATAGAGTATTGCCCTCCGAA
>VEQD01000034.1 GCA_018883385.1 Rhodocyclaceae bacterium | reverse complement strand
TGGCGGAGAGGGTGGGATTCGAACCCACGGTACCTTGCAGTACGCCTGATTTCGAGTCAGGTACATTCGACCACTCTGCCACCTCTCCGAGCCCTAAATTCTAACACGATCAAGTCACCTGTCTAGCCTGGAGCCCGCTTCGACCATGCTAAAGTGAGGCGTTGCTGTTTGGAGAAGGTGCGCTTGATGTCGCGTCCGGAAGCATCCCCCGCAGAAAAGCACCCCCGTCTGGCTGCGATTGCCCAACGGTCGCAGGGTGTTTTGCGCCGAATTAATGCAGCGCCGCGCTGGCTGCTCTGGACCAAAGCGGCGTTACTGGCATGTGGCCTACTCGCCGGCGCATTTTATCTGCTTCCGCATATTCAGCCCCTTTCCTTGTCTCGCGAACTGGTGGTTGGCACCCGTGCAACGCCGACCAGCTTTAATCGCGAGAACACCAACGACGAGTCCGGCAAGGCGATCGTGCTTGAAACAGGCTTTGATCACGATCTGGTGACGGCCTTTGCACAATCCCTCGGCAAGAAAGTGCGTTTCGTTGTCGCCGAGGACGAACAGTCGCTGCATCAATTGCTGGAACGTGGCGAAATCCACATGGCCGCCGCTTGGCTCACCCGGCGATTCGTCGAAGCCCCATCGAACCGGAATCTGACCGGTGCCGATGATGAGCAAAAGCCCCAAGCGTCACTGCTCACTGCATCACGACCCTATGCGTACGATACTTTGGTATTGGTGCAACCATCAAGCAGTATTCCGTTGACGCGCCTGACACAGCTACACGACCGCGAAGTTCATGCGCTATCAGCCAACAGTTACCAACCCTGGTTGACCCGCCTGTCAAAACAAAAGATCACCCCGCAGCTGGAAACCCACTCCAACTGGACCGAGAACGATTTACTGCAAGCGGTAAGCAAAAACGAAATCAGGCTCGCCATCGTGTCGGGCGCGAGTTATCGCATTGCGCAAAACTACACGCAGGGTATTGATAGTACGTTAGATGTTGGCCCTGAAGAGGAGATTGTCTGGGCATTTCCAAAGCGGTACGGTGAAATGCTGATGCTTCAAGCCAATCAGTTTCTAATTAGCGCAGAGAAAGACGGCACCGTCCGTCAATTACGAGACCGTTACTTTGGTGCCGTCAATCGTTTGCAGGAAGCCGATCGCAGCGGCTTTCTCGTGAAAGTCAAAACCCGGTTGCCGCAGTATCTGTCACAGTTCAAACGCGCCCAAACAGCGAGTGGTTACGACTGGCGCCTGCTGGCGGCGCTGGCCTACCAGGAGTCGAAGTGGGATGCCAACGCGGTAAGTAAGACGGGTGTGCGCGGCCTGATGATGCTGACAGGCGACACAGCCGACCGCTTGGGTGTGCGCAATCGCCTCGATCCGTATGAGAGCATCATGGGCGGCGCACGCTATATGGACTATCTACGCGACGAGATTCCCGCGTCGGTGCCAGAGCCCGATCGCACCTGGATGGCGATTGCTTCCTATAACGTTGGCCCGAACCAGATGAACGCTGCCCGTAGGGGGACCAAAGCCATGGGGCTGAATCCGGATTCCTGGGCCGATGTCAAAAAGGCACTGCCGGAACTCGGACAAACCAAAGACGGCGTGAAAATTCGGGGTGGCGAGGCGGTGGTCACTGCCGAAAACGTGCGGATGTACTACGCGATTCTGTCGCGACTCTATCCCTCATCGACCGGTATTGCCCTATCAGCACCAACGCGCACCTACGGCATCAGCACGCCGCAGAAATCCACGTCAGGTCTGCGCTGACAACAGCTTGAGACCGCCCATGTAGGGCTGCAAGACTTCAGGCACACGCACACTGCCATCTGCCTGCTGATAGTTTTCCAGGATCGCAACCAAGGTACGTCCCACGGCAAGGCCTGACCCATTGAGTGTATGTACCAGTTCGGGCTTGCCCTGCGCGTTACGGAAACGCGCCTGCATGCGCCGGGCCTGGAAAGCACCAAAGTTAGAACAGCTGGAAATTTCACGATAGGCGTTTTGCGCCGGCAGCCAGACTTCGAGGTCGTAGGTCTTTTGCGACGAAAAACCCATGTCCCCCGTACACAACACGATACGGCGGTAGGGCAAGCCCAATTTCTCAAGAATCGTTTCAGCATGCCGGGTCAATGCTTCGTGCGCCACATCCGAAACCTCTGGCGTAGTGATCTGCACCAACTCTACTTTATCGAACTGATGCTGACGAATCAGACCGCGCACATCGCGTCCACCGGAACCGGCCTCAGACCGGAAGCACGGCGTATGGCATACCCACTTGAGTGGCAGTTGCTCGGCCGGTGTAATGCTGTCGCGCACGATGTTGGTGACGGGCACTTCCGCTGTTGGAATCAGGTAGTAAGGCTCGGCATCACCGCGCGGCACCTGAAAGAGGTCTTCAGCAAACTTGGGAAGCTGACCAGTGCCATAAAGGCTGGCGCTGTTAACCAGATACGGCGCATAGAGTTCGGTATAGTCGTGGTCTGTTGTGTGCGTATCGAGCATAAACTGAGCAAGCGCGCGGTGCAGTCGCGCCACCGGACCCTGGAGCACCACAAAGCGCGATCCGGTGATCTTAGTGGCCGTTTCGAAATCCATGCCGTTGAGGTCGGCACCAATATCGACGTGATCTTTGACCTCGAAATCAAACGCCGGAATCTCGCCCCAGCGTTTGATCTCGACGTTGTCGTTTTCGTCGGCACCCACGGGAACATCGACGCCCGGCAGGTTCGGCAGCGCTGACGTGAAAGCCGTTATTTCCTCCAGGAGTACGGCCAGTCGTGCCTCGGAGGCTTTGAGTTCATCACCCAGCTGACCCACTTCGGCCATGACGGCGCTGGCATCTTCGCCTTTGCCTTTGAGCACACCAATCTGCTTCGAGAGGCTATTGCGTTGTGCTTGCAGATCTTGCGTGCGTTGCTGCAAGGTTTTACGTTCCGCTTCCAGCGCATTAAAGGGGGCAAAATCGATCTCGCCACCGCGCGTGGCCAAACGACGCGCAACTTCTTCAGGCTGGGTACGAAGCAACTGGATATCAAGCATTTCGGTCTAACTCTCTTAACTGGGCTAATCGTTCACGGATGCGGGCCTCAAGGCCACGATCCGCCGGCTGGTACCAGGCGATCGCTGGCATTCCCTCTGGCAAGTAATTTACACCGGCAGCATAGGCACCGGTCTCGTCATGCGCATGTCGATAACCAGCACCGTGCCCGAGCTCCTTCATGAGCCGCGTTGGTGCATTTCGCAGATGCATCGGCACCGGACGGGATTCATCCGCGCTCACAAATGCCCGCGCTTGATTATACGCGCGGTAGGCAGCATCGGATTTAGCCGTTGACGCCAAATACAGTACGGCATTGGCCAAGGCCAGCTCACCTTCCGGCGAACCCAGCCGCTCATAGGTCTCGGCTGCTTGTAAGGCGATCTGGGCACCGCGCGGGTCAGCCAGGCCGATATCTTCCCAGGCCATACGCACGATGCGCCGCGCCAGATACCGTGGATCTGCGCCCCCGTCTAACATGCGCACCAACCAGTACAAGGCCGCATCCGGGTGTGAGCCACGCACCGATTTATGCAGTGCCGAGATCTGGTCGTAAAAGGCATCCCCGCCTTTATCGAATCGGCGTAGATTCTGAGCCAGCGTATTGGCGACAAAATCGGCATCGATCTCGGTTGCACCGGCAGCACTGGCGGCAGCCAGGGTCTGCTCGATCAGGTTCAGCAGTTTGCGCGCATCGCCGTCGGCCACACCAATCAGTCGTGCTTTGGCGTCTTCGGTGATTTGCGCATGGGGCAACTCAGCCATCGCCCGTTCAAACAGCTCACTCAGCTCGTCGGCGCTCAGTGATTTGAGCACATAGACTGCCGCCCGTGACAACAGGGCCGCGTTGACTTCGAACGACGGGTTTTCGGTCGTGGCGCCAATAAAAGTGACTAAACCCGATTCCACATGGGGCAAAAACGCGTCTTGCTGGCTCTTATTGAAGCGATGCACTTCGTCCACAAACAGAATCGTGCGGCGTCCCGCCTGGCGAGCCTTTTCTGCGAAGGCAATTGCCTCACGAATTTCTTTGACGCCCGCCAGCACGGCAGACAGCGCAATAAACTCGGCATCACATTGCGCAGCGACCAGTCGGGCCAGCGTCGTCTTGCCGGTGCCCGGCGGCCCCCAGAAGATCATGGAGTGCGGGTTGCCGCTTTCGAGCACCAGACGCAATGGCTTCCCTGAACCCAGGAGATGGCTCTGACCAACAACGCGTTCTATGCTTTGGGGGCGCAGTTTTTCCGGTAGTGGTGCGTAAGCGGATGGCGCTGCATTCGCGGAATGCGCGATGCCGGAAGGATCAGACGCGCCCCCAAACAAATCCATGATTACTGCTTGAGAATATCGACGCCCGTTGGTGGGCTGAATCGAAACTGGCTGGCAGTAACCTCACCGTTACGAACCACATTGCTAAAGATGAGTGTGGTCACCTGGCCGAAGCTATCTTCGAGAATCATGCCTTTGAGTTCGTTCCCGGATAGGCCGATACGAATCCGCGCAAAGCCGGTATCGTTTTGACGGGGTTCGGCGATCACCCATTGCGCACCCCCATGCTCACCATCAGCCTTGAGCGTGAAACGCTGATCAACCTCGTTATCACCGGCCAGCAATGCGGCGGGTGAGCCGCCCAGGGCTTTATCGGACTTGCGCACGATCACTTGTTTCAGTTCGGGGTCATACAACCAGATACGCGAGCCATCCCCGACCATCAGTTGCTGATAGGGTTTGGCAATCGCCCAGCGAAATTTACCGGGGCGACTAATCGCCATGGTGCCTTGGCTCTTGCCACCCGTAAAACCGCCGGCCGAGGTCTGTGCAAAATCAGCTTTGAGGGTACGCGTGTCCTGGAGCCAGGTTTTAAGATCCGTCACGGCGTCTGCGTAGGCCGTTTCCGCGAAAGTCACTGAAAGCGCCAGCAGGCAAGCGCTGCCAAAACCTTTTAGATGCGCGCCGAACCACATCATTTACTCGTCGCCGTTGCGGCTGGGGGCAAGCACCTCGCGCCCGCCCCGGCCATCCATCGACGATACCAAACCGGCTTTTTCCATGGCTTCGATCAGACGCGCCGAGCGGTTGTAGCCGATGCGTAGATGGCGCTGTACCAGCGAAATGGAGGCACGACGATTCTTGAGAACGATTTCAACAGCCTGGTCATACAGCGGGTCCGCTTCGGCATCGCTATCAATGCCATCGTTGCCCTCTGCTTCACCATCGACAGCACCGGTGAGAATACCCTCTTCGTATTCAGGCGCCCCCATCTGCTTGAGATAGTCGACAACGCGATGGACTTCTTCGTCAGCCACAAAGGCGCCATGAACGCGCTGCGGATAACCGGTGCCTGGCGGCAGATAGAGCATATCGCCCTGTCCCAGCAGTGCTTCGGCTCCCATCTGGTCCAGAATGGTTCTGGAGTCGATCTTGCTCGACACCTGGAAAGCGATACGGGTCGGAATATTTGCCTTGATCAGGCCCGTGATGACGTCGACGCTGGGACGTTGCGTGGCCAGAATCAGATGAATACCGGCGGCGCGCGCTTTCTGCGCCAGACGGGCAATGAGCTCTTCGACTTTCTTGCCGGCGACCATCATCAGGTCGGCCAGTTCATCGATCACCACAACGATATGCGGCATCAAGCGCAGCGGTTCCGGCGACTCCGGGGTCAGGCTCAGCGGATTCGGGATCGGTTCGCCCTTCTCGGCAGCTTTCTGGATGTGTTCGTTGGCGCTGGCCAGGTTACGTACGCCCAGCTTGGACATGACTTTATAGCGGCGCTCCATCTCGGCCACACACCAACTCAGGGCGTTGGCGGCCTGACGCATATCGGTAACCACCGGCGCGAGCAAATGCGGGATGCCTTCGTAGATGGAGAGTTCCAGCATTTTCGGATCGACCAGAATCAGACGCACCGACTCCGGTTCCGCTTTGTAGAGCATCGACAAAATCATGGCGTTGACGCCGACCGACTTGCCCGAACCGGTGGTACCGGCCACCAGCAAGTGCGGCATTTTGGCGAGATCGGCGACGATGGGCTGGCCGCCGATGTCTTTACCCAGAGCCACCGTCAGGGGCGAACTCATATTGTGATAGGGGCGCGACGACAGAATCTCCGATAGCCGCACGGTCTGCCGTTTCGGGTTGGGCAGTTCCAGTGCCATGCAGGATTTACCCGGCACGGTTTCCACCACGCGCACGGATACGAGCGCCAGGGCACGAGCCAGATCGCGCGCCAGATTCACAATCTGCGAACCCTTGACGCCGACGGCCGGTTCGATTTCATAACGGGTAATCACCGGCCCCGGGTAGGCGGCGATGACTTTGACCTCGACGCCAAAATCCCCAAGTCGGGTTTCAATGAGACGCGACGTGAACTGCAGCGTTTCTTCCGTCGGCATATCCGTCGGTGGTTGTGCCGCATCAAGCAGGCTCAGCGGCGGCAACGTGCCGCCGATCACGGCTTCAGGAAATAACGGCACTTGCTTCTCGCGCTCCTTGCGCTGCGTCGCCTTGCGCGAGACCGGTGCAAGCGGGGGCGCGGCATGTTCGATCAACACGGGCTCCATGGGTTCGGCGCGTTTCTGTTCGACCGTCGCTTCACGCTGCTGCGCAATTTCCTTGCCGATCCGGCGATCCTGCCAACTCTCGACGGCGCGCCCACCACCACCAACGGCGCCCTCTAGAAAAGCGCCCGTCTGTTCAAAGAGTCGCATCCAGGGCAAGCCGCTAAACGCACGCCAGCTCACCAACAACAGAGCCGCCACAATGAGGGTGGCGCCGGTGAATCCGAAGGCCTGGCCAATCAGCAGGGCCAATCCTTGCCCGATCACCCCGCCAGGACCCATGGGGAGTGCCGTGCCGCTGCTATGAAAGCGCAGCGCGGCAAAGGCCGACAGCGTCAACAGCAATGCCAGAAAACCGCCCAGGGTCAGCCAAAGCGGCCGGGCATCCACCTCGGTGGCTTCACTCAGAGCGCGTCGACGCGCACCCCAACCAATCAAAATTAAGACCAGCGGCAGCAAGGCCCATAACCAGGCAGCGACGCCAAACAGATAGAACAGTAAATCGGAGGCCCAGGCACCGAATCGACCCATGGGATTCGTCACCTGCATACCGCGCCCAGCATGGGACCAGGCCGGATCTGCCGGGTTGTAGCCGCCGAGCGCGAGCACCGTAACCAGCCCGACAAAACCCAGGATGGCCCAACGCGCTTCCTGCATTAGGGCGCGAATACGTTCCGGCAAAGTCCGGGGGCCTTCGATACGTTGGGTCAGGGGACGCGAATACGGACGGTTCATAAAGGCAGAGGGTCAATACAGCCTCAGAGCCCTTCCGACAGCCGGAAATGGCCCACGAGACTGCTGAAGCAGTAGTGAAGGATTATAATCCCTGTCATTCACGATTTACCGGACATCCGCACGGATGTCCTTTCTTATTCAGGAGCTGTCATGTCTGCCGCCACCCGCCACATTCCCCTGCTGATCCTTGGTTCCGGTCCGGCCGGCTACACCTCGGCCATCTACGCGGCCCGCGCCAATCTGAAACCGGTGCTGATCACTGGCCTGGCTCAGGGTGGCCAGCTGATGACCACGACCGAGGTCGATAACTGGCCGGCGGACGTGAACGGCGTCATGGGCCCGGAACTCATGGCTCGCTTTGAACAGCACGCCAGCCGTTTCGAAACCGAAATGGTGTTCGACCATATCCACACGGTAAAACTGGGTCAGCGCCCCTTCGAGCTGGAGGGGGACGCCGGCAAGTACACCTGTGACGCCCTCATTATCGCGACCGGCGCTTCGGCCATGTATTTGGGTCTCCCCTCGGAAGAGCAATTCGCGGGACGCGGTGTTTCGGCATGCGCGACCTGTGACGGGTTCTTCTACCGCAATCAGGAAGTCGCCGTGGTGGGTGGCGGCAACACCGCCGTTGAAGAGGCGCTCTATCTGGCCAACATCGCCAGCAAAGTGACCCTGATTCACCGCCGCGACAAGTTCCGCGCTGAAAAGATCATGGTCGACAAACTCTACAAGCGTGTCGAAGAAGGCAAAATTGCCCTCGAGCTCAACTCGACCCTGGACGAGGTACTGGGCGACAACACCGGCGTGACCGGCATTCGCATCAAGGCTGCCGATGGCTCGACCAAAGACAAGGCACTGCAGGGCGTCTTCATCGCGATCGGCCACAAGCCGAACACCGACATGTTCGCTGGCCAGCTCGACATGGAGAACGGCTACATCATCACGCGCGCGGGAACTGAGGGCTTTGCCACCGCCACCAGCGTGCCGGGCGTGTTTGCCGCGGGCGATGTCCAAGATCACAACTACCGTCAGGCAATCACTTCGGCAGGTACGGGTTGTATGGCGGCATTAGATGCCGAACGTTTCCTGGACAGCCTGGCGCAGGGTCTGGATGTTGCCCTACGCGCCTGGCAGCCATCCAAGTAACACCACGCCGCGATCAGCGCGGAGCCTACGATGGCGCAACCCGCTGAACTCTCTGCCGAAGAGCAGGCGCTGTTTCGCCAACAAGTCGGCGATGCCGCGCCCCTTAAGGTGGCGCCTCGTGCTGATCTGAGCCCGATACCCCCCCGCCCGATCGCCCGACAGCGCTTGCGCGATGACGCCGCTGTATTGCACGAACTGATTCACGCACCTATCCAGCTGGCTGACCGACTCGAAGGTGGTGACGAGCCGACGTATCTTCATCGGGGCGTTTCGATGCAGGTATTACGTGATTTACGGCGTGGCCGCTGGGTGATCCAGGACGAAATTGACCTTCATGGCCATACGCGTGATGCTGCCCGCAGCGCACTGGCGCATTTTCTGACCCGCTGTCTGCATCGGGGTATCCGTTGCGTGCGCGTCGTCACAGGTCGTGGTTTACGGTCGCCGGGGCAGATTGCGGTGCTCCGGGTGCTGACACGCAACTGGCTGGCACAACGTCAGGAGGTGCTGGCCTACTGCCAGGCCAAACCCGTCGATGGCGGCGAAGGCGCCTTGATCGTGCTGTTACGCAACCAGCACCGCCCACATCACGCCAGCGCCGCCGGCGAACTAGAGCCATGAGCCACTCAGAGTCTGTCCGCGCCCGCCGTCGGCTCTTCTTTGCCGTAGCGCTTTTGGGTCTTTCGATCGTTCTAGCGCAAGTCTTTAAAGATCCATTATTCGAGCTGATGGGCGGACAACCGGAAGTCACGCGCATCACACCGCCACCCTGCGATCTCAACCGGCAGGTCTGTTCACTCCCGGTGATCACCCCGGTAGCCTCCGAAGCCCCATGGGCCTTTAGTATCACGCCACGGCCCATCCCAGTGAGCAGCCCGTTGACGCTGACTTTGGCGCCGCCGGACCCACTCCTCAAGACCAACCAACCGACGGCTGTTTGGGTCGATCTGACGGGCGAAAGTATGGACATGGGCTTGATCCGCATTACGTTGACGCTAACACCAGATGGCCGCTGGGAGGGCACTGGCAGCATCCCCGTGTGCATCACCGGGCAAATGCGCTGGCGGGCTCGCTTGCATCTGCAACTTGGGCAGACACTCATTCAGGCCGATTGGCTGTTCAGTGCCCCCACTCCTGCATCAACACAACCCTCACACCAATCATGAAAATCGCCACCTGGAACGTCAACTCGCTCAATGTTCGTTTGCCGCATCTGCTGACTTGGCTTACAGAGGCCAAGCCCGATGTGGTCGGCCTACAAGAGCTGAAGTGTGAAGACGCTAAATTTCCGATTGATGCTATTCGTGAGGCTGGTTATGAGGCGGTCTTTGCCGGACAAAAGACCTACAACGGCGTTGCCATTCTGGCGCGCACCGCTATTACAGCGGTTCAACGTGGCATACCGGGCTACGACGATTCGCAACAACGGGTGATTGCGGCGACCGTGGATGGTGTGCGTATTGTCAACGCATATTTTCCTAACGGGCAGGCACCGGGCAGCGACAAGTTCGTCTACAAGCTCGATTGGCTTGAGCATCTGACGGCATGGTTGCAACACGAGCTTGCGGCCTTTCCCCAGCTCTGTCTGATCGGTGACTACAACATCGCACCGACCGATGCCGATGCCCACCCCGACTGGAAAGAAGCCATTCACGTCTCCCCCCCTGAACGCGCCGCCTTTGCCGCACTAGAGGCATTGGGTCTGAACGATGTCTTCCGCAAGTTCGAACAAGCGGAAAAAAGCTTCTCCTGGTGGGACTACCGAATGAATGCGTTTCGCCGAAATTTTGGTCTGCGAATCGATCATGTGCTGGCCAGCAATATGCTGACGAACCGTTGCACGGCATGCATCATCGACAAGTCAACACGCGGCCTGGAACGCCCTTCCGACCACGCTCCGGTGATGGCAACCTTCGATTAACGATGCAGCACTTAAGTCAGCTCTGGGTCAGCTGCTGGGTGAGCGCCACAAAATCGGCTTCACTCAACTGCTCGGCGCGCTCCGTCGGATCAACGCCCGCAGCCGCGATCTGATCGGCACTCAGGAGTGGTTTTAGCGTATTGCGCACCATCTTGCGACGCTGAGCGAAGGCCGCATTGACGACCGCTCTCAGTTTGACCTCATCCACCGGCAGTCGGTCAGCGACTGGTTTGGGAATCATGCGCACCACCGCCGAGTTCACCTTGGGTGCCGGGTCAAAAGATTCGGGCGGCACATCCAGTAGCGGCTCCAAGTAGCAGTAGCGCTGAAGCATGACGGACAACCGGCTGCGGTCGGCATCACCCGGCGCCGCCACCATACGATCGACGACCTCTTTCTGCAGCATCACGTGAATATCGCGAATCGCCTCGACCTGGTCGAGCAGATGGAAGAGAATCGGCGTCGAGATGTTGTAGGGCAAATTGCCAACCACGCGTAAGTCCGGGCCCAGCGTCGAAAAATCGAAGGCCAGTGCGTCACCCGCATGAATCGTCATTTGTGCCGGTGTATATTTTTTCTCAAGGCGGGCGATCAAATCCCGATCCAGTTCGACCACATGAAGATGTCCGGCGCGATCCAGGAGCGGTTGCGTCAACGCGCCTAGGCCAGGACCAATCTCGACAACCCGCTCGCCTGCCTGCGGGCTGACCGCATCAACGATGCCATAAATAATGCCCTGATCAATCAGGAAGTTCTGGCCAAAGCGTTTGCGTGCCTTGTGTCCCTTAAGGCTACTGTCAGCAACCGGTCGATCCCGAGGGTGTGCACGATTCATGCAGCGGATCTTTCCGTCAATGCTGATGCCAAGGTCACTGCTGCAAAGAGACTACCGGGGTCGGCTGCCGATGGATCGTCGATGGCGCGACCCGCCAGATCAAGGGCGGTGCCATGATCGACAGAGGTTCGAATAATCGGTAACCCCAGCGTGATGTTGATGCCCTGACCAAAGGTGGCATATTTCAAGGGTGCCAGCCCTTGATCGTGATACATCGCCAGAACGGCATCGCCTTGCGGCAGAACACGTGGCGTAAATAGTGTATCGGCCGGCAATGGGCCGATGAGCGTGAAACCTTCTGTACGCAATCGATCAAGCACAGGGCTCATGGTCTCAATTTCTTCTCTTCCCATGTGGCCGCCCTCACCGGCATGCGGGTTGAGCCCGGCTACCAGAATGCGTGGCTTCTCCAGCCCAAACTTTTCGTGCAGATCCTTGTGCAGAATCCGCAAAACCGCTGTTAACTCTTGCTGAGTAATTGCCGCCGAGACATCCGCCAAGGGGAGATGCGTTGTCGCCAGCGCCACGCGTAGGGGCCCATGCGGCGTATCGCCTGCCAGCATCATGACCACACGCGCGGTATCCGTCTGCTCTGCCAGGTATTCGGTATGGCCGGTAAACGGCCGGCCGGCATCATTGATGACGCCTTTGTGCAGCGGGGCTGTCACCATCGCTGCAAACTCTTGCGATTGGCAACCGCTGATTGCCCGATCCAGCAAACGAATCACATAGTCGGCATTGCGCACATCTAATTGACCAGTGACGACGGGTGCATCAGCCGGGACATCACACACCACCAGCTCGCCCCGACGCGACGCTTGCGCTGGTTGGGCCGGATCATAATCGCGCAGCGCGACCCGAATACCGATCTGCACGGCCCGCGCTTCCAGAAGTGCACGATCACACAGAACCACCAGCGCATCGGACCAGTCCCGCTCCGCCAGCCGCAGGCAAAGATCGGGGCCGATGCCCGATGGCTCCCCCGAGGTAATCGCCAGACGGCGTACGGGCGCTGTCATTGATCCTCGAGACGAATCTCGACGTAGGCCCGGTCACGGACCTGACGGATCCACTCCAGGTTGGCGTCTTCCATCTTGCGCTGACGCAAAGCACCCATGGCGCGTTGGCGCTGGCGATCTTGCGAGACATCCGTGGTGCGACGTTCCAGCACCTGGATGATATGAAAGCCAAAAGGCGACTGCACAGGACCACTTATTTCGCCGATCTTGAGGGCGTTCATGGCCTGCTCAAAGGGTTGTACCGTATCCCCCGGATACAACCAGCCCAGGTCACCGCCCTTCTGGGCTGATCCATCCTGTGAATAGAGTTTTGCTAAGGCTGCGAAGTCTTCACCTGCCTTGAGGCGTTGATGCACGAGGGTGATCTTCTGTTTGGCTTCCGATTCCGAGGTGATTTCTGTCACCTTGATCAGGATATGTCGGGCGTGTGTCTGTTGGACTTGTGGCAAGGCACTGCCGCCACCACGCCGGCCGAGCAGTTTGACAATGTGGAAACCACTGGGGCTTCGCACCACATCGCTCACCTGGCCCGGTTTCAGATTCGCTACTGCAGACGACATGACCTGCGGCAAGCTATCGATGGGACGAAAGCCCAGATCTCCCCCCTGCATAGCATCGTTCGACTCCGAGTTGGCGGCAGCAAGCTGCGCAAAATCCCTACCGGCCTTGGCCTGCTCATCAATCGCCGTCGCTTTGGCGCGCAGCTTCTGCAACGTTTCCGGCGAGGCACCCTCGGGAATACGGATCAGGATATGCGCCAGATGCACCTCTTCACCGGCACCGCTGCTGCCCTGATTCGCCAGAAAGTTATCGACCTCACCCGGAGTCACCATAACCTTGGCATCGACTTCGCGCTCACGAATACGAGCCACCATCATCTGATCGCGAATTCCCTCCCGGAAATCGGTCCAGGTCATCCCGTCCCGCTCGACAATCTGCCGCAGCTGGTTAGCTGACATTTTCTGGTTGGCGGCAATCCGGTCGATGGCCTGACTGAGTTCGTTATCCTCGATACGTACCCCAGCCTCTTTGGCCTGTTGCACCTGTGCCCGTTCGGTAATCATCTGATCGAGGACCTGGCGCTTCAGAATCTCCGGCGGGGGTAACTGCACTTTCTGGCGATGCAGCTGTGCGGTCGCCGAACGTGTGCGCGCATCTAGCTGATGCTGTGTGATGACCCCATCATTAACCACGGCGACAATACGATCCAGGGTTTGCGGGTGCGCTTGTCGATGCTGCGTCGTCTGCGCATGCGCCACCCCCGATAGCATCGCTATCAGCAACACAACGCCACAGCAGCGGGTCGTCAAGTTAGCTAGTCGGTCAATCAGTTTCATGCGTGCTTCTGGCCTTGATCAATAGTAAGGATCCGTCATGGGTGCCATGAAGGCGGCATCGGAGGTTCTAGTGTAATTCGGGATGTTCCGGCGCAACACATCCAGTGGGCTGGAACCTACGCTGCCCATGCCCTTGAGTTCGAGCTGGAGAAAGAAACTGGTGTTGAGGAACGGGGTCTGCGTCGAGCTGTAGGTAATGGCACGATGATAAACGGCGCGCAATGCCCAACAGGACGAGTTGTACTCCAGACCGGCCAGACTTTCGATCTGCGACGACTGGACGCCTGAATAGGTATAACGGCCGACGGCACG
>VEQD01000062.1 GCA_018883385.1 Rhodocyclaceae bacterium | reverse complement strand
GGATTCATAACCCATAGGTCGGCAGTTCGATCCTGCCCATCACCACCAGTATTACTCGGCCTCCCAATGTGGAGGCCGTTTTCTTTTATAGCCCCGTCTAACGCCAGGCTAACATTCGACGCGAGTGGGGCAACCCAAGAAACCTACTGCTCGCCCTCCTGCTCGGCTTCTAAAAGCATGGCAACCAACCCGTTTAATCCATCGGCTTGAGCGGCTTCGGAAATCTCTTCAAGACGTGCGCCATGAGCAATTAACTTCGCCGTGGCACTATCCAGTGGCAGGTCTTGGTAAGCCTCAACCAAACGAGTTCTCACGCAAGCGAGTGGCTTTTTGTCAGTACCATCTCCAACCTCAAGCGCCATAAATATCGAAGCGGCTAACGCATTCAATCCGTCTTTAACGGCGAAGGTAGCAATTCCCTCCGGGGCGCAGTTGTTACGAATCGCCATCGCCGTTCGCGAATGCGTCGGAACAGACCCCTTGGCCTCATCAATAATTCGTTTAATAGTGTCCATTTAACACCTCCATACTCAAACCCTGCGCCATATTGGTCTGAATGTCTATGTGCGCCGCAAGCGTTTTAAAAACAATTAGACGGTAATAAAGTTGTAACAACATTTCGACGATAATGGAACCATGGAAAATTTAAACGCCTCCGAAGTCCTTGCAGCATTGGGCCATGAAACCCGGCTGTCGATATTTCGCCTGCTTGTTCAGGCAGGTGCTAGCGGGCTGACCCCTAGTGTCATTGGCAAAGAATTGGATTTACCCGCTGCAACGTTGTCGTTTCACCTGTCTCACATGAGCCGCGTGGGGCTGATTAACGGAAAGCAGGAAAGCCGGTTCATTCATTACACGGTGGATTTTTGGCTCATGGATAACGTGTTGGCTTTCCTGATGGAAAACTGCTGCCAAGGCAAGGTGTGTCTGCCGAAGTCTGCTGTCTCCACCCAAGGGAAGAAATCACCATGAAGACCGTTCTAGTACTTTGTACCGGCAATTCCTGTCGATCGCAGATGGCTGAAGCCCTCATTAATCATGACTTGGCAGGTGTTGTCCGTGGGCTGTCTGCCGGAACCATCCCGCAGCCTAAAGTCGCTGACGGTGCAATCAAAGCCCTGCATCTGCTTGGCATCAACACCGATAGCCTCTACCCAAAAGAACTTGAAAAGGTTTTGGATGAAGACATTGATTTGGTGATAACCGTCTGTGACAACGCCAAGGAGTCGTGCCCGATATTCCCGAGGCCGGTTCCCCGCCTGCATATCCCATTTCATGACCCGCACGGCGAACCAATTGAAAGTTTCATCAAAGTCCGTGATGAGATTCGGGCGAAGCTGATTCCCAAGATTAAAGACGCATTGAAAATTGAAGACTGACCATGAACGTATTTGAACGTTATCTGACCCTGTGGGTGCTTATCTGCATCATTGCCGGTATTTTCTTGGGTCAGCTTGCTCCGAGCATCTTTCAGGCGATTGGCAGTTTAGAGATCGCCCAAGTCAACCTGCCGGTAGGGCTGCTGATCTGGATCATGATTATCCCCATGCTCGTCAAAGTTGATTTCGGCGCTCTGCATGAGGTTAAAAAGCACGTCAAAGGTATTGGTGTCACCCTGTTCGTCAATTGGTTAGTCAAGCCGTTCTCAATGGCGTTCTTGGCTTGGCTATTTATTCGGGTACTGTTTGCTGAATGGCTACCATCTGACCAAATTGACAGTTACATTGCCGGTCTGATTTTGCTTGCTGCTGCACCGTGTACAGCAATGGTCTTTGTGTGGAGCCGCCTGACCAATGGCGACCCCCTGTTTACATTGTCACAGGTTGCGCTGAACGACAGCATCATGGTGGTGGCGTTTGCCCCGCTTGTGGCCTTTCTCTTGGGCATCTCGGCCATTACCGTGCCTTGGGACACCCTGTTGACATCGGTGGTGCTGTATATCGTCATCCCTGTCATCCTGGCGCAGCTATGGCGTAGGGCGCTGCTTGCCAAGGGTCAGACTTCATTTGATGTGGTCATGGAAAAGATTGCCCCGTGGTCGATTACCGCGCTGCTTGCCACCTTGGTACTGCTGTTCGCCTTCCAGGGCCAGGCTATCTTGAAGCAACCGCTAATAATCGGACTGTTGGCTGTACCAATCCTGATTCAGGTCTTCTTTAACTCGGCACTTGCCTATTACCTGAACCGCGCCTGCGGTGAGAAGCATAACGTGGCCTGTCCGTCTGCGCTTATTGGGGCATCAAACTTCTTTGAACTTGCTGTTGCTGCTGCCATCAGTCTGTTCGGATTTGAATCAGGTGCTGCATTAGCTACCGTGGTGGGCGTGCTGATTGAAGTGCCGGTGATGCTGCTTGTGGTCAGATTGGTGAACTACTCTAAGGGGTGGTACGAAAAGGCTTAGATTTGATGTTGGGAGGTGCGTGAAACCTCTGGCGCGGCCAGATCAGATGCAGGGTGGCCAAGAAGCAACCCAACGCGACACCTGTTCGGATAGGACTATGCATACGACACCTCGACTTGGTGGTCATCAGGTTTTAGTGAACTCCTGTGACTTGGTGCGCGTGACCTAAAAAAATTTACCCATCCAACGAGAGGCTCACCTGGTGAGACTCTCGGGTTCTAAGATGTCTCCTATACCCGATACCAAGGGGTCGCACATAAGGAGCATCACCATGAAAAACCTGTTTGTATGGATTATCCTGATTTCAACCGCGGCCATGGGCATGGCAGTCGCACAACCCAGTGGCGACGATTTGGCCGCCATGACAGTAAGCAAACAGCACGAGTATCAAGCCTAAGGCTCAGGCTGAGGGGTGTAGCGGATCCGGAGGTCGGGCTAAGGTGCAACCCGTCTCCGGTTGATCAGGCGCTGGGGATGAAGTCTTCGTCGTCCTGATGTTTGCGCTCAAACTTCAGGAAATCGTAATAGCCGCACTTCTTGCCATTGGGAAACTCGCGGCAAACATCGGGCCGTGCCTCGTAAATGGTGCAGCGGCGCATCTCGGGATCGAGAAACTGGCAGGTTGACTTATAGATCTCGTCCGGCCGGTGTCGAAGAATGCGCTCATTGACATGGTCATCCGGGTGCCCTTCGGTGAACTCATACGCACGCGTAAAGGCGATCTTGGCCGCATCGGGGCTGAGCTTGAAGTGCTTGGCCAGGCGGTTGATATCACGCTTGGTGACGACGATCCGCGGGTAGCTACAGCAGTAGCCGGGGCACTTGCTGCAGTCGTAGTTG
>VEQD01000033.1 GCA_018883385.1 Rhodocyclaceae bacterium | reverse complement strand
TGTGAATTATAACAAAATCAGGGCAAAGTCTCACGCCCGGGCGGCCCGGATTGCACCAGCCAGCCTTGTTCCACCGATACGTTAGGCGTCAGCCAGGCATGAAAAAGCAGTTCCTGACGGCTTGGCTGCTTATCGCCTCTGGGCTCTGTCCAGGTCACTCCCACTTGTGTTTGACAGGGCTGGTCGACTCCACAGCTAACGGTCCATGATCGTTGAAAGGCCATGCCGTGCAACGATTGTTCATCAGCCCCGGACGATAGATCCACGCCTGAACTTCTTGCAAATCGTAGCGCCTCGATCTGATCGTTTGCCAAGCGGATGGCCTGATCCGTGGCGGCGATGTCTGCGGTGCCCGCCAACAAAAATAATTGCAGGCGCGCCAACCCCATGAGGCCGACCCCCAGAATCACGAGCGCGACCAGTACTTCAATCAGACTAAAGCCGGCGCAATGATCTTGCTGACGGATCATTCGCCATCGCTCCAACTGCCGGGCACCGGTACAAAGCGTCCCAAGTGACTTTGTGCCCGCTGCAAGATCACGGGGTTGTATACCAAGCGCCCACCCTGCGAAACATTGAGTGCATGCTCCGCAATCACCGCTCCTTCTACCGAGCCACTCCCTAACTGGATGTTGGTCACCGGTGCCATGCTGTACACGATACCGGTAAGACGCAGTGTGCCGGCCAGCTGCAGGGACCCTGTCGCGATGATGATGACCGGTGCCGCGGACGACCCGAGATTACCATTGCTCAGGCGTGCATTTCCGTCCAGCAAGATCACCCGACTACCCAATGCCGCAACGCTGCTTGCGCACTCGCCGGCACACGTGACACGTGTCGCCGTCGACCGGATAAAGTCTTTGTCCGCACCAAACCAACGCGCAAAAAACTGATCGGCCGATTGTTGCGCATAACCTGAGTCCTGGGCTGCTTCTGCCAGATCAGGATTTTGCCCCGGTAGGCTGAGACGTTGTACCGCCTCATCGCGGTTGATGCCACCGCCGGCATGCATGAGCATACCGCGCACAATGGGGGATTGATTGCTCAGAGTGACCGGGCCGCTGGCGGCGATGCTAGTTCGTGCCGAAAGCAGGGCGACCGGTATCTGATGAATGCCCCCACGCATAGCGATCGTTTGCGACACGATTGCGCGACCCTTCGTACAATCGTTGATGCAACCGGTACTCTGAACTTGCAAACGGAGATCTGAGCCACCGAGGCTGAGCGCTTTGAACTTGATGCGCACATCGACCGACTCGCCCAGCGCCTGAGTCAACTCGGATGTTGCGAGCGTATCGTATGTGCCAGCGCCTTTTGTCTCACTGAGCAGCGTTTTGCGCTGTGCCGGGTCATTTAGCTTCGACAGTGCAACGGCCAAACCGGAATCGGCCGCTGCATAGGCGATCCGACTGGCATAACCATTGCGCGTGATTTGCAAATCCACCAGTAAATTCTTTTGGGCAAAAAGCAATATCATGGCGGCGCCCGCCAGCAGAATGAGTGCCACGGGTAGGACGGCCATACCCGTCGCCAAACGATGCGCTACGTTGCTCATTTCAACACCGGATTTCTGAGCACAACGCGGTCCAACAATTGACGTTCAACCGTGGGGTCGGATTTCAAGCGTGCAACAAGACGGACCTCGATCGCTATCTGCGCTTGATCAAGGCGTCCGGATTGACTCTTGCTCAGGTGCGGCAGAAAGGATAACGCCGTAAACTCGATAAACGTCGGATCCGTAATCGTTTCCGATGCCGATGCCGTGCCCGTGTGCATTTGAATAGACCCGGCTTTGCCATCCAGGGAAAACTTGCCCTGCGTGAGTTTGCCATCCGACTCACGGTAGGCATAGGAGATGGATGACCCTGGTTGCCCGGACTTTAAGGCTTCGCCATCAATCCGTGGGGCGGGCGGTTGATCCTGGAGGAAACGTTGCGGGTCCCCCAGGTCACGGACAGCCTCCGGGAAGCTACCCGCACGACGTAAGTCCTGAATGATGATATCCATCACGGTACGCGTATCCTGCTCCAGCCGCGCCACTTTAATTGTCGCGGTATTGCCGTCGACCAACTGATTCATCAATTGCAGCACACCGGTCAACACGAGCAGACCCAGCGCCATGGCAATCAGCGTTTCAATCAGCGAGACGCCACGCTCACGCCGACGGTTGCACATGCTGTTATTACCAACAGGGTGCCGGCTCGTGGCGTGCGTCTAAACCCTGCACACGCACCATCAGCACGGCACACGAGATCTCGCCTTGCCGATCCTCAACTTGCCCATCTCCCGGTAACGCCCGCGCTTCGAGGGTGTAGCTCTGCCCCATCGGTTGGATCGTCAATTGGTAGTGTTTGGCTACCGAGGGTGCTGTCACCCAGCTTGGCGGTAGACTCGGCTGTGCACCCAGTGTGGTGAGACGTTGCTTTTCAATCACCATTTGCATGCGCAGCAGCTCGGCACGCGCCTCGGCACGGTGGCTGCGTTTGAGATGGCTGGTATAGGCGGGATAAGCAATGCCCGCCAGCACGCCCACGATGACCATGACGACCAACAACTCAATCAGGGAGAACCCTCGAGCGTGGCGCGAGTGCGCGCGCATGGGCTTATTCTTGCGGCGGCGTTTGCAAGCGCGGCGGTCTGACTGTTTTGCCGGCTTTGCGATTCGGCAGTATCGCCAGCACATAGCCCGATAGGGCATACACCAGGAAGAAACCAAACAACCA
The DNA here is from genome assembly GCA_018883385.1 of Rhodocyclaceae bacterium. Lineage (GTDB taxonomy): Bacteria > Pseudomonadota > Gammaproteobacteria > Burkholderiales > Rhodocyclaceae > Fluviibacter. The sequence goes on along the minus strand of VEQD01000033.1, from coordinate 12,031 downwards.
ACCCGGGGGATAACTGGAGATTAGCGCCAGGGCGAGCGCAAAGGCGGCGACCACGACAAACGGAACACTCTTGCGCAGATTGATATCTTTGAACGAGTAGAACTTCACGCTGGTGACCATAGTGACGCCAGCAAAAATGGTGATGGCTGCAGCCAGCCAGGAGACATCGGGACCCGCGATGCCAAGATCGCCCATGACCCAGATAAAACCAGCGACCAACGCCGCTGCCGCCGGACTTGGCAAGCCCTGAAAGTAACGTTTGTCGACAACTTCGAGTGTCGTGTTGAAGCGAGCGAGGCGCAAAGCAGCGCCGGCACAGTAGAGGAACGCGGCCATCCAGCCAAACTTACCCATGCCACGCAGGGACCATTCGTAGACAATCAGTGCCGGGGCGGCACCAAACGACACCATATCGGCCAGCGAATCATACTCGGCACCAAAGGCGCTTTGGGTTTTGGTCATGCGGGCCACGCGCCCATCGAGGCCGTCAAGCACCATCGCGACAAACACAGCCACAGCGGCCTGCTCGTATGCGCCATTCATCGCCTGCACGATGGCGTAGAAACCTGCGAACAGCGCACCCGTTGTAAACAGGTTCGGCAGAATATAGATGCCCCGACGTTTCACGTCCGGGTTAAACAATGATTTGCGCGGTTTCTTTTCGTTCAGCATTAGGCGATTAATTACGCAGCTTGATCCAGTTCGGCAATGACCGTGGATGAAGCATACACCTTATCGCCGATACTGACTTTGACCCGGGCGTTCAGCGGCAGGTAGAAATCAACACGGGAACCAAATCGGATAAAGCCGTAACGCTCGCCAGCTTTGTAGCGGTTTCCGATTTCCGCGTAATTAAGAATACGGCGTGCCACCAGACCGGCGATCTGGACGCAGGTGATGTCCTGACCGCCCGACGTCCGCAAATGCAGGGCGCAACGCTCGTTATGTTCGGAGGCTTTGTCGAGCGCCGCATTCAGGAAGCTGCCCGCCACATACCACTTGCCAACGACTTCGCAGGCGGTTGGGATACGGTTCGAATGTACATTGAATACATTCATGAACACGCTGACCTTGATGGCGCGGCGATTGAGCCAGGGGTCGTCGGTTTCGGCAACGACGATCACGCGTCCATCGGCCGATGAAACCACACTATTCGGTCCACCGGCCACAAGGCGCGGTGGATCCCGGAAAAACTGTACGACAAAAAGTGCGATCGGCCACAGCAACCAGGCCAGACCACTATCGAGTATCGAGGCCAGAACGGCCGCACCCACGGCCAGGCCTATGAAGGGCCAGCCCTCTTTAGCGAATAATGGATGCGGATAGTTCATGATCAGTTCTTCGATTGATCGACCAGCTTATTCTTGGCAATCCACGGCATCATCGCGCGCAGCTGGGTGCCAACCACTTCAATCGGGTGTGCAGCATTCAGGCGACGACGGGCCGTCATTTCCGGATAGTTGGTGCGGCCTTCGAGGATGAAGCGCTTGGCGTATTCACCATTCTGGATGTTACGCAGGCACTCGCGCATGGCTTCACGCGCCTGATCAGCGATCACGCGTTGACCGGTGACGTACTCACCATACTCGGCGTTGTTCGAGATCGAGTAGTTCATGTTGGCAATGCCGCCTTCGTACATCAGGTCGACGATCAGCTTCAGTTCATGCAAACACTCGAAGTAGGCCATTTCCGGCGCATAACCGGCTTCGGTCAGCGTTTCAAAACCCATCTTGACCAGCTCGACAGCACCACCACACAGCACGGCCTGTTCACCAAAGAGGTCAGTTTCGGTTTCTTCGCGGAACGAGGTTTCGATCACCCCACCCTTGGTGCCGCCGTTGGCAGCCGCGTACGACAGGGCGATATCACGTGCCTTGCCCGACTTGTCCTGATAAATCGCGATCAGCGACGGTACGCCGCCGCCTTTGAGATATTCCGAACGCACCGTATGGCCAGGGCCCTTCGGGGCAACCATGATCACATCGATATCGTCACGCGGTACGACCTGGTTGTAATGGACGTTAAAGCCGTGGGCAAAAGCCAGGGCAGCGCCCTTCTTCATGTTCGGTGCGACGTCTTTGTTGTACACATCCGGGATGTTCTCATCCGGTAGCAACATCATGACGACATCGGCGTTCTTGACGGCGGCGGCGATTTCTTCCACCTTCAGGCCGGCGGCTTCAGCCTTGGCCCAAGATGCGCCACCCTTACGCAGGGCAACGGTGACGTTGACGCCCGAGTCACGCAGATTTTGGGCATGTGCGTGACCTTGCGAACCGTAACCAACGATGGTGACTTGTTTGCCCTTGATCAGCGCGAGATCGGCGTCCTTGTCGTAATAAACCTTCATGATGTTCCTTTCGGGAAAAATTCAGTAATAGAAAAAGTTAAACCTTGAGCATGCGGTCACCGCGACCGATGCCGGAAACGCCCGAACGGACCGTTTCCAAAATCAGTACAGGGTCAATCGCTGCGATGAATGAATCCAGTTTGTTCGAGGTACCCGTCAGTTCGATGACATAGGCCGAATCGGTGACATCGATGATGTGACCCCGGAATATATCCGCCAGTCGCTTCATTTCTTCACGATCCTTGCCCGTGGCGCGGACCTTGATCATCAGTAACTCACGCTCAACATGCGGCGCCTCGGACAGGTCGATGACCTTGACCACGTCCACCAGCTTGTTCAGCTGTTTGGTGATCTGCTCGACAACATCGTCGTTGCCAAAGGTCACCAGCGTCATGCGCGACAGCGACGGATCTTCCGTCGGTGCCACGGTGAGCGACTGGATGTTGTAACCACGAGCCGAGAATAGGCCTGCCACGCGTGACAGGGCACCCGATTCGTTTTCCAGAAGGATGGAAATGATGTGTCGCATATCGGGGCTCCTTACAGGTGGTCGTCAGCCAGAACCATATCGGTCAGGCCCTTGCCGGCCGACACCATCGGGAAAACGTTAGCCGTCGGATCGATGATGAAGTCCATGAACACCAGGTCGTTCTTGTGTTTGTCGGAGAAGGCCAGTTCCAGTGCGGGACCCACGTCCTCCGGTCGCTCGATACGCATGCCGACATGGCCATAGGCCTCGGCCAGCTTCATGAAATCAGGCAGCGACGACATGTACGAGTGCGAGTAGCGGTTGTCGTAGAACATTTCCTGCCACTGGCGCACCATGCCCAGGTAACCGTTATTCAGGTTGATGATCTTGACCGGCACGCTGTACTGCTTGAAGGTCGACAGCTCCTGGATACACATCTGGATCGAGGCTTCGCCGGTCACGCAGGCCACCGTCGCACCGGGGTTGGCGTAACGCACGCCCATGGCGTACGGCAGGCCAACGCCCATGGTGCCCAGGCCACCGGAATTGATCCAGCGGCGCGGCTTATCGAACTTGTAGTACTGCGCCGCAAACATCTGGTGCTGACCCACGTCTGAAGTCACGAAGGCATCCCCATTGGTGACTTCCCACAGCTTTTCGACCACGGCCTGCGGCATGATCTTTTCCGGGCTGGTGCGGTATTTGAGGCTTTCACGCGCGCGCCAACCCGCGATGGTTTCCCACCACTGGGCGACGGCCGCATCGGGCTTGCCACCGATGGCTTCCAGTTGCTTGATCAGATCGTCCAACACATCCGGCACATTGCCGACGATAGGGACATCGACCTTGACGCGCTTCGAAATTGACGAGGGGTCGATGTCAATGTGAATGATCTTGCGCGGATGCGTCGCAAAGTCTTCGGGATTACCAATGACGCGGTCATCAAAACGCGCACCCACGGCCAGAAGCACGTCGCAATGCTGCATGGCCATGTTGGCTTCGTAGGTGCCATGCATGCCGGGCATTCCCATGAATTGCTGGTCGGTGGCCGGATAGGCGCCCAGTCCCATGAGTGTATTGGTAATCGGAAACCCGAGATAACGGGTTAACTTGGTCAGCTGCTCGGCGGCATCCGACAGAATGACACCGCCGCCCGAGTAGATCATCGGGCGCTTGGCTTCCAGCAGGAGGTGCGCAGCCTTCTTGATCTGCCCCTGGTGACCCTTGTGCACCGGGTTGTAGGAACGAATGTTGATCGTGTCCGGGTAATGGAATTCGGTTTTGTGCGCCGTCACGTCCTTCGGAATATCGATCAACACCGGGCCAGGACGGCCACTACGCGCGATATGGAAGGCTTTCTTGACGGTCTGAGCCAGATCCTTGACATCCTTGACCAGGAAGTTGTGCTTCACACACGGACGGGTGATACCGACGGCATCACACTCCTGGAAGGCGTCCTGACCGATGTAGAACGTCGGTACCTGACCGCTGATCACGACCAGCGGAATCGAGTCGTAATAAGCCGTCGCGATGCCGGTCACGGCATTCGTCAGGCCCGGACCCGAGGTCACCAGCGCCACACCAACGCGTTGCGATGAACGCGAATAGGCATCGGCGGCGTGCACGGCCGCTTGCTCGTGACGCACCAGAACGTGGTGGATTTTGTCTTGTTTGAAAAGCTCGTCATAGATATGAAGGACCGAGCCACCGGGATAGCCGAAAATCGTATCGACGTTTTCAGCCTGCAGACATTTCACAAGAATTTCTGCGCCACTCATTGCTGCTGTATTGCTGGACATCTTACACCTCCTCGCGAAGCGTCACTTCGCCTTGCCCCCATCCGGCTCGCGCACCTTGTGAGTGGCTCCGTCAACGGGGTTATGGTTACGGGGAAAACCGCAGATGATAAGCCAGATAGGCGGTTTTGGGCAAGGCTTGCTAGAATCAAGCACTGCAAAATCCGGAGCAGATTGTTGGCCACCCCTCGCGAACTGGACGCTTTTCTCGCTGATGTCGAGCGCCGAGCCTATAAAACGGCCTGGTTTGCCGTGCATAACGAGGAAAATGCGCTGGATATCGTGCAGGATGCGATGCTCAAGCTGGCTGAAAGCTACGGCGACCGGCCGGCAGAGGAGCTTCCGGCGCTATTTCAACGGATTCTGCAGAACACCATCCGCGACTTCTACCGGCGGAGCAAGGTGCGCAACCTCTGGACAACCCTGTTTTCGGCCTTGGGAGGGCATGGCGAGACGGACGAAGAGAGCGATCTGGATCGGATCGAGCGGCTGCGCGACCCCAATAGTACGCAACAGGAACAGCCCGATGCCGCCCTGGAACAGCGCCAAATGCTGGAAATTCTGGAAAACGAGCTGGTAAAACTGCCTGCGCGTCAACGAGAAGCCTTTCTGATGCGTTATTGGGAAGGATTGGATACTGCCGAAACTGCCGAGGCCATGGGTTGCTCCCAGGGCAGCGTCAAAACCCACTGCTCACGCGCCACCCAGGCTTTGGCAGCGGCTCTGAAAGCAAAAGGAATACAGCTATGACCCACGAACCGCATCAGCCGACCCCAGCGCAGGACGACCTGCTGGCCAAGGCCATGGTGTCTGCCCTGGATCAAAGCACCGGGGCACTTCCCAGTCGCATTACCGCCCGTCTTGCGCAAATGCGCGAGCAGGCGCTGGCGCACCAGAAGCAGTGGCAAAGCGCCTTGCAGCTGGCCGGCCAAGGCACCCATCGTGCTATTGGCAGCCTGTTTGGCGACTCGTTTGGCTCTGCCACCGACTGGCGTCGCTGGGCGGCCTCGCTCGGCGTGCTGCTGCTGACTGCGGTCTTCATGTTCTGGCAGGCCCAGGATCAGGTCGAACAGCTGGCCAGCGAAGACAGCGCCCTCCTGAGCGAGGCCCTGCCGCCCAACGCGCTCCTCGACAAGGGATTCCAGTCATGGGTCTCCAGCGGCACGCCCGACGTCCAGTAGTTCTGCTGCTGGCGGTTGCCCTCATCGCCGTTCTGGTGGCGATTGGGTACCCTCGGATGCGTTCGAACCAGGATACGCCCAGCGGTGTGCGGGTCGCCGTGGCTCCCCAACCGAACTGGAAAGACCTGACGGCCGCGCAGAAGTCCATTTTGGCGCCGCTGGAAGAAGACTGGAACAACATGGAGCGTTTCCGCCGCAAGAAGTGGCTGGAAATAGCCGCGCGCTATCCGAATCTGACCGACGCCGAACAGGCGCGCATTCGCGAGCGCATGCAGGAGTGGGCCAATCTGACCCCGGCGCAGCGACAGGCCGCACGTGAGCGCTACAAGGCGCTGACCAAGCGTACCAATGCCGAAGAACGCGAGGCGCTGGCGCAAAAATGGGCAGACTACCAGAACCTTCCCGAAAGCGTCCGGCAGCAACTGGAACAAGACGCCCGGGAACAAGAAAAGGCTGAAAAGCGCGCCGCCCGAACGCCTGCCGTGGACGGCAAACCGACCCCAGTGCACACCAAGGAAGGCACACTTCCCACCGGCACGGCGGCGGCGACACTGGTCACAGCGCCCGGCGCCGTGAAGGTGGTGCCCCCCAAGGCGGCCACCCCCGCCAGCCCGTTGACCTTCGCGCCAGCCAAACCGGCAGAAGAGCCAGCTGCGGCCGCAGAAAACCCCGTCAATGACAACCGCTGACGTTGCGACTCGGCGACGCCGGCTGGGCAGCCTACTTTACGAAGTGCTGGTCATTCTGGCGTTGGCCATTTTTTTGTTTCTGTTGCCGTTGGCCGTTTTTTCGGGCGTTTCCCATCTCATGCCCGGCCGTGGCTTACTCTGGCTTTATCTGTTCGTGTTACTTGGCATCTATTTCGTCTGGTGCTGGGTCAAAGCTGGCCAGACCTTGGCCATGAAAACCTGGCGACTCTGGGTGATCGACGCCCGCACCTCGCGACCATTGCGCCCCCTGCAAGCCATCGTGCGTTATGGCATGGGCTGGGTGTTCTGGCCAACGGGTCTGGCGCTGCTCTGGTCGTTTCTGGATCCTGACGGCCAGTTTCTTCATGACCGCATTGCTGGTAGCCGGATCATCTACAAACCCAAGCCAAAAACCTAGCGCCTAGCGTTTCTCGGCGCGTTTGAGCAACCAGACGGCCGCCCCCATGAACATAATCATCGGCATCGCGGCTGTCACAAACGGTGACCAGTTATTGATGGCGCCCAGACTCGATACCAAGCCGTTCAGCATGTAGAACAAGGCGCCAATCATGACGCCGGCAAAAATCCGCAGGCTGACACCACCGACCCGGTCATGGCGATACGCAAATGGCAAGGCCAGCGCCATCATCACCAGAATCGACAGCGGATAGAAGACTTTCTTCCAGGTGGCGATCACGTAGGTATCACTTCCTAATCCATTGCGCTTGAGATGCTGGATATAGGTATAGAGCTCATAGACCGACATCAGATGCGGCCGCACCAGTAAGACCTGCAGCACATCCGGGGTGATCGCCGAGGGCCAGGGCTTGTCGGCCAACTGTACTTGGCGCACACGCTGACCCTCCAGCACGGTTTCGGAAATATCGTGCAGCATCCAGACATTGGGTGGTTCGAAGGTGGCTGTTTTCGCGTACGACACGCGATCTAGGGTCATGTCCGGCTTGAAGTGATAAATGCGCACGGACTCCAGACGGCCATCCGGGCGTAAGGCGTTGATGTTGGCAAAGGTCTTATCGTCTTTGACCCAAACGCCTGACTGCAGGCCCTGGGTAATGGTGCCGCTCATGGCCTTCACCCGCCATTCCTGCGCCTTCTGCTCAGCCGGCGCCACCACAAACTCGCCCAACACGAAAGTCAGCAGCACCAGCCACAACCCCACACGCATCAGCGTCAACAGGAGCTGGGTGCTGGATACACCAGACACCCGCAGCACGTTGATTTCGGAATGACGCGCCAGGTTGGATAGCGCATAAAGCGTCCCGATCAGCACGCAGATCGGCATCAACTCATAAATACGGCCCGGCTGGATCAGCACCACGTACACGATGGCCTGATACAACTTGTAACCGCCCTCGCCCAATTTGCCGAGCTCACCCATCAGATCAAAGAAGGCAAACAGCACCATAAAAGCACCCAGAATGAGTGCCGTCGCCAGCAACACTTCGCGGCCGACATACTTGCGATAAATCATGTCACCCCTCCGGCCTTGGCAACCTTCTTCATGCGGCGCCGCGCCCCTGAAGTGGTGGATGTCATCCGGTAATAGAAGCCCCAGACCAGCACACTCAGCATGATCAGATGCGGCACGATCAAGCCCACGACAAAGGGCAATCGTCCCTGGATGACCCAGGCGCGTGCAATGGTCATGAGATTGATATAAATGAAATACACCAGCAGCGCCAGAATCATGTTGGCCGAGCGACCAGCACGCGGGTTCACGTAGGACAGGGGAATCGCCAGCAACGCCAGCATGGCCACCATGATGGTCGTCCCGACCCGGGTGACGACATCGCCAAGGCTTTCTCGCGTCGGATTCATCAGCAGTTCGCGCGTCGGCGTGCTGTCCTGGTGGCGCGCCATATCCTGAGAAGCTTTAGTCTCCACCCGGAACGCGTACTCCTGGTAATCCACTGCGCGCATTTCTGGTGAATTCGGTTTGAGTTCGTAGCGGTGGCCACGCTCGAGCACGATAAACCGATCGCCGTTCTCGTGAACCTCCTGACGACCGCGCTCGGCCACGGTAATACCCAGTTTATCGGGTTGGGTGTCGCTCACGAAAATGTTGCTGACGGATTCGCCCGACTTGTCGGCCGACTCGATAAAAAAGATCCGGCGGCCATCGCTGGATTCGCGAAACACCCCCGGACGCACCAATCCCAATTCGTTACGGTCTGCGACCTGCTGACGATACTTGAGGCTTTCACCATGCGCCCAGGGCACCAGCTCCTGGGTGAGCACACCCACCACCAGCATGATTGGCACGGCGAAGATCAGTACCGGACGAATCCAGGCCGTTAACGGCTGCCCGGCGCTGAACCAGACAGTCATTTCCGAATCGCGATACCAGCGTGAAAGAGTCAGCAGAATGGCCATGAAACAGGCCAGCGACAGCAGAATCGGCAGGAAATTAAAAATGGCAAAGCCCAGCAGCGGGCCCACGGCGCTGGCCGAGACCTTGCCGACGGTGGCCTCGTTGAGCAAACGGACGAGAAAGGTGGTCAGCAGGATGACCAGCAGGGCCACGGAGATCGCGACCGCATTCTGGACGAATTCGCGCCGCATGGCGCGCGCAAAAATCATGGTCGGTTACATACTCTACTAAGTGCGCCCAATGCGACGGTGGCAGCCGGCGTGCGGAATTTTGACGAAAAGCGATACCGGCGAGGATAATCATGGGCTGATTTGATTGTTTCAGCCCCTGCCCCCCTCCGGAGAACCCGATGAAATTTAGCACAAAAACCGGCGTCACCCAGTCCTTAAATACGGATGCGCTTATTCTGGGTGTTTTCGAGAAGGGAACACAACCCGCTGCAACCGTGGCTTCGGACAAGGCGGCTCAGGGTTTGATCACCCGTCTGCAAAAGCAGGGGGACTTTACTGGTAAAGCCGGAACCACCTTGGTGGTGCGTCACCCCTCTGGCCTAAAAGCCGAGCGCCTGGTCCTGGTTGGCCTCGGCGACAAAGCCGAATTCAATTTAAAAGCCTGGACACAGGCCAACCGCGCTGCCATCACGACCGTGCTGACCACCACGGCTGCCGATGCCGTTAATACGCTCAGTACAATCACGGTCAGCGGCCTATCAGCCACCGCCGCTATTCGCCAGGCGATCGTACTGGCCGGTGAAGCCGCCTACCGCTTCGAGCAATTCAAGACCACGCCGAAACCCCAGCCGGTCAAGCTGAAATCGGTGCAGATTCTGACCGACAAAACCGGCAAACCGGTGACGGACGCCATCGCCCAGGGCGATGCCATCGTTGCCGGCATGACCCTCACCCGCAACCTCGGCAACCTGCCGGGCAACATTTGTACCCCGACCTATCTGGCCGACGAAGCCAAGAACCTGGCCAAGACCTTCGGCCTGAAATGCCTGATTCTCGAAAAAGCGGCGATGGAAAAACTCGGCATGCATTCGCTGCTGGCCGTGGCCAAGGGCTCGCATCAACCGCCGAAGTTCATTGTGCTCGAATACATGGCCGGCAAGAAGACCGATAAGCCGGTCGTGCTGGTTGGCAAGGGGATTACCTTCGACACCGGCGGCATTTCGCTCAAGCCAGCGGCCGAAATGGACGAGATGAAGTACGACATGTGCGGCGCCGCCAGCGTATTGGGCACCTTGCGCGCCGTGGCCGGCATGAAGCTGCCCATCAACCTGGTCGTCATCGTGCCCACGACGGAGAACATGCCGGGCGGCAGCGCCACGCGTCCGGGCGATATCGTCAGCTCGATGTCGGGTCAGACCATCGAGATTCTCAACACCGACGCCGAAGGCCGCCTGATTCTGTGCGATGCGCTCACCTACGCCGAGCGCTTCAAACCCGCCGCCGTGGTTGATGTGGCCACGTTGACCGGCGCCTGCGTGGTGGCGCTGGGTCAGGTCGCCAGCGGCCTGCTCGGCAATGACGAGAAACTTGTTGATCAACTGCGTACTGCCGGTACGGAGACCCTGGATCGCGCCTGGCAGCTGCCCCTGTGGGATGACTACCAGGATCTACTCAAGAGTCCGTTCGCCGACATGGCCAACATCGGTGGCCGCTGGGGTGGCACGATTACCGCCGCCTGCTTCCTGTCGCGCTTTACGAAGGCCTATCCGTGGGCCCACCTCGATATCGCCGGTACCGCCTGGATTCAAGGCAAGGACAAAGGTGCCACGGGACGGCCCGTGCCATTGCTGACGCGCTTCCTGATGGCACGCGCCGGCAAAGCCGATTAAGTGGGTCCGCTGTCAGCGATGACTCAGATCGATTGCTATCACGACCAGCCAGATCGCCTGCAACAGGCCATTCGGTTGGCCTTGCTTGCCTGGGAGCGGCGCAAGCCGATCACGTTTTATATTCCCGATTCAACACGGGCCGCGGCCTTCGACAAGGCGCTGTGGACGAATGATCCACAATCCTTTGTGCCACACTGTAACGCCACGAGCGCGGTGGCCGATCGCACGTTAATTATCATCACCGACCATCCGGACACCGTGTCGCAGGACGAGCTCCTCGTCAACCTCGGTGATGAGGTTCCACCGGGCTTTGCCCGCTTTCAACGACTTTTTGAAATTGTCAGTCAGAACGATGCTGACAAAGTAGCCGCCCGCACACGCATGGCGTTCTACAAAGATCGTGGCTACCCGATTACCTACCGAAAATCTCACTGACTCCGTCAGCCTCCAGACACCCATTATGACGCTTGCCAAATCTTTTGAACCCGCCGATATCGAACGCCGCTGGTACCAGACCTGGGAAGATCGCGGTTACTTTGCTGCTGGCGATGACCCGGCAAAACAAGAGGCATTCTGTATCCTGCTGCCGCCACCCAATGTCACAGGCACGCTGCACATGGGCCATGGTTTTAACCAGACGTTGATGGATGCGCTGACGCGTTATTACCGCATGCGTGGTGCTAACACGCTGTGGCAACCCGGCACCGACCATGCCGGTATCGCTACGCAGATTGTGGTTGAACGTCAGCTGGAACGGGACGGCATTTCGCGCCACGATCTGGGGCGCGACAAGTTTCTGGAAAAAGTCTGGGAATGGAAGGCCTATTCCGGCGGCACCATCACGCAACAGATGCGTCGGCTTGGCAGTTCCTGCGACTGGACGCGCGAGCGCTTCACCATGGACGAGGGTCTATCCAGAACCGTGACCGAGAGCTTTGTCCGTCTCTACAACGAAGGCCTCATTTATCGCGGCAAGCGCCTGGTCAACTGGGACCCCAAACTTCATACCGCCGTATCTGATCTCGAAGTTTTGTCAGAAGAGGAAGATGGTTTCCTCTGGCACATCCGTTACCCGCTCGCCGACGGCAGCGAGTCGCTGACCGTCGCCACGACACGGCCAGAAACCATGCTCGGCGATACGGCCGTCATGGTGCACCCGGAAGATCCGCGCTATCAGCACATGATCGGCAAGCTGGTGAAGCTACCGCTCAGCGATCGCGAGATTCCGATCATTGCCGACAGCTACGTCGACATGACATTCGGTACGGGCTGCGTCAAGGTGACCCCGGCACACGACTTCAACGACTATGCCGT
>VEQD01000061.1 GCA_018883385.1 Rhodocyclaceae bacterium | reverse complement strand
TGAATGACACGACGATGGCTATGACCGCCTTCGCGGGTCAGATGATATTTACCGTCTTCACGGGTGAAGGGCACGCCGCGGTCGATGAGCCACTGGATGGCGTCGGGGGCTTGCTCGACGGCAAAGCGGGTGGCTGCCGGGTCGTTGAGACGTGCACCGGCGTTCAGGGTGTCTTCAATATGACTTTCCGTCGAGTCCGACCTATCGAGGACGGCGGCAATGCCACCCTGCGCCCAACCAGAGGCGGAGTCGGTGACGGCACGCTTACTGACCAGGCCCACCTTGAGCCCGGCGTCTGCAAGACACAACGCCGAACTTTGCCCGGCCAAGCCGCTGCCAATGATCAGCACGTCGAAGTGGGATCGGGTCGGCGAATGGGTTGCGGTTACGTTCAAGATAGATGGCCGATGATGCGCTGGACTCTGTAATATAGTGCGCATTCTACCGCTACTTCCTTTCTCCCCCCGAGCTTTTCTTGACCCGAACATCGTCCGCCAAAGGCCATGAGCCACGTGCCGAAGAAGCCCTGATCGCTGCGGCGCAGGGGGGTGATCGTGCGGCGTTCGAAGCGCTGGTTTTGCCCTGCCAAAACGCTATTCTGCGTTGGTTGACCCGGCTGACACAGGACCGACCGGCTGCCGAAGAGTTGTTTCAGGAAAGTCTTTTCAAGGCCTATATCGCGCTTTCGGGATTTCGCGGTGAGTCCAGCTTTGCGACCTGGCTGAGCCGCATTGCGCGCAATACTTTTCTGGCCTGGCGAAAAGCACTGCAGCAGCGTCCCGATACCGTGCCAATGAGCACGGGCGATGAAGAACTGGATGCGGCGCTGGAGCCTGCCGATGGTTGGTCTCATCACCCACCGACACCGGAGGAGCAACTTTGGCAGCAGGAACTAGCCGGCGCTATCCAGAAATCGCTGGATGCACTGCCGGAATCCTTGCGCGAGGCCTTCGAGCAGCGCGAGCAGGGGGGCTTGAGTTACGCAGAAATAGCCCAACTTCAACAGGTACCGGTCGGCACGGTGCGTTCGCGGATTCACCGCGCCCGTGAGGCAATCGCGCAAGACCTTAAACATTTGATGGAACCCGCATGAACTCCCCGAAGCTTGTTAACCTCAGCATCCAGCAGAGCTGGGCCTCTGCCTTTGTAGACGGCGAAGTAGACTTGTCTGAGCAAACGGGCTGGAACGAGACTGTGCACGAGCAGCTGTATTACTACACAATGACTCGGCAGGTGCTGCGTGGCGAAATGCTGCGTGAGCGTGGCGCCGGGTTCCACACCGAGCGCACGACCTGGGTGACCTTCTGGGCGCGGGTTGATGCCGGCTAAAATCTCCTAAGCAATTTATAAGACATGCCGAACCGATTTATCGTAGGATTCGCCCATGGCTGAACGTGACGCCTCCGTCGTACAAACGCTGCAAGGTTCGGATGGGCTCTTGCGGGTGCGGCTCGAGTTCGATATTCAAGGCGGCTGCGGTCGCTGCAACGAACCCGGCGGCTGTGGTGGTGTGAGCCTAGCGCAGCCTCTGTGCTCAAAGCCCAAATCGATGGTGGTGTCCGATCCCATTGGATTGTCGGTCGGTGACCAGGTACGTGTCGCCATTCCGGATGATTGGTTGTCCCGCGGTGTAACCCGCACTTATGTCGTTTCTCTGGTCCTATTTTTTGTCGGTAGCCTGCTGGGCGGTGCTCTGTTACCGGAACTGCTGCCTATGCGCTGGCAGGTGAGCCACGATGTGGGTGCCATGATGGGTGCGGGTGTTGGGCTGATCGCTGCCTGGGCCCAGTTGCATGTCTCGCAACGGCGCACCCCGATGGTTTCTCCCCGTATTCTTGAACGTCTCTGAAGTGATCATCATGAAGTCTGGTTGTCTGTCCCGCTTGTTGAATCTGCTGATGGTTGCGCTCGTCATCGGCCTGGTCTCGCCGTTACCGGTATCGGCGCAGACGCGCGGCCTGCCGGATTTTGTGGAACTCGCTGAAAAACAATCAGCCTCCGTGGTAAACATCAGTACGGTACAGAATGGTCGCGGCAAGGCTGCAACCAGCGGTTTCCCCATGGATCCAAGCGACCCGGCCTTTGAAATTTTTCGTCGATTCTTCCCGCAAGCCCCGGGAGGGATACAGCAACAGCCGGAGAACCGGTCGTTGGGCTCCGGTTTTATCATCAGCCCTGACGGGTATGTGATGACCAACGCCCATGTGATCGACGGCGCAGATGAGGTGACGGTCAAACTTCTGGATAAGCGCGAATTCCGTGCCAAGGTAATCGGCGCCGACAAGCGGACCGATGTCGCGTTGATCAAGATCGAGGCCAGCGGACTACAGGCGGTAAGACTGGGTGATTCAAGCCAGCTCAAGGCTGGCGAATGGGTGGTGGCGATTGGTAGCCCCTTCGGTTTTGAGCATTCGGTGACGGCCGGCATCGTCAGCGCCAAGGGGCGTGCGTTGCCTCAGGAGAACTACGTACCGTTCATTCAGACCGATGTGGCCATCAACCCGGGCAATTCGGGTGGCCCGCTCTTCAATCTCAAAGGAGAGGTCATCGGAATCAACTCACAGATTTTCAGCCGCTCGGGCGGTTTTATGGGCATCTCGTTTGCCATCCCGATCGATCTGGCCATGGACATCCAGCAACAGCTGCGCACCCGTGGCCGCGCTAGCCACGGCCGTATGGGCGTCTCGATTCAGGAAGTCACCCGTGACATGGCCGAAGCCTTCGGCTTGCCCAAAGCCGGCGGGGCGCTGGTGAATAGCGTCGAACCCAATGGACCGGCCGCGCGGGCCGGCATCGAGGCGGGTGATGTCATCTTGCGTTTCGACGGCAAACCCGTCACGACCTCCAGCGATTTGCCGCGTATGGTGGGACTCATGAAGCCCGGCAGCCGTGTTCAGGCCGACCTCTGGCGTAAAGGTCAGACCAGAACGGTCACGGTGACCATCGGCGAATTCCAGGATGAGCGGGTGACCAGTGCCAAACCGCCGTCCCGTTCGGCTGCCGAAGGCACCAATAGCCGTCTGGGCATTGCCTTGTCCGATCTGAGCGCCGAGCAGAAGCAGCAACTGCGCCTGAATGTAGGGATCATGGTGATCGATGTCCGCCCGGGAAGCCGTATCGACCTGCGCCCCGGCGATGTCATCTTGGCGATCGTGTTTCAGGGCGACACCCAGGATGTTCGCTCGGTGCAGCAGTTCAATCAGCTCATGAACCAGCTGGATGCCCGTTTGCCAGCCACACTGCTGATCCGCCGCGCCAATATCCAGATTTTTGTGCCAATACCGCAAGGGACTTCCCGCTAGGGGTTACTGGCCCGCAGCGGCGCCGGTGGCGGCTCTGATCCGGTAGAATAGCGGGTTGACTGGCGCTGAGCGCCGGATCAGGGTTTTGGTATTTTTACCGGCCGACGGCCGGAAGACGGATTCTCT
>VEQD01000032.1 GCA_018883385.1 Rhodocyclaceae bacterium | reverse complement strand
CAGACAACTTTTCCAACAGCCTGAGAACAGCAATAGAGTCTTCATCGCCCATCCCCGAGCCCACCATGGCCTTGTACATTTGTGCGGTGGCTGCAGATGCGGGCAGGTAGAGCCCGAGCTCGTGCGCCGTCTGCATCACGATGTTCATATCTTTCTCGTGCATCCAGCTCTTGAAGCCGGGCTTGAAGTTGCGGTCCAGCATCCGCTGGCCATGATTCTCCAAAATCTTCGAGCCGGCGAAGCCGCCCATCAACGCGTCGCGAACCCGCGCCGGGTCGGCACCATTTTTTTTGGCAAAGGCGATCGCCTCAGCAACCGCCAGCACGCCAATACCGGTCAGAATCTGATTCGCGGCCTTGGCCACCTGGCCAGCGCCTGGGCCGCCGATATAAACGATGTTCTTGCCCATACAGGTAAACAACGGTTGCACCTGCTCAAAGGCCGTCTGATCACCACCAACCATAATCGACAAGGTGCCGGCGATGGCACCGACTTCCCCACCGGAAACCGGCGCGTCAAGAAAGGTCACGCCACTTGCGGCTAGATCGGCAGCCACGCTCTTAGCTGCAGCCGGCGGGATCGTGCTCATATCCACGGCGATCAGATCGGGACGCGCGCTTTGCACCACACCCTGCGCGCCTAACATAACTTCACGCACGTCAGGCGCATCAGATACCATCGAAAACACGACATCCGACTGCGCGGCCACAGTCGCGGGACAACCCATACCCTCCGCACCTGCTTCGAGCAGCGGCGTCATCGATTCCTGACGGCGTGCCCACACCGTAACCGTATGACCGCCCTTGATCAGATTTAGCGCCATGGGGCGACCCATGATGCCCAGACCGATAAACCCAACCCGCATCATGGTCTCCAGGACTGATCCGCCGCAGCGACGACGGCTTGTTGTTTTTGTGACATTGCTTGGCGTCTCCCGATCATGCTTCAGGGATAATGTTCAAAGTTTCTCATAAATCACCCGCCTACGAATATGCGCATTATTTCTGCCAACCTCAACGGCATCCGCTCTGCCTGGAAAAAGGGCTTTGCCCAATGGCTGGCTGCCCAGCAGGCGGACGCGGTCTGCATCCAGGAAGTGCGCGCCACACTGGCCGACATGACCAAGGACGGAACCATGGAAAACCCAGCCTCTCTGAGCGGGTACTGGCATTTAGCGAAGCGCCCGGGCTATAGCGGTGTCGGTATCTGGACTGCTCATACCCCCAAGCAAATCATTCAGGGTATCGGTCACCCGGATTTCGACGCCGAAGGACGTTACCTAGAGCTCGATTTTGGCCCGCTCACGGTCGTGTCGCTCTATCTGCCCTCTGGCTCCAGTTCACCCGAGCGACAAACCGCTAAATTTCATTTTATGGACGAGTTTCTGCCGCGCATGAAGTCGCTAATGGATTCTGGCCGTGAAGTGATCGTCTGCGGTGACTGGAACATCGCACACAAGGAACAGGATCTCAAAAACTGGAAATCAAACCAGAAGAACTCCGGTTTCCTGCCTGAAGAGCGCGCCTGGATGACAAAACTGCTCGACGAACTCGGCTGGGTGGATGTCTATCGTGCGCTGCATCCCGAAGCAACCAGCGCGTGTTATACGTGGTGGAGCAATCGCGGCCAGGCCTATGCCAATAATGTGGGCTGGCGGATCGACTACCAGATCGCCACCCCGGGCATCGCGGCAAAGGCCACGCAGGCAAGTGTGTTCAAAGCAGAAAGGTTCTCCGACCACGCACCTCTCGTTATCGACTACACCTTTACGCTATAAGATGGTTGTGATTGCGCACAGCATTGCTTAAGCGTAGTCTCGGCGTACCAATGTGCTATCAGCTTTTTTTGATTACAAACTCTGAAAGGAATTTTATGCCGAACACGACTGTTGCTAAAGACAAGCTGGTCGCTGACCTCAAACTGGTCGTCGCCGATACGGAGGAATTGTTGCGTGCGACGGCAGGCCAGGCCGGCGAGCGCGTCGCGGAACTGCGCGCCCGCCTTGAAAAGCGTCTCCAAGAATCGAAACTGGCACTGGGTGATCTTCAGGCACTGGCGACCGAGAAAGCCAAGGCCGCTGCGCATGCAACCGATGAATTCGTCCATGCCGAGCCATGGAAAGCTGTTGGCATCGCCGCTGCCCTCGCGCTCGCGCTGGGCGTTTTGATTGGACGCCGTTAGTCTCATGCGTCTGCTCGATTCGGCGCGGGATCATTTGCGCCAATGGCTCGGGGTGGTGCAAACACGCCTTGAGCTCGTTGGCCTTGAACTCGCGGATGCAAGGGATCATCTTGTTGCATTACTCGCCTACGCTGCAGCCGCTGTCTTTTTTGGCGGTGTCACCGTCGTTGCAGGACTGGTCTGGTTGATCATGGCGTATTGGGAACAGCGTCTCATGATCATTGGCGGCGCCACGTTACTTTTTGCTGTGCTCGCTATCATTGCCATTTGGCGGGCCAGCCGTCACGCGCAGTCGGGTAGCGCTATTTTTGCAGATAGCCTACTGGCGCTGCAAACCGATCGCGCCGCCTTGCGCCCGCCACCACCCGCATCTACACCCCCGTCAGCGCCTTCGGCCACCAGCGATACCAGCAACTATGTCGGCGATTAAAATGCGTTCGATCCAGCGTGGCCGATTGCTGGAACGCATCACCCAGCAACGAGCAGTCATAGCGCATGAACTTGCGCCGGTGGTCGGCCTTCTGAATGCCGCTGATCAGGTGGTCGAGGGTGCAGACAAAACTCGGCGCTGGATTGGTGAAAACCCCCTGGTTGCCGGTGCCGCGCTGATCGCCTTGCTCATCTGGCGCCCCAAGGGCGCCGTTAAGCTGGTCAAGAATGGCGCCGTGGGCTGGCGTGCCTTCCGGCTGATTCGCCGTCTGCTCGCCTAAAGTGAGCGCTCAGTCGTTAGACCAGATCCCCTGTTCGATCAGCTGTTTTGTCGCCGCTTCCGCCCAGCCGCGATTGGCTGCCGGTGAGGCCGGACTTGGGTGCAGCACACGTCCAACGCGCGTTACGTGCGCACTTTTGGCTAGGGCACGGTCGGCCTGCGCCTGAGCATAGGCGCCTACCCCCACCACCCAGTCTGGTTGTAGGGTCTCCACCAGCGTCCGCAGATGGGCATCGCAAGCCTCGGTGACAGGGGCCACCTCTGCGGCCGGCAATTTGTCAGGCGTGACGTTACGGCCCTGATCAAAAAACGCCAGCGGGCAGTAGTTCGCCACAAAGTGCTCGGCAAAGAAATTTTCAGGCGTCCCGAAGCGATCTCGAAACAAACCCCAGAGTCGACGACCACTAACCTCGGAACGCGTACACGACCAGCCTTCAATCGGGCGTTTCGGGTTCACCGCGATTGGCTGATGAATTGGCGCGTTGATGCGTAACCAGTCGTGGGCGATCGCGACCTCGCCAAATGGCACACCGACCTGCACCATCCCAAACGGGCCGGGATTCATGCCCAGAAATATGACCCGGCGCGGCTGCGGTTGCCCACCCCACAGCTCCAGGTATTGGTCATGCGCCGCACCGGCGTATTCCAGTGGATTGTAGACGTGTGTGACCGGTGCGGAAAAAGACAAGCCGTTTAATTCGGCGGCTAACTGACGCGCCGCCTTAATAAGTAATTTAGCCGTCATGCGGCTGCTTCTCTGGGCGTGTTTTGGTCGTCACCAGACCATGGCGCCACCTTGAATAGCAGCAGCATGCCGGGGATCGCCAAGCCGGCACATAACCAGAAAAAACCATACCAACCGAGTTGTTCCACCAGCCAACCGGCCGAAGCATTGACCAGTGTCCGGGGCACCGCGGCCAGACTCGTGAACAATGCAAATTGTGTCGCCGTATAAGCACGATTGGTCGAACGGGCGATGAAAGCAACGAAAGCGGCCGTACCAAGCCCGACGCCAAGCGCTTCGAAACCGATCACCAGTGCCAGACTCCAGAGCTGCGGCCCGCCAATTGCCGACTGCGGGCCAATCGCCGCCAGCCAGGCAAAACCAAAGATCGAGACAACTTGTACCACACCGAATAACCAGAGCGCCCGGTTAATGCCCAGCTTAACCATCCACAACCCGCCCAACAGCCCACCAATCACCGCCGGCCATAGCCCGGCATTCTTGGCGACCAGACCTATATCGCTTTTGGCATAACCCATATCCAGATAGAAGGGTGTGGCCAACGCTGTACACAACGAATCGCCGAGCTTGTAACAAAAGATGAATGCCAGCACCATCAGCGCACTCTTCCAGCCAGCCCGTTGCATGAATTCATGGAAGGGCTCGACCACCGCCTGCTTTAATGTGCGGGGCGCCAAGTCGTCGCCAGCAGGCTCACGTACCCAGAAGGTACAAACGATTCCGGGCAACATAAACGCAGCCGTGATCCAGAAGACTTCATTCCAGGGTAGATGATCTGCCAGAATGAGCGAGACTGACCCCGGTATCAGACCAGCAACACGATATGCATTGACGAACACCGAGTTACCCAGACCCAACTCTTGGTCGGAGAGCAATTCACGACGAAACGCATCGAGCGCAATATCCTGCGTTGCCGAAAACACGGCTACCAGTGCAGCGATGAGCATGATGGTGCTGATTTCCGTCTGCGGATCTAGGCCACCCAGCCCGGCGATGGCCCCAATCAGTCCGACCTGAGTGACCAGCATCCAGCCCCGCCGCCGACCGAGCTTGAGAAAGTTCAGCCCGTAGCGATCAAGCAGCGGTGCCCAGATGAACTTCCACGTATAGGGAAACTGGATCAAGGCAAATAGACCAATGGTTTTAAGGTTCACACCACTGGAGCGCAACCAGGCCGGGACTAAATTCAGGAGCAGATACAGCGGCAAACCGGAAGCAAACCCGATGAGCACGCAGATAGCCATGTGGCGCGTCCACAGCGCACGCCACACGCTCGGTTTTTTATCTGATGTAACAGCGGTCATGCGCGACCTAAACGACAGATCGCCGTGTCACCCAAGAAGTTGATATCCTCGTGCACCCGGACACCATTGTCCAGCGCGATGATCTCGTGAATCACAATATCTTGCTCAGCACACAGTGCCTCAAAATCAGCGATGGTAAAGAAACGCACATTGGGCGTATCGAACCACTGGTAAGGCAAACTTTCAGACACCGGCATACGACCCTTGAGAATCGCCTGGCGGTGGGTGTAGTAACCGAAGTTCGGAAACGAGACAACGGCTTCGTGGCCAACGCGCAGCAACTCGTTGAGTAGGCCCACCGTGTTCTGAATCATCTGTAGCGATAGCGACATAATGACGTGATCAAAGGCACCATTCTCAAAGCCTGCCAGACCCCGTTCCAGGTTCACCTGAATCACATTCACACCGGAGCGTATACATTCCAGCACACAGGCCGGATCTTTTTCGATGCCATATCCGATGACCTGCTTTTCATCCATGAGACGCCGCAATAGGGTGCCATCACCACAGCCCAGATCTAATACGCGCTCACCTGGGGCGATCCAACCAGCGATGGCATCGAGGTCCGCACGCAGCGTGGTGAGATCGAGGCGCACCGGCTTATTCGACTTGGCGTTCATAGGACCACCTCCTCGAAATAAGTCCGCAACACGGCATGGTATTGCGCATCATCAAGCAGGAAGGAGTCATGGCCGTGCACGCTATCGATTTCGGCATAGCTCACGCGGCGGCCGTTATGAACGAGCGCCGTCATGATTTCTCGGCTTCGCTCCGGCGAGAAGCGCCAGTCGGTCGTAAACGCAACTACCAGAAAGTCAGCTTTAGCCTTCGCGAGCGCGGCATCAAGGCTCCCGCCCGTCTGTGCGGCCGGATCGAAATAGTCCAGCGCTTTGGTGGTCAGTAAATACGTATTCGCATCAAAATAGCCGGAAAACTTTTCGCCCTGATAACGCAGATAAGACTCGATCTGGAAATCGGTGTCATAGCTGTACTTGAGCGCCCCGTCTTTTAGCGATCGACCGAATTTCTCGGCCATCTGATCGTCTGACAGATACGTAATATGGCCGAGCATTCTTGCCAACTTGAGGCCACGCGCCGGTACGACGCCTTGCTCATAATAGTGGCCACCATAAAAATCGGGATCGGTCAGAATGGCCTGACGGGCCACCTCGTTGAAGGCGATATTCTGCGCGGTCAGTTTTGGCGCAGAGGCGATCACAATAGCGTGACGCAGGCGATCCGGGAAGGTCAACGTCCACTGCATGGCTTGCATCCCACCCAGGGATCCACCGACCACGGCCGCCCAGCATTGAACCCCCAGATGATCGGCCAGCCGTGACTGTGCATCCACCCAATCTTCCACCGTTAGCACGGGAAAGTCTGCGCCATAGAGTTTGCCGGTTTTGGGATTCACGGTATTGGGGCCACTGGAGCCATAACAGCCACCCAGGTTATTGACGCCAACGACAAAAAAATGGTTCGTATCCAGCGGCTTCCCCGGACCAATCAGGTTATCCCACCAACCCGTTGTTTCTTCGCGGTTATTAGCGTCGTAGTAACCAGCCACATGGTGGTTGCCAGACAGCGCGTGGCAGACCAGTACCGCATTGCTCGCATCGGCATTGAGCGTGCCATAGGTCTCGTAGACCAGCGAAAACGCTGGCAGCACAGCACCGCTTTTCAGTGGTAGCGGATCGCTGCACTGAAATGTCTGTGGTTGTACCAGGCCCACCGAGCCGGAGAAAACATCATTCATCGTATTCAGATTTAACGGGCCGGGGTCTCGGCCGGGGTCGAATTCAGGCGACGGATCTGCTCACGAATCTGCGCAGGATCGTCAATGCGCAACAGCTTGCGCACCATGGGGGCTAATTGTCCTACATCCGAGGTCAGGATCTGCTGTTTGACCTCAAGAATTTGCGAAGGATGCATCGAGAAGTGACGCAACCCCATGCCCAGCAGCAAACGTGTCAAGCGAGGGTTCCCCGCCATTTCACCGCAGATGGACACCGGTACGCCCGCCTTTTCACCGCCGGCCAGAGTATGCGCGACCAGCATCAACACAGCCGGGTGCAGGCTATCGTACAGATCAGCCACTTCTTCGTCGCCGCGGTCGATGGCGAGCGTGTACTGCGTCAGATCATTCGTACCAATCGAAACAAAATCCAGACGCTTGAGGAACATGTTGAGCGCCAAAGCTGCAGCCGGGATTTCAATCATGCCGCCCAGTTGGACATCCTCACCATAAGCGATGCGCCGATCACGCAGCTCTTCGCGGGCACGCGTCAGTGCTGCCTGCGTTGCATCCACCTCCTGCACATTCGAGATCATGGGGATCAAAATACGCACCGGACCAGAACGTGCGGCCCGCAGAATGGCGCGGAGCTGAATACCGAACATCGTAGGCTCCGATAACGACAATCGGATACCACGCCGGCCCAGTGCCGGATTAATGGCGCTGCGCGCCTGGTCAAAGGTCTTGTCAGCGCCCAGGTCATAGGTACGAATGACGACCGGTTTACCCGCCATGCCCTTGACCACTTTTCGATAGGCCTCGTACTGCTCATCTTCCGAGGGCACTTCGCGACGGTTTAGGAATAGAAATTCCGTCCGGAACAAACCAATGCCATCGGCGCCGTTATCCTTGGCCGTCTGTACATCATCCGGCAGTTCGATGTTGGCCATCAGATCAACGCGAACATCATCCAGCGTCAATGATTCCGCTTTTTTCAGACGCTTGAGCTTGCTACGTTCAAGTTCGATCTGCGTCTTGCGCAGTCGATACTCTTCCA
This sequence comes from Rhodocyclaceae bacterium, assembly GCA_018883385.1. Classification (GTDB taxonomy): domain Bacteria; phylum Pseudomonadota; class Gammaproteobacteria; order Burkholderiales; family Rhodocyclaceae; genus Fluviibacter. The sequence goes on along the minus strand of VEQD01000032.1, from coordinate 7,355 downwards.
GAACGCGCTCATCGGGGTTGATGATAATGACACCACGGAATCCGTCGACGATGAGTAGCTCGTCATCCTTGATCACCTCCCGCGCGCCGCGCAGTCCAACGACTGCCGGGATCGCCATACTGCGCGCCAGAATAGCGGTATGGGAGGTCGCACCGCCAACATCCGTCACAAAGGCAGCAAAACGGTGTTCCTTAAAGCTGATCAGATCCGACGGTGGTAGATCGTGCGCCACGATGATCTGCTCTTCTTCCTTGACGCCCTTGCCGGCCTTGTTGGCCTGGCTGACTTTGCCAGTGCGCCCCATCAGCTCTTTGACAATCCGTTCGACCACTTGCACGACATCGGCTTTGCGTTCACGCAAATAGGGGTCATCAAAGGTATCGAACTGCTGGACCAATGCATCCATTTGCTGCACCAGCGCCCACTCCGCGTTGCAACCGCGCTCGCGGATCAGCGCCTTTGGCACGTCAACCAGTTCCGGATCTTGCAGAATCAGGGCATGCACATCAATAAATGCGCGCATCTCAGCCGCCGAGTCAGCCATACCCTCGCGTAATTCGTCGAGCTCGGCGCGCACCCGATCTACTGCTTTCTCAAAACGCACGACCTCTTTTTCCAGCTGGCGCGCAGGCAGCGTGAGGTGAGATACCTCCAGCGTGGCATGCGACAACAGCTGAGCCTTACCGATGGCAATGCCACCGGAAACGCCTAGACCGTGCAGGGTAAAGCTCATGGATTATTCGCCTTCACCAAAGTAATCGTTGATCAGACCCATCAGCGCGCTCATGGCCGCTTCTGCATCGTCACCGTCGGTTTCGAGGGTCACCATCGTCCCTTTTCCCGCTGCCAGCATCATGACACCCATGATGCTCTTGCCGTTGACGCGGCGTCCATTCCGCTCTAGCCAGACATCACAGCCAAAAGTGCCTGCCAGCTGCGTGAACTTAGCCGAGGCACGCGCATGCAAACCCAGCTTGTTGATGATCTCGACATCCTGGCGAATCGTGGTCATAAGAGGGCCTTCGTTAAAACGACAAGAATCAACCTGCATCCGCGGCCGTCATGGCGACCGTGCATTCCGTGCCCGCCAACAGCGCTTTTTGAACCAGCGCTGGCAGCAATCGATTTCGGTAGTTGATGGCACGCAACACCATCGGCAAGCTAACCCCAGAGAGTGCTTCGACCTTGCCCGGCGCAATCAATCGCGCTGCAACGCGGGCTGGGGTGGCCCCCAGCAGATCGGTCAACACCAGGACACCACCGCCCTGATCCAGCGTTGCCAGCAATGCGTGTGCTTTACCCGCCACCTCTTCGACCGGCTCGTCCTGGCCGGCGGAAAGGATCGCGATATGCTCTGGCACATTGCCGCCCAGCACGTGACGCGCACACTCGAGGAGCGCTTCACCAAGACGGCCATGGGTGAGCAGAAGAATACCTACGGGAATTTTGTTTTGTTCAGTCATGCCAGTTCATTCAATGCGCCGGATATCCGGCAGTTTGCCATCATGTGGCATAAATTTCAGCCGGTCGGCCAATCCTGCTGTTACATCCACTCGGCCCTGGTCGTTCACCCGCAACACCTGCGATACACCCAGCAGCCGTGCCATTGCCTGCCAACCCGCCTCGCCCGCTATAAAAACCGGCTTGGTCAGGACGTCGGAGCGCACCCCCGCATTGGGGCCACCCACCACGATCGTCACCGCCTGGGTGCCAGACGCCGGGTACCCGGTCCGCGGATCCAGCAGATGGGGATACCGTTTCCCATCCACCTCGAAATAACGCTGATAGTCGCCTGACGTCCCCGTTGCTTCGCCATCGTGTAATTCCAGGATGGCCATTGGCCCCGCGTTGCGGGGTGCTTGAATCGCCACGCGCCATGCTGCGCCATCACGGTTGCCAAGCGCCATCACGTTGCCGCCGATATTAATGAGCGCGTTCTGGACGCCTGCTGCCCGCAAAATGGCCGCTGCGCGATCCAGCGCCTTACCCTTGAGTGAACCCCCAAAGTCCAGCGCCACCTGGTCATTAGTAGTTCGCACCCAGGCGCCTGAACTGTCTTTCTGAATCTGCAATTGCCGCATCGAGGGGTGGGTTTTAAGCCAATTCTGAATCGCTGCCACATCAGGTAAGTGTTCCGCATACGTGTCGGCGTGAAAGCCCCAGAGCGCAATCAAGCGGCCGATCCCCGGGTCAAAGAGCGCCTCGGATTGCTGCGTGTAGGCTTGCGCTTCCAACAGCAAATCGGCCATTTCTGGATTCACCCGCACCGCACGTCCCGCCACCAGCGCATCGTTCAGTTGGGTCAGCTCAGAGGGTTGCCAGGCGTGATAGGTGCGGTGCAGACGGTCGAACTCCGCCAGCACCTGCGCTACAGCAGCACGCGCACGGGATTCGGGCAGGTCGTCTGCAACCTGAACCTCCACACGCGTTCCAAAAACAAACGACTCGCTGACGATTGGCTTTTTATCGCCGCAAGCCGCAAGCTGCGTCACCAACGCCAGCACCCAAACCCATCGGGCGAGCCAACCGAAGAGCGCCACCCGCTCAGACTCCTAAGGGATCAGACGCTTCAAGCTCAAACGCCGCGGCCAGCAACGCCAGGCGGGCGATCACACCATAGGCGTAGAAGCGGTTCGGCGGCGCATCCGGGTTAGCGCTGTAGTCCGGCAAGTTGCAACCTGTTTCAAAAGCCAGCGGCACAAAATGCATGCCGGGGGCGTTGAGGTTCTCATCCACCCCACGCGCTTCATGCACGCGATAAAAACCGCCCACAACAAAGCGATCCATCATGTAGACCACCGGTTCGGCTACGGCATCATCAATCGTTTCCAAAGTCGGCACGCCTTCCTGAATGATCACGGAAGACACTTCCATGCCTTCCTTGATCACGCTCATCTTATTGCGCTGCTTGCGGTTAAGGCCTTTCACTTCGCTGGCGTCGCGCACGGTCATCACACCCATCCCGTAAGTGCCGGCATCGGCCTTGACCACCACATAGGGCTCGCGATCGATCTCGTGCTCGCGGTACTTGGCGCGAATACGGTTGAGCAATTCATCAACACGCGCCGCCAGGCAATCCTCGCCCACGCGTTCGTGAAAGTTAATATCATCACAGGTCGCGAAGTAGGGATTGATACGCCACCCGTCGATACCGACGAGCGCGGCAAAGTCGGTCGCCACCCGATCGTAAGCCGCAAAGTGCTGGCTCTTTCGGCGCACATGCCAACCGGCATGAACGGGCGGGATCAATGTCTGGCCCGTCGGGGCTTTTAGTATGTCCGGTACACCGGCCGACAGATCGTTATTGAGTAACACGATGCAGGGGTCAAATCCGTCGACGCCCCAGCGCCCGTTGTTCAACCGCAGCGGCTCCAGGTGGAGCGTCTGCCCATCATCAAGCGCTAGCGTGGTGGGCCCGGTGATTTCCGGTGAGACGGATCCCAGACGGACATTAAGACCCGCCTGGCGCAGAACGCCGGTCAGCGTCGCTACATTTTTTAGATAAAACTGGTTACGCGTGTGATTCTCGGGGATCAGCAACAGGTTGCGCGCATCCGGACAATATTTTTCGATGGCAGTCTGAAGCGCCTGAATGCAGAGCGGGTAAAAGGCCGGATTCAGATTATTAAAGCCGCCCGGAAAAAGATTGGTATCCACTGGCGCCAACTTAAAACCGGCGTTACGCAAATCCACCGAGGCATAAAACGGCGGCGTGTGATCCTGCCAGGCGCACCGGAACCACCGCTCAATTGCAGTGGTTTGATCCAGAAAGCGCTGCTCCAGCGCCAGGAGGGGGCCGGCGAGCGCCGTCGTCAGATGTGGAACCATGTCTAAGTGTACCGCACGAACCCCCCGCCAGTGCCGCACCGCAGCGAAGCGGCTGGTAGAATGACGGCTTTAAAAACATCGTCTTAGCGGTCGGCACGATCACATCACACGGCCGCCACGCTTTTCTGGATTCGTCATGCTCGTCGCCAATAACATCACCATGCAGTTCGGGGCTAAGCCCCTTTTTGAAAATGTCTCGGTCAAATTTGGCGAGGGGTATCGCTATGGCCTGATTGGTGCCAACGGTGCCGGTAAGTCCACTTTCATGAAGATTCTGTGCAATATTCTGGAACCGTCGGCCGGTAACGTGACCAAAGACGTCAACGAGCGCATGGCCTACCTACGCCAGGATCAGTTTGCCTATGAAGACCAGCGCGTACTCGATGTCGTAATGCAGGGTCATGAAGAAATGTGGGCCTGCATGCAGGAGCGCGACGCCATCTACGCCAACCCGGAAGCGACCGAAGACGACTATATGAAAGCGGCCGATCTAGAGGTCAAGTTCGGCGAATACGATGGCTACACGGCCGAAGCCCGCGCCGGCGAATTGCTGCTCGGCGTTGGCATCCCCATCGACAAGCACCAGGGCCCGATGCGCGAAGTCGCCCCGGGCTGGAAGCTGCGTGTGCTGCTGGCGCAGGCACTGTTTGCCAACCCGGACATCCTGCTGCTCGACGAACCCACCAATAACCTCGACATCAACACCATCCGCTGGTTGGAAGACGTGCTCAACGAGCGCAATGCCACCATGATCATCATCTCCCATGATCGCCACTTCCTGAACCAGGTATGCACGCACATGGCCGATCTGGACTACGGCAAGATCACCACCTACGCTGGCAATTACGATGACTTCATGGAAGCCTCGACGCAAGCTCGTGAACGTCAGGCCAATGCTAATGCCAAGGCCAAAGAACGCATCGCCGAACTACAGACTTTCGTCCGCCGCTTCTCGGCGAACGCCTCGAAAGCCAAACAGGCTACCAGCCGCCTCAAACTGATTGATAAGCTGAAACCCGAAGATGTGAAGCCTTCGTCGCGCCAGTACCCCTGGATCCGCTTCGAATACGACGACAAGGACAAACTGCACCGTCAGGCGGTTGAAATCGACAACCTTAGCTTTGCCTACCCGGACAACGAACCGCTGTTCCAGAAATTGTCACTCACCGTCAATGCGGGTGAAAAGATTGCCATCATCGGTGAAAACGGCGTTGGTAAAACCACGCTGCTCAAATTGCTCAATGGCGAGCTAACCCCAACGTCTGGCACCATCAAATGGACCGAAAAAGCCAAAATCGGCTACTTCGCCCAGGATCACGCTGCCGACTTTGCTTCGGACGAAAACCTCACCGACTGGATCTCAGGATACGTTCGCGCCGGGGGTTATGAAGGCTCGGATGTCGACACGCTGATTCGCGGCACCCTTGGTCGCCTCTTGTTCTCGGGCGACGACGTCAAGAAACCCGTGAAGGTGATTTCAGGTGGCGAACAGGGGCGCATGCTCTTCGGGCGCCTGATGCTGTTGCATTCAAACATCTTGTTGATGGATGAACCGTCAAACCACCTCGACATGGAATCGATCGAATCGCTCAATACCGCGCTGGACCTGTTCAAGGGCACGCTGATCTTCATTTCGCATGACCGTGAGTTTGTATCGTCACTGGCGACACGCATCCTCGAGATCAAGCCAGATCACAGTGTCGTGGACTTCCAGGGCAATTACGAAGATTACCTGACCAGCCAGGGCCTGAATTAAGTGCGCTCAAACCGGGATGCCGTGCCCGGCTCTGAGAAGCGCTAGGGCTTTGCGTTCTTGGCGGCTTGCTGGGCTTCGTACGCCGCCTTCTCTGCCGCCCGCTGCTGCTCGGCCGCTTCGCGCTTCGCACGCTTCTCCGCCGCCTTACGATCACGCTCCGCAGAGGCCGCCTGAATTTCTGCTTCCGATTTGAGCGGCTTGGCGGATTGCTCCGCTTCGCGCACCTTGCGCTCCTGATCCACCTGCTTCACCGTCTTGCCTTCATCAATCGCTTTCTTGATGGCGCCATCTGGTGGATTCGGCTGCCGCAATTCTTCAGGCGGGTTGGCCAGCTGATTGATCAGGCGGCGTTCACGGACTTCACGATCGATGACCGCCGCGCGTGCCTCAAGCTCGCGCGCTTTTTCGCGTTGCTCGTAACGGCGCTCTTTGGCGCGATCGATACACCAGTTCACCAGAATTTTGCTGTAGCAATTCCAGGTGTCGATCTCCAGCTGGGTATCAGCCTCTGAGCGGATGGCCTTGCCTTCGTCTTTGAGTGCCTTGGCTTCTTGGTCACGTGCCTCGATCACCGCCGGGTCGAAAACCGGCGCAGCCTGCTGTGCCATTGCCACTGGGGCCAAGGACACCAGCCCCAGACAGGCCGAAGCCACAACCCACGGGGCAGGGCGTGTCTCTTTCAGAGCGGGGAGGACGGCAAAAAAACGTTTCATGCGCCCGCATTGTAGGGCAGGCGCGCCGCATCGGGTAAAATTTAGCGCTTATTTGTGTCCACTTTTTATCGGGAGTTCCGCCGTGCAAATCGTCTGTCTTGACCTAGAAGGTGTCCTTGTTCCGGAAATCTGGATCGAGTTCGCCAACCGCACGGGCATTGAAGCACTGCGCCGCACGACGCGCGACGAGCCGGACTACGACAAGCTGATGAAGTACCGCCTCGATATCCTGCGCAACAACCAACTGGGCCTGCCAGATATTCAGAAGGTCATCGCCGAGATGGGGCCGATGCCGGGCGCCAAAGATTTTCTCGATCAGCTGCGCCAGGATTTCCAGGTCATCATCCTGTCGGACACATTCTACGAATTCGCCATGCCACTGATGAATCAGCTCAGTATGCCGGCGCTGTTCTGCCACAAGCTGGAAGCTGATGCACATGGCATGCTGGTCAATTACCACCTGCGTATGCCGGATCAGAAGCGGGCTGCCGTAAAAGCCTTCAAAGGTCTGAACTTCAGGGTCATCGCCGCCGGCGACTCCTACAACGACACGGCCATGCTCGCCGAAGCCCACGCGGGTATCCTGTTCCACCCGCCAGAAAACGTGATCCGCGAGTTCCCGCAGTTTCCGGTCACCATGAACTACACCGAGCTGAACACCGCTATTCGTAGCGCTTCTGCCCGCATCTAATCACCCCCCGACATGCATCGCGAACGTTTCTACACCCTCACCGCCTCTTGCCCTGACCGTGTCGGCATCGTCGCCGCGGTCTCCGGTTTCTTTGCCAAGCACGGCGGCTGGATTCTTGAAACGACGCTGCACTCCGAGCCGCCGAACGACGAGGGCATCGCTGCTTATTTCATGCGCCTCGAGATCAAGGCCGACTCGCTACCTTTCAATCTCGAAGGCCTGCGCGCTGCTTTCAAGCCAGTGGCGGATGCCTTCGAGATGACCTGGAAGATTTCAGATTCGGCACGCCGTAAGCGTGTCGTCATTCTGGTCTCGAAACAGGAACATTGCCTTTACGATCTACTGGCGCGCTGGCAGTCGAAGGAAC
>VEQD01000031.1 GCA_018883385.1 Rhodocyclaceae bacterium | reverse complement strand
AAAAAATCATCGCGTTAGCGCTGTAAAACCCCCGCCGTATCCGGAAGTTCTGCCCTGGTTTGCGCGCCGTGCCGGCATCAGTGAAGCCCGCGCCAAAGTGCTGTGGGATTTGACCTGCCAAGAATTGAAAGACGACAGCGACCCCAAAGCCCGGATGAATCACTTTATCGAGCGGCTCGGTGACGAGGCCGGTCTTCCGATTACACCAGACTACACCGACCAGCCCAACGGCTTTGCTTGGGTTTATCGCCATTACGGCCGATTGGCCGACATGGCCTTGGTGAGCGGTGGCGCGATCGCGCGCTTCTGGCACAAGGCGATGACACCGCCGAATTTGGCTAGATAAACCGACTCTCAACCCACGGATTGCGAGGATGCGTCGTTCGCTCAAGTGCCGCTAACGCGCCAACTCACTCACAAGCGCTCCCCGCAATCCTTTGAGATCTTTCTGGTTGCCGACACAGGTTTATTGCGGTTTTGGGTCTTCTTGCGGAACGAATCGGCGCGTAAGCGGCGTCTGAGAGAGGCAGGAAGACCCAAAGCCAGCCCTACCAAAGCGGAAATCGGGCTTCAGCCCAGTATAATCAGGCGTTTTGAAGCATTGAACACGACAAAACGCCATGCAGGAAAAATATCTGCCCGCCGACATTGAAACGGCGGCGCAAAAACACTGGCACGACGCCCGAACCGATCTCGCCCTAGAGAGCCCGGATAGACCCAAGTACTACTGCCTTTCGATGTTCCCTTACCCCAGCGGTAAGCTGCACATGGGGCATGTACGCAACTACACCATTGGTGATGTGCTGGCGCGTTATCACGGCATGCAGGGCTACAACGTGCTGCAACCGATGGGCTGGGACGCCTTCGGTATGCCGGCCGAGAACGCCGCCCTGCAGAACAATGTACCGCCAGCCAAATGGACCTATGAAAACATCGACGCCATGCGCGCGCAGCTGCAGCGTCTGGGTTTTGCCTTTGACTGGTCGCGTGAACTGGCCACCTGCACCCCCGAGTACTACCGCTGGGAGCAATGGCTGTTCACCCGCCTGTATGAAAAAGGGTTGATCTACAAAAAACTGGGGACGGTGAACTGGGACCCAGTCGATCAGACCGTGCTGGCCAACGAACAGGTCATTGATGGCCGCGGCTGGCGTTCGGGTGCGCTCATCGAAAAGCGCGAGATCCCGATGTACTACATGGCGATCACAAAATACGCCGACGAATTACTGACGGATTTGGATTCACTCACCGGCTGGCCCGAGCAGGTGCGTCTGATGCAAAAAAACTGGGTCGGCAAGAGCGTGGGGGTGCGTTTCGCCTTCCCGTATACGCTTGACGGCCAGGACGACAAGCTATGGGTGTTCACGACGCGCGCCGATACCATCATGGGTGTGACCTATGTGGCCGTGGCACCGGAACATCCACTGGCACAACGCGCCGCCGAGAAGAACCCGGCGGTCGCCGCCTTTATCGCCGACTGCAAGCAGGGTGGTGTCGCCGAAGCCGATTTAGCGACGATGGAGAAGTCCGGCGTCGATACCGGCTATACCGTGACGCACCCGCTCACTGGCAAAGACGTCCCCGTCTGGGTCGGTAATTACGTACTCATGGGATATGGCGATGGTGCCGTGATGGCCGTGCCGGCACACGATGAGCGCGACTTTGCCTTTGCCCAGAAATACGCGCTGCCAATCAAACAGGTGATTGCTGTTGCGCATGAAACCTTTGATGCGACCGCCTGGCAGGAATGGTACGGCGACAAACAACGTGGCGTCTGCATCAACTCTGGCGTGTACGATGGCCTCAAGTATCAGCAAGCCGTCGACAAGATTGCGGGCGACTTGTATGCCCAGGGTCTGGGTGAGAAGAAGACCCAGTTCCGCCTGCGCGACTGGGGTATTTCACGCCAGCGATACTGGGGCTGCCCGATTCCGATCATCCACTGTGCCGATTGCGGCGATGTGCCGGTACCAGACGATCAATTGCCGGTCGTGCTGCCCGAAGATGTGGAAATCACCGGTGCTGGTTCGCCGCTTGCCCGTATGCCCGAGTTTTACGAAACTACCTGCCCGAAGTGTGGCAGGGCGGCCAGGCGTGAGACCGACACGATGGACACCTTTGTCGAATCGTCGTGGTACTTCGTGCGTTACGCCTGCCCGGACAACGCCGATCAAATGGTGGATCAACGGGCTGCCTACTGGCTCAAGGGTGGCGTCGATCAGTACATCGGCGGCATTGAACACGCCATTCTGCATTTGCTCTATGCGCGTTTCTTTACGAAGCTCATGCGCGACGTCGATCTGTTCAAGAACAACGGTTTTGAATTGAATGAACCTTTCGCCAACCTGCTGACGCAGGGCATGGTCGTCGCACCTACGTTCTACCGCGACGCTGGTGGTGGCAAGAAGCAGTGGTTTAACCCGGCCGATGTGGATGTGGCGACGGACGAGCGCGGCCGGCCCACGGGTGCCGTGCTTAAGGCCGACGGCCAACCGGTCATCGTTGGCGGCACCGAGAAGATGTCGAAGTCGAAAAACAATGGCGTCGACCCGCAGATTCTGATCGACCAGTACGGTGCGGATACCGCCCGTCTGTTCATGATGTTCGCCAGCCCGCCCGATCAATCCCTGGAGTGGTCGGACGCCGGCGTCGAAGGCGCCCACCGCTTCCTGCGTCGCCTGTGGAAGCTGGCGTATGAACACGTCAGCACGGGCGTTGTGACTGCCGCCAATAATGACACCCCGCTCAGCGACGCACAGCAGGATCTGCGTCGCAAACTGCACCAGACCATTCAGAAGGTGTCCGACGACTACGGCCGCCGTCAGCAATTCAACACCGTGATTGCCGCCGTGATGGAGTTGCTCAATGCCGCCGACAAGACCCCGCTGGACGATGCCAGCGGCCGCGCCCTTCGCCAGGAACTTTTGGAAGCCGCCGTGCTGATGCTGTTCCCGATCGTGCCGCACATCGGTGAAGCCATATATGCCGAACTGAAGCCGGGACACAACGTGGCGACCCAACGCTTTCCGGTTTGCGACCCGGCAGCACTGGTGCAATCGGAAATCGAGCTGGTGCTGCAGATCAACGGCAAGCACCGTGGCAGCATTCGTGTTGCGGCTGACGCCGACAAGGCCAGCATCGAAACCGCCGCACTGGCCAGCGAGGCGGCGCAGAAGCAACTGAACGGCGCTGCACCCAAGAAGGTCGTTGTCGTGCCCGGCCGTCTCGTTAACATCGTCGCTTAACCCCAGACCACGCCAGAAAGATCAATCATGTCGCGTCTACTAGAGCTCTCCGGTATCAGGCACCTGCTGATTGGTCTCGTCGTGCTGGCCGTTGCCGCCGGATGTGGCTTCAAACTGCGTGGTGCCATCAGCGTCGACCTGCCATTCAAAACGGTGTACGTTGCTGGCGTGGCGGATACCTCGCCCTTTGCGCAGGTCCTGAAATCTCAGCTGCGCGCCAATGGTATCGGCGTCGTCCCTGAGGAATACAAGGATCGAGCGCAGGTGATCTTGCGCGTATTGGGCGACCAGCAGATGAAGACGGTGGTGGCTGTGAACCCGAGCGGTCTGGCACGGGAATACCGCCTGACCTACCGCTTGGGCTTCCGCGTGGAATCGGGTAGCGGACTGGAGCTCTACCCGGCCACCACGATTGAACTGATGCGCGAAATTTCGTTCAACCCGCAAACACCGCAGGAAGTCCTGTCGAAAGAACAGGAAGACGCGATGTTGATCCGCGACATGCAGAACGATGCCGCCATTCAGGTGATGCAACGTCTCTCGACCATTCGTGTGCCACCAGGCACGGTGCTCACCGCGCCCAAGAAACCCAAATCGGAAGTCGGCAAACGGAGTCCGGACTCGACGCCCACGACAACAAACCCAGGCCTCACGACTGCCGATGGCATGCAACCCCTAGGGGCCGAGCAGTGAATCTGGGCGGTACAGATGGCGCCAGCCGTCTGGCTGCCCATCTCAATGGTCCCTTAGCGCCGGTTTACGCCATCCATGGTGACGACCCGCTGCTGGTGATCGAAGCGGCGGACGCCATTCGCGGCGCCGCTCGCAACAAAGGCTTTACTGAGCGTGACGTGCTCACAGTCAGCCACCCCTTCGACTGGAAGCAACTGGTCTATGCGACACAGGGCGGTTCGCTCTTCGGCGATAAAAAAATCGTCGAGCTACGCGTGCCCACCGGCAAACTTGGTCGCGGCGGCCCGGAAGCACTCCAGGCACTGCTGGATGATGCGCCACCGACGGCCGGGGATTTCGTCATCATCATGACCCTGCATGAATTTGGCTGGCGCGAACAGAAGGCCGCCTGGTTTCAGAATTTCGTGAGCAGTCAAAACGCTGTGGTTATCCCCTGCGTGGCGCCGGGACTCAAGGCACTACCGCGCTGGATCGCCGAACGCCTGGCACGACAGCAGCAGTCGGCACCGCCCGATGCCCTGGCCTATGTTGCGCATCATGTCGAAGGCAATCTGCTCGCCGCCAACCAGGAAGTGCTCAAGCTGGGTTTGCTCTACCCGACAGGCCCGCTCACCCTGGCGCAGATTCAGGCCGCCGTGGTCGATGTCTCACGCCTTGATATGGACAGCTTGCGCAGCGCGCTCCTCGATGGGGATCTGGCGCGTTTCTCGCGTACCCTGACTGGCCTACGTGAACAGGGTGAGGCATTGCCCCTGATTCTGTTCTGGTTGGCCGAAGACATTCGGGCACTCGTGCAGCTCACGGCTCCCGGCGGCTCTCCCGAAGAGCGCCTGCGATCCATGCGCATGCCACCACAACGGGCGCAGCAACTGCGCGGCGCCGCCCAGCGTCGAACCAAACTCAGCTGGCGGGTCGCACTGGAGCAAATCAGTCGTTTAGACCGACTCTCCAAAGGGATCGGCCAAGGTGACCCGTGGACCGAACTCGCCGCACTTGCCTTAAAACTCTGCTGACAGGCATTATTGCCCCCATGACCACACAAAATAACCCCCAACTTGACCAGGCGATACGCCAACTCGCCAAGGATGCCCGTGCGGCTTCGCGTGGCATGGCGCGTGCCTCGACTGAACAGAAGAACAACGCCCTGCTAACGCTGGCACGACTGATTCGCGAACAAGCAGCTGCGCTGCGCGCCGCCAACGAGCGGGATCTGGAAGCCGCCCGCAAGAGCGGGCTCGAGGCGGCCATGCTGGATCGCCTCACGCTGAGCGACAAGGGCATCGTCGCGATGGCCGAAGGCGTCGAACAGATCGCCTCCCTGCCCGACCCTGTGGGCAGCATCACTGACATGAACACACGCCCCTCGGGTATCCAGTTGGGCAAGATGCGCGTGCCGCTTGGCGTGATCGGCATCATCTACGAGGCGCGCCCCAATGTCACGGCCGATGCAGCTGCGTTGTGCATCAAATCGGGCAACGCCACCATTCTGCGGGGTGGTTCAGAGGCCTTGAACAGTAATCGCGCCATCGCCGCGCTGGTGCAGCAGGCGCTGGCCTCTGCCGGCCTACCGGCCCAGGGCGTGCAATGCATCGACACGACAGATCGTGCTGCTGTCGGTATTCTGATCACGCTGCGCGATGACATCGATGTGATTGTGCCGCGCGGCGGCAAGGGGCTGATCGAACGCCTGCTCAAGGAGTCGCGTGTCCCGATGATCAAGCACCTGGACGGCAACTGCCACGTCTACATCGACGATGACGCCGATCATGAGATGGCGCTGCGTATCGTCGAGAACGCCAAGACACAACGCTATGGCACCTGTAACACGACGGAGTCGCTATTGGTCGCCCGAAGCATCGCCAAAGACCTGCTGCCCCGTATCGGCGCCATGCTGAAAAGCAAAGATGTGGAAATTCGCGGTTGCGCCGAAACGCAGGCGCTACTGCCGGGTGCCATCGCCGCAACGGAAGATGACTGGTACACCGAGTACCTGGCGCCGATCATTGCCGTGAAAATCGTTGCAGGCCTGGATGAAGCCATCGCCCATATCAATACCTATTCGTCACAACACACCGAAGCGATTGTGACCGACCACTACGGCAATGCCATGCGTTTCCTGCGCGAAGTCGATTCGAGTTCGGTCATGGTGAACGCATCAACGCGTTTCGCCGATGGGTTTGAATATGGTCTTGGCGCGGAGATCGGCATTTCGACCGACAAGATCCACGCACGTGGCCCGGTCGGTTTGGAAGGTCTGACCTCGCAGAAATGGGTCGTGCTCGGCCATGGCGAAATCCGCGGCTGACAACCAAAACGCCGGCGAATCATTGTTTGATGCCGTGGTGCGACTCGGTGAAGTTGCACCCGACGCTCCGGCCAATCTTCGCGATACGATTCACCTCGGCCTGCGGCTAACGCCTGAAGGCGATGCGTTGTCCGAGCTCGTGTTTCTGACGGCATCACAACCTGCACGCGCAGCCCAGGCAACGGTCTGCGGCATTCGCGAGCCCCTGTTGGAAGAGATTCGCCGACAACTCGGCGCATGGTTTGCTGATCCAGCGTTTCAGTTTCGACTGCCCCTTGGCGCGCCGCGCACGGCTTTTCAGAAACGCCTGCGCAGGGCGCTTTCTAAAACCCAAAGCGGCAAGACATACACCTATGCCGATCTGGCCAAACAACTACAGTCTGCCCCGCGCGCCGTTGGCCAAGCACTGGGCAGCAATGCCTTGCCGCTGATCGTGCCCTGCCACCGCATTATCTCGGCCGGCAATAACCTCACGGGTTTTAACCACGCCAGCGCAGGGCCCATGCTCACGCTAAAGGCCTGGCTGATCGAACGCGAAGCGCATGCCTAGGCCCCCTTCACAACCACCGCTCCCGGCCGATGCTCAACAGGTGGTCGACGTGTTTTGCGATAGCCTTTGGCTCGAGGCCGGCCTCTCGGCGAATTCTCTTTCCAGTTATCGACGCGATCTGACGGCACTGGCGCACTGGCTGATCCACCAGCAGCGCGCGTTACGCAGCGCAACCGATGCAGATCTCAATCGTTACGTCGCACATCTGGCACAGACGCACAAACAGAGTTCGCAAGCGCGGGCGATTTCAACGCTACGACGCTATTTCCGCTGGTCCGTCTCGCGCGGGGAGCGCGCCGATGATCCGACACGCACCTTGATCATGCCGATTCGACCAGGCCGTTTACCCAAGACACTGAGCGAGGCTCACGTCGAAGCGCTCCTAGAGGCACCCGATCCCAATACCGCCCGCGGCCTTCGCGATCTGGCCATGCTGGAAGTGCTCTACGCCACCGGACTGCGTGTGTCGGAATTGGTCAATCTTAGGCTCACCGACTTAAACCGGGATATGGGCGTCGTACGCGTCATGGGCAAAGGCGACAAAGAGCGACTCGTCCCACTGGGCGAAGCAGCGCTCGATGCCATTCAGCGCTACATGAGCGGGGCGCGCCAAGCGCTTACCGATGGGCAACCCGCCGACGCGCTGTTCATCGGCCAGAAAACCAACCCACTCACACGTCAGGGGTTCTGGCAGATCATCAAACGATACGGCCTTAAAGCCGGCATTCCGCGCGAACGGCTATCGCCGCACGTGCTCCGTCATGCCTTTGCGACACACCTCATTAACCACGGCGCAGACCTTCGTGTCGTTCAGTTGTTACTGGGGCACGCCAGCATTACCACCACGCAAATTTATACACACGTGGCACGTGAGCGCTTGAAGTCGCTGCACGAAAAACACCATCCCCGAGGTTAGGCGGATCGTTCGATCACCACACCAACGCGTGCGACGCCCGGCATCATGCCCAGCTTGGCCACCGATACCTGTACCCACTGTGCACCAAAATCTTCCAGCAACAACGTGGCGACAAACTCGGCGAGTTTTTCCAGCAACAGAAAATGCTTCTCGGCCAATACGGCGCGCAGTCGACGCACCACCTCGGCGTAATCAATCGTGTCGTGAATATCATCGCTGGCACCTGCGGTCGCAGTCGAATGGCCAATCTTGAGATCGATGACGACTGGCTGCGGCACAATCCGTTCACGCGGATAAATGCCGATCAGGGTTTCAACGCGAAGCGCTTCGATGAAGATGATGTCCATGGCACAGAAATCGTTTGACAGGGGCGCGCTACAATAGGCACGCTGCGGCCGCATTGTAGCTGACGCTCATGCCTACGGAACGACGAGACTGATATGACGCCCGATTTGTTTGCACAGATCCTCCCCCTCCAGGAAACCGGCACCCCCCTTTTTGTCGCCGCCGTCATTGCCGCCTATTTGATTGGATGCATCCCTTTCGCGGTCATCGTGTCCAAGGCGTTTGGTCTGGCCGACCCCCGGTCGTTTGGTTCTGGTAATCCCGGGGCAACCAACGTACTGCGCACCGGCAACAAGCTCGCCGCCTTGCTCACGCTGTTCGGTGATGCGGCCAAAGGCGCCATCGCCATTGGCGTGGCTGTGCTCATCGGTACGCCTGCCGACTTACTGGGCTGGATTGGCTTCATCGCCTTCATGGGTCACGTCTTCCCGGTGACACTGGGCTTCAAAGGTGGCAAGGGCGTTTCAACCTCGGCTGGTGTGCTATTGGCGCTTTACTGGCCGCTGGGTCTCGCCACCCTGGGCACCTGGCTATTGGTGGCCTTTACGCTGCGTTACTCGTCGCTATCGGCCATCACCGCCGCACTGCTGGCACCCGCTTACGCCGTCTTCATGGGTTTACCCACACCGGTGATCGTGCCGATCACGCTGATGGTCACCGTTCTGCTGCTCAAGCATGCTGGCAATCTGCGCCGCCTGCTGGCGGGCCAGGAAAGCAAAATCGGCAGCAAAAAAAGGCCTGAGCACTAGGCGTCTATCAGCGGCCAACGCGGTTGCACCGAAAAGCCACCCGCTGTTTTAGGCAACACACCCGACGTCAACCGCAGCAAACCGGCCAGCGCAATCATGCCGCCGTTGTCTGTACACAGGCTGAGCTCAGGAAAAAACACCTCGGCCTTGCGCCGCTTACAAGCAGTCATCAGCGTTGCGCGAAGATGACGATTGGCACCCACCCCGCCGGCCACCACCAGGCGTGACAACCCGGTTTGCTTAAGTGCCTGTATGCACTTGGCGACCAGCACATCGGTAATCGCTGCCTGCACGGCTGCAGCGAGCGCAGCGCGGCCGGCATCGGTCAGCCCGCCTTCAGCCTCGGCCGCCTTGACACGCGTCAACACTGCGGTCTTCAATCCCGCGAAGCTGAATTCCAGGTCGCCCGAATGCAGCATGGGGCGCGGCAGTTTGATCTCGGCCACGAGCACTGGGTCTGCAGTTTCGGCCAGCTGTGCCAACGCCGGGCCACCCGGATAACCGAGTCCCAGTAACTTGGCGGTTTTATCAAAGGCCTCGCCAGCAGCATCGTCCAGGGTTTCACCCAGCAATTCATAAGCGCCGACACCGGACACCCGCATCAGCTGGGTATGCCCCCCCGAGACCAACAACGCCACGAAAGGAAACTGTGGCGGTTCAGCCGCCAGCAAAGGGGATAAGAGATGACCTTCCAGATGATGCACCGGCAAAACGGGCTTATTGAGTGCGAAGGCCAGGGCTTCGGCAAAAGCGCTACCCACCAACAGGGCACCCGCCAAGCCCGGGCCCGCCGTGTAAGCAATGGCATCGACATCGGCCAGTTCGACCCTGGCTGCCGCCAAGGTCTGCCGAAGCAGCGGTACCACACGTCGGATGTGGTCACGCGAGGCCAGTTCCGGTACCACGCCACCATATGCTGCATGCATCGCCACCTGCGTGTGCAGTGCCTGTCCCAGTAAAAGGGGGGCGCCAGTTTGGGTGTTCAGGGTGACCAATGCCACCCCGGTTTCGTCGCAGGATGACTCCACCCCCAGCACCAGCGGGGCGCGGGCGTGGTTGGGGGCAACAAAATCGGTGACGGTCATGGGTCGCTATTGTAGCGACCGCACCAGGGCGCGGCACGCCGGCTGGCTCAATGCTCAGGAATATTTTGATTTTTCCGGTTTTTGTCGTAAAATTGCCAGTTCTAAAGATTTCACCCCTGCTCCGGCGAACCTGCCGAGGCAGTTTCAAACCGATTGGAGTTGTTGAATGCCCAGCGTTCGCGTTAAGGAAAACGAGCCGTTCGAAGTCGCCATGCGCCGCTTCAAGCGCACTGTCGAAAAAACCGGTCTGCTGACCGAGCTGCGTGCCCGTGAGTTCTACGAAAAGCCGACGGCTGAGCGTAAGCGCAAACTGGCCGCTGCTGTAAAGCGCTTGCACAAGCGCCTGCGCAGCCAACAACTGCCGCGCAAGCTCTACTAATCGCCGCCTAGCGTCGATTCTCGAAAGCCGCCGGCCTCCGGCGGCTTTTGCCGTTTTATCAGCGACAATTTTTGCGTGATCTCTTTACCCGATAGCGAGCAAAACCATGACGACGAGCCTTAAAGACCGCATCACTGAAGACATGAAGATCGCCATGAAGGCGCGCGAAAGCGAACGGCTTTCTGCTATTCGCCTGTTGCTTGCCGCCATCAAACAACGGGAAGTCGATGAACGCATCGCTCTCGACGATGCCGGTGTCATGGTGGTCGTGGACAAACTGATCAAGCAGCGCCGCGATAGCATTAGCCAGTACGAGCAAGCGGGTCGTGACGATCTGGCTGCGGCCGAACGTGCCGAAATCGACGTACTGACGCCCTACCTGCCTGCGCAACTCTCGGCCGACGAAGTGGCGGCCGCTGTACAAGCCGCCATTGCTCAGACCGGTGCCGCCAGCCCTGCCGACATGGGTAAGGTGATGGGCCTGCTCAAACCGCAACTCGCCGGCAAAACCGATCTTGCCGCCGTATCGCAACAGGTGAAAGCCGCGCTGCAAGGCTAAGCGCCCGTGTTGATAGTCCCTTGAGCACCGTAAAGACGCGACCATGATTCCGGAATCCTTCATCCAGGAGCTTCTGGCACGGATCGATATCGTCGAGATCATCGACCGCGTGGTACCGCTCAAGAAAGCGGGCGCCAACTATGCGGCTTGCTGCCCGTTTCACAAAGAGAAGTCGCCGTCGTTTACAGTAAGCCCGGCGAAGCAGTTCTATCACTGCTTCGGTTGCGGTGCGCACGGCACGGCCATCGGCTTTTTAATGGAACACCAGGGGCTCAGCTTCCCGGATGCGATTGAAGATCTGGCGCGGCATTGTGGACTGACCGTCCCGCAAGAGAATAATGATCGTGCGTTCCGCAAACCATCAGCCGACAGCAGCGAGGGGCCATCGCTCCTCGACGTGATGCTCACGGCGCATAAATACTATCGCGACGAACTCAAGAAATCGCCGCGTGCCATCGCTTACCTCAAGGGCCGCGGCCTTACCGGCGAAATCGCCGCCCGCTTCGGTATCGGGTATGCGCCAGACGGCTGGCAGAATCTACGTGCCGTTTTTCCGGAATATGACAATGACCATTTCCAGGCATTGATCAAAGACGGCCTGGTGATCGAGAACGAGCAGAAGCGTCGTTATGATCGTTTTCGTGATCGGGTGATGTTCCCGATTCTCGACCAGAAGGGTCAGGTCATTGCTTTCGGTGGCCGCATTCTGGATCAAGGCGAACCCAAATACCTGAACTCGCCGGAAACACCGCTCTTCGAAAAGGGGCGCGAGGTCTTTGGCCTGCCACAGGCACGCGAAGTCTGTCGCCAGACCGATACCGTGATCGTCGTCGAAGGTTACATGGACGTCGTCGCCCTGGCCCAGCATGGCATTGGCAACGCCGTTGCCACCCTTGGCACCGCCACCACCACCACGCACATCCGCAAACTGCTGCGCATGGTGGACCGGGTCGTCTTCTGCTTCGACGGCGACGCTGCCGGACGCAAAGCCGCCTGGCGTGCACTGGAGAACAGCCTGGAGGCACTGGCCGAACAAAAGGTCTTGGCTTTTGCGTTCCTGCCGCCCGAACACGACCCGGACAGTTATGTCCGAGACCTCGGCAAAGAGGCCTTTCAGGCGGCCATCGATCGCGCCACCCCGCTCTCCGAATTCCTGCTGCAAACGCTCTGCAGCCACGTCGATCTAAGCAGCGCCGAGGGCCGCGCCAAGCTGCTGGCCGAGGCCAAACCGTTACTCCAGAAAATACCGACACCCATGCTACGGTTGCAGATCGTCAAGCAATTGGCCGAAAAAACGGGGCTTCAACCCGCCGAGGTGGAGCGCGGCTGCGAACTCAGCCGCCAGGCAGTGGCGCCCAGCGCAACACCGGGCCGCGCACCCCGTCAGGCGCCCTCGCTGAGCCGTCGTCTACTGCGAGTACTGGTGCAATCGCCTGAACTCCTGGCGGATCTGCCTGCCGACTTTGCCAACCACTTGCCTAGCAAGGATCCCCTCACGCCGAACATTCGCCGTTTGTTGCCCCTATTGGCCAGCAATCCTCAGCCCTCCGAGCTTCTGGAACGCGTTCGCGGCAGCGAAGATGCGCCGCTATTGGCCGAAATATTTGCCAGTCTTTTGACCGAACCCCTTGAAAAAGCGGCGCTAAGCGCCGAACTGGATGGCATCGTCGCCCAGATCGAACGGGATCAACTCGATGCGGAACTGGCCACCCTGCAACAGGCCGCCCAGCGAGGAAGTCTGAACCCGACCGAAAAGGCACGTTATGCTGCGGTGCTGCAAAGCCTGCAACAGCTGGGGCGTACAGGCCGCCGGCGCTAATCTGGCATGGATTTTGCCTAGAAATTAGGCTGATTTTCGTGTATAATTAAAGGTTTACTGCATTTCCATTGACTCCTGAGGTTAAGCGCTTTGTCGAACTGGAAACTCACCCTTCGTCCCAAACAATCTTCGCGTCGTACCGACGCCACGGATGCTGCTATGGCTACAAAACCCAAAACCGCCGCTAAAAAGACTGCCAAGCCCACCGCTAAGCCGGTCGCTAAAACTGCAGCACCCAAAAAACCCGTTGCCAAGAAGCCGGCTGCTAAAAAACCTGTGGCCAAAACCCCGGTAAAGCAGGCTGCCGCCAAAACCGTCGCTAAACCCGCCAAAGCCCCAGCAAAAAAGGCCGCGCCCAAGGCGCCCGCCAAAGCAGCGAAGCCCGTTGCCAAAAAGCCTGTGAAAGCCGTTGCGAAGAAGCCCGTTGCAAAAACCAAAGCAGCGCCCGCCAAAACCAGCAAACCTGCCGCCAAAAAGCCGGTCGCCAAACCCGCTGCACCGGCAGTGAGCAAAAAGGTAGCGCCCAAGGTCGCGCCCAAAAAGCCCGTAGCGGCCAAGCCCATCGAAAAACCCGCCGCCGTGACCAAACCCGCCGCGCCGGTGGCTCAACCCCCCGCTGTGGTTGATGCTGCGCCAAAGGGCAAGGGCAAGGGCAAAGGCAAGGATGGCAAGCGCCTGCTGGGTAGCACTACCGTACAGCAAATTTCGCCAGAAGAGCTCAAGGTCCGCCTTACCGCCCTTATCAAAATGGGTAAGGAGCGTGGCTATCTGACGCACGCCGAAATCAACGACCACCTGCCGGATTCCGTTATGGATGCCGAACAGGTCGAAGCCATGAAGTCGACGCTCAACGATATGGGCATCAATGTCTTTGACGAAGCCCCTTCTGCCGAAGACATGCTGATGGTCGACACTGCTGCGCCCGCCGCTGACGATGAAGTCGTCGAGGAACAGGCCGAACAGGCACTGGCCACGGTCGATTCAGAATTTGGTCGTACCACCGACCCAGTTCGGATGTACATGCGCGAAATGGGCACCGTTGAACTGCTCGACCGACACAAGGAAATCGAGATCGCCAAGCGTATCGAAGCCGGTCTACGCGACATGGTGCTGGCAATTAGCGCCTGCCCGACGGTGGTCACCGACATCATCGAAATGGCTAAGAAAGTAGCCATTGATGAGATGAAGATCGACGAACTCGTGGAAGGCCTGGTCGACGTCGAAGCCGAGGAAGAAATGCTCGCGGCAGCCGCTGGCGATAGCGATGACATCGACACCGAAGATGAAGACGACAGCGGCGAAGCCAAGGCAGCGGCCAATGCAGCGTCACTTGCCAAGCTCAAGGATGCCGCGCTGGAACGTTTTGCCAAAATCGAAAGTCTGCACAGCAAAGAGCTCAAGGCACTAAAAGCCAAGGGCACCTCGGATGCGGGCTACTTGCGCATTCGCAAGCAGATCTCGGATGAGCTACTCAACATCCGCTTCAACTCTCGCACCATCGAGAAGCTGTGTGGCAGTGTGCGTGGTCTACGTGACAACATCCGCCAGGCCGAACGTCAGGTGCTCGCCATTTGTGTCGACAAGTGTGGCATGCCACGCGAACACTTTATCAAGGTCTTCCGCCCGAACATTGTGAATCTTCGCTGGATTCAAAAGGAAGTCGTCAACGCTCCCAAACACGTTCAGGGTATTCTCGAGCGCAATGTGCCGGCTGTTCATGAGTGGCAAAAGAAACTCATCGCCATGGAAGAATCACTCGGCATCACGCTCGACGAGATCCGGGCGATCCATGACCAGATGACCAAGGGTGAGCGCCGCGCCCGGGACGCTAAGAAAGAGATGACCGAGGCCAACCTCCGTCTGGTGATCTCGATCGCCAAGAAATACACCAATCGTGGCCTGCAATTCCTCGATCTGATCCAGGAAGGCAATATCGGTCTCATGAAGGCTGTAGACAAGTTCGAATATCGCCGCGGCTACAAGTTCTCGACTTATGCCACCTGGTGGATTCGTCAGGCTATTACCCGCTCGATCGCCGATCAGGCACGCACCATTCGGATTCCGGTGCACATGATTGAAACGATCAATAAAATGAACCGTATCTCGCGTCAGATTCTGCAGGAAACCGGCTTCGAGCCAGATCCGGCCACGCTGGCGATCAAGATGGAAATGCCGGAAGACAAGATCCGCAAGATCCTCAAAATCGCCAAAGAACCGATCTCGATGGAAACCCCGATCGGTGATGACGACGATTCACATCTGGGTGACTTCATCGAAGATACGGCCACCCTGTCGCCACTGGAAGCAGCGATGAACGCCAGCCTGCACGAAGTGACCAAGGACATCCTCGACAGCCTCACCCAGAGGGAAGCCAAGGTACTGCGCATGCGTTTTGGTATCGAAATGAACACGGACCACACACTGGAAGAAGTCGGCAAACAGTTCGACGTCACCCGCGAGCGTATCCGCCAGATCGAAGCCAAGGCACTGCGCAAGCTGCGCCACCCATCCCGCTCGGATAAGCTGCGTAGCTTCGTCGACACCAACAACTAAAGTCTTAACCGGGCCTCTAGCTCATGCCTGGTTAGAGCAGCGGACTCATAATCCGTTGGTGCCGAGTTCGACTCTCGGGGGGCCCACCAAA
>VEQD01000030.1 GCA_018883385.1 Rhodocyclaceae bacterium | reverse complement strand
ACGCGGCACCATCGAGAATCTGAGCGGATGTTTGATTTGCCATAGGCCGCTATTTTACTGCAAACCGCCAGCCAGAGACCGATATTCCCTGCGCCGCAACTTCTGCCGCAATCGCTTCGGCATCCGGTCCCAGCAACGTTATTTCCGGACAACGTGCGGCAAAGTCTCTGATCCGGCGCAACGGCAACGGACTACTCCAGGCCAACTGCAGTCCATTACCAACAACTAGCACGTCTTCAGGTTGCCAACCGATCCTGATCCACCCTTTGCGCTCATGGCTGCGACGACATTCCTGATTCAGCCTGGATGTTTCCACCGCCCGTGTCAGCGCCACCTGGCGGGTGCGAAGCCATTCGGCATCTTCAATCGTCCGCCCCCCCGTGAGAGCCTCGGTATCGAGCGGCACCAGGTTCATGCGCTCCGGCATCGAACATCCGAATACAGCGACAGGCACGAGAAACTCGGCCGAGAAATCGCTGGCGGCTTGCAACCAGTTCGTTGCGGCATCACCGACCGCATGATTCAACTCCAGCAGGGGCACGCCGGCGCTACGCATTGCCCAGCGCCAACGACACGCCTCCTCGGCATCCGCGACCGCATGAAACAGGAGGCGCGGCGCCATGATATGTTGCCGACTCAATGCCAGCGCGATCTCGGGGTGTACGGCAGCCATGTGGCGATCATGCCACGGTCTGCCCTGCCCGCTCATAAAAAATGCTTGACGCCCTCTCGGGAAACTTTTAGCATTTTCATATAACAAGACGTTGTTTCATATTATAAAACGCTAGCGAGTCAAGACAGCAACCCACTTCGGTTGTGCGGCGCGGAACACCGCATGCGCACATACCGCTATAGTCGGCTCAGTTGCTTATTAAAACGCGGCATTGCGGACGTCTAGATCCGTATCCGCAACAGGAGGAGGCAGCACATGTCAGCAGCAAACAACAATCTCGTTCCGGGTCAGGCTAACGATGTAGACCCGCAGGAAACCCGTGAATGGAAAGACGCCCTGGCTGGCGTGATTAGCAACGAAGGTGATGAGCGTGCGCACTACCTGATTGAAACGCTGATTTCAGAAGCGCGCGAAAAAGGGATAGATATCCCTTATTCGGCCACGACTGAATACGTCAATACCATTCCGACGGCTCTACAGCCCAAGTACCCGGGCAACGCGGATATGGAGATCAAGATTCACTCCTACATTCGCTGGAACGCCATGGCAATGGTTGTTCGCGCGAATAAACATACCAATGTGGGTGGCCATATCGCATCCTTTGCCTCCGCAGCCGCCCTCTACGATGTGGGCTTCTCGCATTTCTGGCACGCGCCGTCCGCCAATCACGATGGCGACCTGATTTTCTTCCAGGGCCACTCGGTCCCTGGCGTGTACGCCCGCGCTTTCATGCTGGGTCGTTTTACCGAAGAACAACTCGATCACTTCCGTCAGGAAACGACCGGCAAGGGCATCTCGTCTTACCCCCACCCGTGGCTCATGCCCGACTTCTGGCAATTCCCCACGGTGTCGATGGGGTTAGGCCCCATTCAGGCGATCTATCAGGCGCGCTTCATGAAGTATCTGGCGAGCCGCAATCTGATCAATGCCGAGAAGGCGGCGCAACGAAAAGTCTGGGCATTCCTCGGCGATGGCGAAACCGATGAAGTCGAATCACTCGGCGCCATCGGCATGGCCGGGCGTGAAAAGCTCGATAACCTGATCTTCGTCATCAACTGTAACCTTCAGCGCCTTGACGGCCCGGTTCGCGGCAACGGCAAAATCATCCAGGAGCTGGAATCCGAGTTCCGCGGTGCCGGCTGGAATGTGATCAAGTTGATCTGGGGCACCCATTGGGATGCACTCTTCCAACGCGACACGAAGGGCATTCTGAAGCAACGCATGATGAATCTTTGTGATGGCGAGTATCAGACCTTCAAATCGAAGGATGGTGCTTATGTCCGTGAGCACTTCTTCAACACCCCGGAATTAAAAGCACTGGTCGCCGACTGGACCGATGATGAAATCTGGCAACTGAATCGCGGTGGCCATGATCTGTTCAAGATTTTTGCCGCCTACGACCGCGCGATTAAGCACAAAGGCCAGCCAACACTCATACTCGCCAAAACCATCAAGGGCTTTGGTATGGGCAAAGCCGGCGAGGCCATGAACACCTCGCACCAGCAGAAGAAAATGGACAAGGAGCAGATCGCCCGCTTCCGTGATCGCTTTTCGCTGCCGGTAAAGGATGAAGACATCGAAGCCCTGCCGTATCTGAAATTCGCGGAAGATTCGGCAGAACATAAATACATGCTCGAACGCCGCATGGCCCTGGGCGGTTTCCTGCCCCAGCGCCGCCGCAAGGCCGAACCGTTGGCAATTCCACCGTTGTCGGCCTTTGAAGCCCTGCTCAAGGCTTCTGGCGAGGGACGCGAACTGTCGACAACGATGGCGATCGTACGCATCATGAACATGATGCTCAAGGACAAGCAAGTTGGCCGTAATGTGGTTCCCATCGTACCGGACGAATCCCGGACCTTTGGCATGGAAGGCATGTTCCGTGCCGTAGGCATCTGGAACCAGGAAGGCCAGAACTATGTCCCTGAAGACCACGATCAACTCATGTTCTACAAGGAAAGCAAAGATGGCCAAGTGCTTCAGGAAGGTATCAACGAAGCCGGCGCCATGAGCGACTGGATCGCTGCTGCGACCTCGTATTCAGTCCATGGTATCCAAACGATTCCGTTTTATATCTGTTACTCGATGTTTGGCCTACAACGTACGATGGATCTGTGCTGGGCCGCCGGTGACCAACGTGCCCGTGGCTTCCTCATCGGTGGCACGGCCGGCCGGACCACCCTAAACGGCGAAGGCCTGCAGCATGAAGATGGTCACAGCCTCCTGCTCGCCAACATGATCCCGAACTGTGTCTCGTATGACCCGACCTTCCAATTTGAAGTCGCGGTTGTTGTTCAGGATGGGATGCGCCGGATGCATCAGGATCAAGAGGATATCTTCTATTACTTAACCGTGATGAACGAAAACTACGAACATCCGGAAATGCCCTCAGGCGCGGCGCCCGACATTCTCAAAGGAATGTATCTATTCAAGAAGGGCAACGCCGGCAATGGCCCGCGTGTGCAGTTGCTGGGTTCCGGCACCATCTTCCGTGAAGTCATCGCTGCCGCTGATCTGCTGCGCAAGGATTGGGGTGTGGAATCCGATCTGTGGGGCTGCCCGAGCTTTAACGAGCTGGCACGCGACGGTGAAGATGTCGAGCGCTGGAATATGCTGCACCCGACGGCGCCACAGCGCGTGTCGCACGTCGAATCCAAACTAGGTGGTACAACCGGACCGGTTGTGGCGGCGACAGACTACATCAAACTGTATGCCGAACAAATCAGGCCGTTCATCAAGAAAAACTTTACTGCCCTGGGAACCAACGGGTTCGGGCGTTCGGATACCCGTGAGCATCTGCGTCACTTCTTCGAAGTCGACCGCCAGTGGGTCACCGTCGCCGCACTGAAAGCGCTGGCTGACGAGGGCACGATTGGTCGTGACAAAGTGGCCGCTGCCATCCAGAAGTACCAGCTGGATCCGAACAAACCAAACCCGATGACGGTTTAAGGGGAACACCAACATGAGTCAACTGATTGATATCAAAGTCCCCGACATTGGCGATTTCACCGAGGTCCCGGTCATCGAGGTGTTTGTTAAGCCCGGCGATGTCATCAAAGTCGATGACGCCCTTGTTACCTTAGAGTCTGACAAGGCTACGATGGATGTCCCGGCATCTGCCGCCGGCGTCGTTAAGGAAGTCCTGGTCAAACTCGGCGACAAGATTGGTGAGGGCACTGTGGTCGTTCGTGTCGAATCCAGTGATGTCGTCGCTGGTGCGTCGCCAGCCGCTGCGTCGACCGCTGCACCCACACAGGCACCAGCGTCTGCCGCCGCAGCTACCGTGGTAACACCCGCTGTCGGCGGTGGCATCGTCGACGTGAAGGTACCAGATATCGGCGACTTCTCCGAAGTACCCGTGATCGAAGTGTTTGTTAAGCCAGGCGATGTTGTCAAAGTCGATGACGCGCTCGTCACGTTGGAATCCGACAAAGCCACGATGGACGTACCGTCGTCGGCCGCCGGCACTGTTAAAGAAGTGCTGGTCAAACTGGGCGACAAGGTAGGTGAAGGTTCGGTGATTGTGCGCCTGGAAAGCGCCGGTGCCTCCACCAGTGCCCCCGTATCGGCGGCTACCTCTGCGCCCGCTGCCAGCGTGCCGGCAGTAACGCCGGTTCCCGCGCCGACGGCTGCTACGGCACCGGCCAGCGGTACCGCTATCGCTAGCCTGCCGAATCTGCCTCTGGGGGGTAGCGTTCACGCCAGCCCGGCGATTCGTGCCTACGCCCGCGAACTCGGGGTCGACCTGACCCAAGTCAAAGCAACGGGCCCAAAGAACCGCATCCTCCGCGAAGACGTGACCGGTTTCGTGAAGGGTGCCATGAGCACCGGCGTGGTTCCGGGCAAAACCCCTGCCACCGGTGGCGGTGGCGTCGGCATGGATCTCCTGCCATGGCCGAAAGTCGATTTCGCCAAGTTTGGTCCCATCGATATCCAACCGCTATCTCGCATCAAGAAGATCTCTGGACAGAATCTGTCGCGTAACTGGGTGATGATCCCGGCCGTGACCTACCACGAAGATGCCGACATCACTGAGCTGGAAGCTTTTCGCGTTCAGCTCAACAAAGAGAACGAGAAAGGCGGCGGCGCCAAACTGACCATGCTCGCCTTCCTGATCAAAGCTTGCGTCAAGGCGCTGCAGAAGTATCCGGAGTTCAATTCGTCCTTGGATGGCGACAACCTGGTGATGAAACAGTACTTCAACATCGCCTTTGCCGCCGACACGCCGAATGGCCTGGTGGTGCCGGTCATCAAGAACGCCGACAAAAAATCGGTATTCGAACTGGCGCAAGAATCCGGTGATCTCGCAAAACAGGCGCGTGACGGTAAGCTGAAACCCGCCGACATGCAGGGTGCCTGTTTCACTATCTCGTCGCTGGGCGGTATTGGCGGCACTTACTTCGCACCGATCGTGAACGCGCCGGAAGTCGCCATCCTCGGTGTCAACAAGAGTGCCATGAAGCCGGTATGGGATGGCAAGCAATTCGTGCCACGCCTGACCCTACCACTTTCGCTAACGGCAGACCACCGCGTGATTGATGGTGCACTGGCAACACGATTCAACGTGTATTTGGCGCAACTGCTGGCGGATTTCCGTCGCGTAGCCCTCTGAGGAGCACGGGATGAGCCAAATCATCGACATTAAAGTACCAGACATTGGTGACTTCACCGATGTCCCTGTGATCGAAGTCTTTGTCAAACCCGGCGACGTCATCAAAATCGATGACGCGCTGGTCACCTTAGAATCCGACAAAGCCACCATGGATGTCCCCGCGTCTGCCGCTGGCACCGTCAAGGAAGTCCTCGTCAAACTCGGCGACCGAATCGGTGAAGGCACCGTGGTCGTACGTGTAGAGGCGAGCGATGCCGCCGCAACCGCGCCCGCCCCTGTCACAACTGCTGCAACCGCGCCCGCATTGTCCGCATCGGTCGCGCCAAGCGTAGCCGCTGCGCCGATACCCGCGACCGGATACACGGGTCCTGTCGATGTGGACTGCGACGTGATGGTACTCGGCGGTGGCCCGGGAGGCTATTCCGCCGCCTTCCGTGCTGCTGATCTGGGACTCAATACGGTCATCGTTGAACGCTATGGCACTTTGGGCGGCGTCTGTCTCAACGTGGGATGCATCCCGTCCAAAGCGCTCTTGCACATCGCCGGGGTCATGGAAGAGGTCACCCACCTACACGAACTCGGCATTGTCGAAATGACCTCTGCCAAGGTGTCCGTCGAAAAGCTGCGCGAACATAAGGTGAAAGTCGTCAGCAAGCTGACGGGCGGCCTCGCTGGCATGGCAAAAGGACGCAAAGTGCAGCAGATCCGCGGCCTTGGCCAATTCATCGATGCGCATCATCTGAGCGTCGATGTGACTTCGGGTGACGGCCAGAAAACGACCGGTGAAAAGAAAGTGGTTCGATTCAAACAAGCCATCATCGCCGCCGGCTCCCAGTCGATCAAGCTTCCATTCATGCCTGTCGACCCCCGTGTGGTGGATTCGACCGGCGCGCTTGAACTCAAGGATGTTCCCAAGCGCATGCTGGTTGTTGGTGGTGGCATCATTGGCTTGGAGATGGCGACCGTTTACGCCACGCTGGGTACGCAGATTGATGTCGTGGAGCTGGGGCCTGGGCTAATGCCGGGGGCCGATCGCGACCTGGTCAAAGTCTGGGAAAAGATGAATCTTCCCCGCTTCAACCGCGTGATGCTCAACACCAAGTGTATTGCCGCCAAGGCGGAGGCCACCGGCATTGCTGTCCAGTTTGAGGGTGCTAATGGCGCAGAAACACCGGCTGCCGGATCGTATGACCGCGTACTGGTCGCTGTAGGTCGCTCGCCCAATGGCGGCAAACTCGCTGCTGACAAGGCAGGGATTCTGGTTGATGAACGTGGCTTTATCAAGGTCGACAACCAGATGCGCACCAACGTCCCCCACATCTTCGCCATCGGCGACCTGGTCGGTCAACCGATGCTGGCACACAAAGCGGTGCACGAAGGTCACGTGGCTGCAGAGGTTGCCGCGGGTCATAAGCGAGTCTTTGATCCACTCCAGATTCCGTCGGTCGCCTACACGGACCCGGAAGTCGCCTGGGCGGGTCTAACGGAAGACCAGTGCAAGGCCAGTGGCCGCAAGTTCACCAAAGCCATGTTCCCGTGGGCCGCTTCCGGCCGGGCGATTGCCAACGGCCGCGACGAAGGCTTCACCAAACTGCTGTTTGATGCCGAATCTCACCGGATTATTGGTGGCGGTATCGTGGGCACCCATGCCGGCGATCTGATCGGGGAAGTTTGTCTGGCGATTGAGATGGGTTGCGATGCGGCCGATATGGGTCACACCATTCACCCACATCCAACGCTTTGTGAATCGGTTGGGCTGGCGGCCGAGGTCGCTGAGGGTGCCTGTACCGATCTACCACCTCAGAAGAAGAAGTAACAGCGCGCTCGCTTAAGCCCACCAACAAAAAACCCCACGCCGAGGCGTGGGGTTTTTAATGACTGCTATTGCCTGAAGGATTACTTCTTCTTGGCAACTTTCTTCTTTGCGACCTTCTTCACAGCCTTTTTAGGGGCGGCTTTTTTGACGGCCTTCTTTGCAACTTTTTTAACAGCCTTCTTGGCGGCCGGCTTTTTAGCAGCGGCTTTCTTGGCCGCTGGACGCTTGGCGGCTACCTTCTTCTTGGCGGCCGGCTTTTTAGCGGCGACCTTCTTAGCGGCTGGTTTCTTGGCAGCT
Source organism: Rhodocyclaceae bacterium (assembly GCA_018883385.1). Lineage (GTDB taxonomy): Bacteria > Pseudomonadota > Gammaproteobacteria > Burkholderiales > Rhodocyclaceae > Fluviibacter. The sequence continues at coordinate 7,916 of VEQD01000030.1, read as the reverse complement.
ACCTTCTTCTTGGCGGCTGGCTTTTTAGCGGCGACCTTCTTGGCTGCCGGTTTCTTGGCGGCTACTTTTTTCTTTGCTGCGGGCTTCTTAGCAGCAACTTTTTTAGCGGCCGGTTTTTTGGCAGCTACCTTCTTCGCTGCGGGCTTCTTAGCAGCAACTTTTTTCTTTGCAGCAGGCTTCTTCTTCGCAGCGGCTTTTTTTGCAGCCGGTTTCTTAGCAGCCAGCGTTGCGGCCAGCGTCGTGAACGAAGTGGTTTCTGTTGACATCTACGTCTCCTTCCAGAAGGGATTTGGTAAGCACAGTTTATACACTTATGGAGACGTGTAAAGATTTTTTTAAGCATTTCTTCAATTAATTGAATCGAGTGTGTCATTTTTTTCATGCGTGCATCGAACGTATTTTCGTAAGTACCAATTCACGATGTCACGACGTGTATGAACAAATGCTGTCGCAACAAAAAATTCCGCGGATAATAAGCGGTGTTTTTTATCGCTTTTATTGTCCATCGAGAGTGCGCCATGTCACCCGAACAACAAGCCGCCCTAAAAAAATCTGTTGCCATCGCCGCTGCCGACTATGTTGCCGCCAATCTGCCAAAAGGCTCTATTCTGGGCGTTGGCACGGGATCGACCGCCAATTTATTCATTGATGCCTTGGTCCCCATTCGTGAAAAAATCCGCGGGGCGGTTGCCAGTTCTAAGGCAACCGCGGATAAATTAACTGCTATCGGCATCCCACTATTCGATCTGAACGATGTCGATGTGATTCCGATCTATGTTGATGGTGCCGACGAGATCGATCCGGGGTTCTCGATGATCAAGGGTGGGGGCGGTGCTTTGACCCGAGAAAAAATCATTGCCGATGTCGCGGACCAATTTGTCTGTATCGCCGATGATTCGAAATGCGTTCAGACCCTCGGTCGCTTTCCGCTCCCGATCGAAGTCATTCCCATGGCAGTGGCTCAAGTCGCTCGCGCAGTGAGTAAGCTGGGCGGCAAGCCCATGCTGCGTGAGGGCTTCATGACCGATAACGGCAACCAGATTCTCGATGTTTCTGGCCTGTCGGTCAGCGACCCAGTTGCCTTTGAGTCAACACTGAACCAGATTGTGGGGACCGTCACCAACGGTCTGTTTGCGCGCCGCGGGGCTGATGTGCTCCTGCTGGGGACCGCTCAGGGCGTCAACATCAGTCGGCGAGCCTAAGATAACCCCACGAACCCAAACAAAAGGGGCCTGGCATAACCGCCAGACCCCTTTTTTTGTCTAACACCCTACCGAGCGCAGGTTTCTATCAGGCCTTGGGCGGCGAGAATCCCTCGACCTGATCGGCACCTTCACCGAAGAAATGTTTCTCGCACTGCTCGCGCAAGTACTCGCGGTGGCGGGCATCGGCCAGGTTGAGCCGGTTTTCATTGATGATCATCGTCTGTAGCTTAATCCACTGCTGCCAGGCTTCCTTAGAAACCGAATCAAACAGCTTCTTACCCATCGCACCCGGCATCGGCGCGAAGTCCATACCTTCAGCCTCTTTACCCAATTTGATGCATTGAACCGTACGTGCCATATCCGTATTTCCTGTGAGTTGGTATTAAAGGGTCTTCACAAAGACCTTCGAGTTACGTTGATAGTTGTACATCTCGCGCTTGCGATCCGGCAAGTCCTCGACGGCGGCGGGTTGATATCCTCGCTCTATGAACCAGTGCGAGGTCCGGGTCGTCAGCACATAAAGCCGGCGTATTCCCTGCGCCCGGGCACGGCCCTCAATCACCTTCATTAGACGCTCGCCATAGCCCCACTCCCGGTGCTCGCTATCGACCGCCAGGCAGGCCAACTCGGCATTTTCGCTATCCAGAATATAGAGCGCCGCGCAGCCAACGATGACATTATCGTGCTCCAGCACGGTGAACTGGCTGACTTCTTGTTCGATCCGCTCACGGGGTCGAGGCACGAGGGTCCCATCCTGTTCCAGCGGTTCAATGATCGCCAGCAGACCGGCGATATCGTCTGGCCGGGCATCCCGCAAACGATCCAGCGAATCGCGCGTGACGATCGTGCCCACACCATCGTGGGTGAACAACTCCAGAATCATTGAGCCGTCATTGTCATAGCCGACCAGGTGCACCCGGCTAACGCCCGCCCGGCTGGCACGAATCGAACACGGCAGAAATCGACGCATATCGGGCGACAGCCAGTCGCCCCGCTTCAACAATTGGTCAGCAGCATCGGTCGTCAGCTCATCGATCAGGGTGCCATCCTCCTCCAGCGCACCGGCGGTATCGCCAATATAAATGAGCTTGTCGGCACGCAAGGCGATCGCCACCGCTTCGGCGACTTCTTCCATCGCGAGGTTGAAAATCTCGCCAGAAGGGCTGGGGCCCTGGCAGGACTGAAGAACAATGTTACCGAGCGAATGTTGCGCACGCACCCCCTCAACATCCACCTTACGCACGATACCGGCGTATTGCATGTCGACGCCATCAATCACACCCAAGGGCCGCGCCGTCAGGAAATTGCCGCTGATCACGCGCATGGTGTTACCTGCCATCGGGGTATTGGGCAAACCCTGCGACAGTAACGCCTCAATTTCGAGATAGACGCTACCGACCGCATGCAAGACGCAGTCCAGCGTATCAGCGTCGGTCACCCGGTAATTTCCGTGGAATTGCGATGGCAGCCCGCGATCACGAAGCTCTTCCTCGATCTGCGGCCGCGCACCATGCACCACCACCAGGCGAATACCAAGACTGGCCAGCAAATTAATATCGTAAGCAAAAGTTTTGGCCAGCGGACCGCTAATCGCCTTGCCACCAACGGCGATGACAAAGGTCTTCCCTCGGAAGCTATTAATATAGGGTGCAACCGAACGGAACCAGGCAACGAAATTCGGATCAGGCACAGCGCTCTCCGCCAGCAGAATTCAAGCGGCTCATATTACCGCAGATCCAAGCCACATACGCGTGGAAATTTATCGCAGATCACCCGCGATCGCCTGAGTGACCGCGAGGGCGACTGGCCCAGCTGTTTCTGTTCTGAAGACACGGGGGCCCAAACGAAAACACAGAAAACCAGCGGCCTTCGCCGCATCAATCTCTTCGGGTGCAAAACCACCTTCCGGGCCAATGAGCATCGTCAGATCCGTCAGATCTTGCTGTTGTTCCAACCACGCCGGGTAGCTTTCGGTTGCATCAGGGTCCAGCATGACGCGCACCCCGGTCGTCGGTTCTCTGAGGGCATCGGCCAACGGGCGAACGCCGCACAGCTCAGGCAAGCGATTCAAGCCACATTGTTCAGCTGCCGCCACGATCACACCCTGCCAGTGCGCATGGCGCTTTTCGGCACGCGCTGCGTCCAGCCTGGCCACACAACGACGCGTCTCTATGGGCACACACCGATACACACCCAACTCGACGGATTTTTGCCAGGTGGTGTCCATCCGCTCGGCCGCCGAGACACCCTGCCATAAGGCAATTCGCAAGGGACTCGCACGATCATCGGGCTCAAAGGCGTGCAGTAGCACCTGTACGGCACGCTGTGTACTGGCGCGCGACTGTTTACCCGCACGCTTACCCTTTGGGGCATCCGCATCATCCGCCACTTGCGCTTGCAGCACCCCGGCATAAGCCCCGCCTTGGCCATTAAAAAGGACCAGCGGATCACCCGCCTGAAGACGCAATACACGCACCGCGTGATTCGCCACCGCTTCGGGTAGGATCACAGACGCACCGACTACCAGTGGTTGGGGGACATAAAACCTTGGGATCACCATGCTTGTATTATAGAGCGCATGTCTGATCCGCTGATTTCCGATAGGGCGCTCTGGGCCGGTTGCGCCGTTACGGTCGCCGCCTTGTTGCGAGATATCGCCGCACGAGAAATATTTCCCCGCTGGCAATCGCTACACGTTGACCACAAATCCGATGGCAGCCTGCTCAGCGATGCCGACACGGCGGTTCAACAGGCGCTCGCGCAAGCGCTGCCTGGCATTTATCCTGCACCCTTACTGGGTGAAGAGAGCCAAGTGAACGAACAAGCGGCACTGTGGCGTGAGGCGAATCGGGCTCAGACCCCATTGTGGATCGCCGATCCTATTGATGGCACGAGCAACTTTGTAGCGGGGTTGCCGTGGTATGCCATCTCGGTGGCACTGATGCATCAGGGTAAAACGGTCGTTGGTGTGACTTACGCCCCAGCGCTTGATGGTCTCTGGCACGCCACTTTGGACGGCGGGGCATTTTTTAACAATCAGCGTCTGACCTTAGCGACCGCCGTAAGACCTCTGAAATCTTGTCTCATCGGTGTCGACATGACCTTGCTACCGCAGACGCTGCGCCAGACGATCGCCAACATCTCGCCCTCCGGGTTAACACAAAGCGCTGATCAAACGTCGCCTTGGCGTGGCTGGCGCAGTCTTGGCGCCAGCACGCTGGAGTGGTGCGCCTTGGCCTCAGGGCAAATTCAGGCCTATGTCCACGGTGGGCAAATGCCCTGGGATGCCGCGGCTGGTCGGCTAATCCTAGCGGAGGCCGGGGGCTTCAGCGCGGCGCTGACCAACACCACGATGGCTGACCGCCCTTTACCCACGGCCTACGCCGCAGCTGCACCCAGTGTCTGGCCCCAATGGCAGGCATGGCTGGATGAACAGCGGATGTACAATCACAGCTCATATTGATCGACCTAGCTCCCATCATGCGCATCCCACTCTCCCGCTTTCTGATCGAACAGCAACGCACTCACAACAATCTGGATCCGAATCTGCGTCTGCTGATCGAAGTCGTGGCTCGTGCCTGCAAGGCGATCGCCATCGCGATTGGCAAAGGGGGTCTGGGTGAGGCCATGGGCAGTGCCGGCACCGACAACGTGCAAGGCGAAGTACAAAAAAAACTGGACATTATTTCCAACGAGATCCTGCTGGACGCCAATGAGTGGGGCGGCCACCTGGCGGCGATGGCATCCGAAGAAATGGATCTGCCCTTCTGCATACCAAACCGCTACCCGAAGGGTGAATACCTGCTGGTCTTTGACCCGCTGGATGGCTCCTCTAATATTGATGTCAACATCTCGGTTGGTACGATTTTCTCGGTGCTCAAAGCCCCAGAGGGGATCGATTGCGCCAACGGCGAGGCCTTCCTGCAAAAGGGTTGCCAGCAGGTCGCCGCCGGTTACGCTGTGTACGGCCCAAACACCCAACTGGTGCTGACCTTTGGTCACGGCGTGCACGTCTTCACGCTCGACCGTGAAGTCGGCACCTTCCGCCTGACGCAGGAAAACCTGACGATTCCGGTCGACACCCGTGAGTTCGCTATCAATATGTCGAACCAGCGTCACTGGGAAGAACCGGTGCAACGCTATGTGGCTGAAATGCTGGCCGGCAAAACCGGCCCGCGTGGCGAAGACTTCAATATGCGCTGGGTCGCTTCCATGGTGGCCGATGTACACCGCATCTTGTCGCGTGGCGGCATCTTTATGTACCCAATGGACGCCAAAGTCGCCAAACAGGGCGGCAAACTGCGCCTACTCTATGAAGCCAACCCGATGGCCATGCTGGTCGAACAGGCCGGTGGCGCTGCCACCACCGGTCGCGAGCGGATACTCGACCTACAACCGACGACTCTGCACCAGCGGGTGCCAGTTATTCTAGGCTCAAAGAATGAAGTCGAGCGCGTGACGGCGTATCACAAGGACTAACACCGCTATATACAAGAGGTTTAGCAGCACACGGTGCAAGCCTGGCTCTCATAGCGCAAGCGCTCGAAATCGAGCCAAACTTGCACCATCTACTGCCTTGAATTGTCATGAGTTTTTGCTAAAAAGCCACAAGCGCTTCGCAGGCGCATCACGATCCAAAGGTTAGCCCGATTTGGGGAGCTTGCGACGTATGAGGGCGCCTTTGAGCGTGGTGCGCACTGCCTCAAGGTTTTTCGCAGGTTTTCTAGAGCCTGTTCTTTGCAGCGCCGCGAGTTTTAGCCGATAATTGCGTCTTTTGCCGGACCTTTGTCGTGTCTTCATTGTCTGCCGCCAACACACCCTCCCGTCCTGCCCGCCCAGCCCCCGCTGCACCGGCCTATAACGAACTGACGGGTGCGATTCGTGCACTAGCCATGGACGCCGTCCAGCAGGCCAACTCCGGCCACCCCGGCATGCCACTTGGTATGGCCGAAATTGCCGAAGTGCTCTGGCGTCAGCACCTCAGCCACAACCCCGCCAACCCGGCCTGGCCGAACCGCGACCGCTTCGTACTGTCGAACGGCCACGGCTCAATGCTGCTCTACGCGCTGCTCCACCTGAGCGGCTACGACCTGAGCATCGAAGATCTCAAACAGTTCCGCCAGCTGCACAGCCGCACGCCAGGTCACCCGGAATATGGCTACACGGCCGGCGTCGAAACGACTACCGGCCCGCTCGGCCAGGGCATCGCCAACGCTGTGGGCATGGCCATCAATGAAAAGCTGCTGGCCGCCGAATTCAACCGCGCGGGCAACGCCATCGTTGACCACTATACGTACAGCTTCCTGGGCGATGGTTGCCTGATGGAAGGCGTTTCGCACGAAGCCTGTTCGCTGGCCGGCACCTTGGGTCTGGGCAAGCTGATCGCTTTCTGGGACGACAACGGCATCTCCATCGACGGCCAGGTCGAAGGCTGGTTCACCGACGACACACCGAGCCGCTTCGCCGCTTATGGCTGGCAGGTGATTCCGAACGTCAATGGCCATGATGCTGCGGCCATTGACGCCGCGATCAAAGCCGCTAAAGCCGACAGCAAACGCCCGACGCTGATCTGCTGTCGCACTGCCATCGGCATGGGTTCGCCAAATAAGGCCAACAGCGCTGATGTGCATGGCTCGCCGCTCGGCGCTGATGAAATCGCTGCCACACGCGCCGCCATCGGCTGGACACATGCTGCTTTTGAAATCCCGGCTAATGTGTATGCCGCCTGGAGCGCCCGGGCGGCCGGTGCCGAACGTGAAGCCGCCTGGGATAAAACCTTTGCCGCCTACAGCAAAGCATTCCCGGCGGAAGCCGCGGAATTCAAGCGTCGTATCTCGGGCAAGCTACCGGCCAATTGGTCGAAGACTGCAACCGACTTTATTGCTGCAACCCAGGCCAAGGCTGAAACAATTGCGACCCGCAAAGCCTCGCAACTGGCGATTGAAGCACTGGCCCCAAATCTGCCGGAATTGCTGGGCGGCTCGGCCGACCTGGCCGGTTCCAACCTGACCTGGTGGAAAGGCGCTAAAGGCGTCACCGCCAAAGACGGCGGTAACTATCTGTTCTATGGCGTACGTGAATTTGGTATGACCGCCATCGCCAACGGCATTGCCCTGGCCGGTGGCTTTATTCCCTACACCGCCACGTTCATGGTGTTCTCGGATTACGCCCGCAACGCGATCCGCATGGCCGCGCTGATGAAGGTGCGCCAGATCATGGTCTACACCCACGACTCGATCGGTCTGGGCGAAGACGGTCCGACCCACCAGCCGGTAGAGCACGCCGCTTCGCTGCGCCTGATTCCGAATCTGGATGTCTGGCGTCCGGCCGATGCCACCGAAACAGCGGTGGCCTGGGTCAAGAGTGTCGAAAACGCTAACGGCCCAACGGCGCTGTTGCTCTCACGTCAGAACCTGCCGCCGGTCGCCAACAAAACGTCTGCCGCAGATATCGCCCGTGGAGGTTATGTCGTATCGCCTGCAACGAATGCAAAAGCAGCACTGATTGCTACCGGCTCCGAAGTCAAGCTCGCGCTCGATGCTCAAGCGGCGCTGGCCGAAGCCGGTATTGCCGTGAGTGTCGTCTCGATGCCATCGACCACCACCTTCGATAAACAAGACAAAGCCTGGCGCGATCAGGTGCTGCCCGCCGGTCTACCGCGCATCGCGATCGAAGCCGGCCATCCGGATGGCTGGTACAAGTATGTCGGCC
>VEQD01000060.1 GCA_018883385.1 Rhodocyclaceae bacterium | reverse complement strand
GACCCGGAGCGATGATGAACTACTCATTTACCGAGAAAAAGCGCATCCGCAAAAGTTTTGCGAAGCGTGACACGGTGCTCGAGGTACCTTACCTTCTGGCGACCCAGCTCGACTCCTTCCGCGATTTCCTGCAGCAGGGCATCACGCCTGCGCAGCGTCGCAGCCAAGGCCTGCAAGCCGCGTTTTCGACGATCTTCCCGATCACGTCGCACTCCGGCAACGCCCGCCTGGAATTCGTCAGCTACAACCTGGCTGAGCCGGCGTTCGACGTCCGTGAATGTCAACAGCGTGGTCTGACCTACGCCTCGGCACTGCGCGCCCGCGTCCGTCTGGTGATTCTCGATCGCGATACCGGCGACATCAAAGAAGTGAAAGAGCAGGAAGTCTACATGGGCGAGATTCCGCTCATGACCGACACCGGCTCCTTCGTCATCAATGGTACCGAGCGCGTTATCGTCAGCCAGCTGCACCGTTCGCCGGGCGTGTTCTTCGAGCACGATCGCGGCAAGACCCACTCGTCGGGCAAGCTGCTGTTCTCGGCTCGCGTGATCCCTTACCGTGGTTCGTGGGTGGACTTTGAGTTCGATCCGAAAGACACCCTGTTCTTCCGCGTCGACCGTCGCCGCAAAATGCCCGTCACCACGCTGCTGCGTGCGCTCGGCATGACCGACGAAGAAATCCTGGCGCGCTTCTTTGAATTCGACCAGATCGCACTCGGTAAGAAAATCGAATTTGCCCTCGTGCCCGAGCGTCTGCGCGGCGAAGTTGCCCGCTTTGACATCTGCGACAAGGCCGGCAAGGTGATTGTTCCGAAAGACAAGCGTATTACCGCTCGTCACATCCGTGAACTGGATGCCGCTGGCCTGAAGAGCATCGTCGTGCCGGAAGAATTCCTGCTCGAGCGCGTGCTGGCGAAGGACGTGATCAATCCGGAGACCGGTGAAATCATCGCCAAGGCCAACGAAGAGATCGATGGCACCCTGCTGGCCAAACTGCAAGAGGCCGGTGTGAAGAGCATCGAAACGCTCTACGTCAATGATCTGGATCGTGGTGCCTTTATCTCGAACACCCTGCGCGCCGATGAAACGCGCGACCGCACCGCGGCCCGCGTTGCCATCTACCGCATGATGCGCCCAGGCGAGCCGCCGACAGAAGAAGCCGTTGAAATCCTGTTCAATGGTCTGTTCTATTCCGATGATCGCTACGATCTGTCGGGCGTTGGCCGTATGAAGTTCAACCGCCGCATGGGTCGCAACGACATCCAGGAATGGAAAGTCATGATGACCGCGCTGCCGTCGAAGACCGACGACGTCGTGGCTTATCTGGCTCAGCGTAACGGCGTTCGCGCCTCACTGGTGGCCGATCTGCTGGCAGAAATGCAATTTGGTGCCCGTGCCGCTGCCGAAAACCTGACCGAAGCCGAAGCCAAGGAAGTCGCTGACAAGCTAAACAAGCTGGGCGTTAAGACCGACATCCGTGACCAGCTCACGCTGTCGCCACGCGACCTGATCGAAGCCATCGCTGTCTTGGTCGAGCTGCGTAACGGCCGTGGTGAAATCGATGACATCGATCACCTCGGCAACCGTCGTGTGCGTTCAGTCGGCGAACTGGCAGAAAACCAATTCCGTGCCGGTCTGGCCCGTGTCGAACGCGCCGTCAAAGAGCGCTTGAACCAGGCCGAGTCGGATAACCTGATGCCGCACGACCTGATCAATGCCAAGCCGATTTCGGCGGCGATCAAAGAGTTCTTCGGTTCCAGCCAGCTGTCGCAGTTTATGGACCAAACCAACCCGCTGTCGGAAATCACCCACAAACGCCGTGTTTCGGCGCTTGGCCCGGGCGGTCTGACGCGCGAACGTGCCGGTTTCGAAGTGCGCGACGTGCACCCGACCCATTACGGCCGTGTGTGCCCGATCGAAACGCCGGAAGGTCCGAACATCGGTCTGATCAACTCGCTGGCGCTGTACGCTCGTGTGAACGAGTACGGCTTCATCGAAACGCCGTATCGCAAGGTGATCAACGGCCGCGTGACCTCGGACATCGAGTATCTGTCAGCCATTGAAGAAGGTCAGTACGTCATCGCTCAGGCCAATGCCGGCATGGATGCCAAGGGTAACCTGAGCGACGAGCTGGTCACCTGCCGTCACAAGGGTGAAGCGCTGCTTGAGCCTGCCGCTCAGGTGCAATACATGGACGTGGCGCCATCCCAGATCGTTTCGGTCGCTGCCTCGCTGGTGCCGTTCCTCGAGCACGATGATGCAAACCGTGCGCTGATGGGTGCCAACATGCAACGTCAGGCAGTGCCGTGTCTCACCCCGGAAAAACCGGTGGTCGGTACTGGTATCGAGCGTACGGTCGCTGTTGACTCGGGCACCGCCATTGTTGCCCGCCGCGGCGGCGTGGTCGACTACGTCGACGCCGGCCGTATCGTGGTACGCGTCAACGACAAGGAAGCGCTGGCCGGTGAAGTCGGTGTCGACATCTACAACCTGGTCAAGTACACCCGTTCCAACCAGAACACCAACATCAACCAGCGTCCGATCGTTCGTGTCGGCGACAAGCTGGCTAAGGGTGACGTGGTGGCTGATGGCGCATCGACCGACCTGGGCGAACTCGCTCTGGGTCAGAACATGCTCATCGCCTTCATGCCCTGGAATGGTTACAACTACGAAGACTCGATTCTTATCTCCGAGCGCGTCGTGGCCGAAGACCGTTTCACCTCGGTGCACATCGAAGAGCTGACCGTGGTCGCTCGCGACACCAAGCTGGGACCGGAAGAAATCACCCGCGACATTCCGTCGTTGGGGGAATCGCAGCTGTCGCGCCTGGATGAGTCGGGCATCGTGTACATCGGTGCGGAAGTCGAAGCCGGCGACGTACTGGTGGGCAAGGTGACGCCGAAGGGCGAAACCCAGCTGACGCCGGAAGAAAAACTGCTGCGCGCCATCTTCGGTGAAAAGGCCTCGGACGTAAAAGACACCAGTCTGCGTGTTTCGTCGGGCATCGCCGGTACCGTCATCGACGTTCAGGTCTTCACCCGTGAAGGCATCGAACGCGATAAGCGTGCTCAGTCGATCATCGATGATCAACTCCGTCATTACAAGCAGGATCTGGCCGATCAGCTGCGTATCGTCGAACGTGACGCGTTCGAACGTGTCGCCCGCCTGATCGTCGGCAAGGTTGCCAATGGCGGCCCGAAGAAGCTGGCCAAGGGCACCAAAATTGATCGCGCCTATCTGGATACGGTTGATCAACACCAGTGGTTCGATATCCGCATGGCTGACGATGACGTCGCCACGCAGCTCGAAGCCCTGCGTGAAGGCATCGAACAAACCCGTAAGGGCTTTGATGCCGCCTTCGACGAGAAGCGCAAGAAACTGACCCAGGGCGACGAACTGCCACCGGGCGTTCAGAAAATGGTCAAGGTCTATCTGGCTGTGAAGCGTCGCCTGCAACCTGGCGACAAGATGGCCGGCCGTCACGGTAACAAGGGTGTGGTCTCGCGCATCGTGCCGGTGGAAGATATGCCGCACATGGCCGATG
>VEQD01000029.1 GCA_018883385.1 Rhodocyclaceae bacterium | reverse complement strand
AACTGTGATGTCTGCGAACCCGAGTGCCCGAACGAGGCCATTTCGCAGGGTCCGGAAATTTACGAAATCGACCCGAACAAGTGCACGGAGTGCGTGGGTCACTACGATGAGCCCCAGTGCCAGCAAGTGTGCCCGGTCGATTGTATTCCGAAGGATCCGGCGCACGTCGAATCGCAAGAGCAGCTTTGGGCGAAATACGAGAAGTTAACTGGTAAATAAATTGGGATGAGCAGGCTAGCCGATACGCCTGCCTCGTTCAGACGCCGCTTCGTTTCACTCGCGCCGATTCACTCCGCAAGCGCATCGGCCAACCTGTTAACCGCATTAGCTCAATTGTGGTGTCCGGTGTGCGTGAGTAGCGAATTGGCGCGTAGCGGCACCTGAGCTGCGAGTCCATACCGGACACTACAGCGGGAAATGTTGGTTTTATTTCTGGCAATTCGGGCAGTAAAACGTCGAACGCCCCGCCTGCCGGATCTTCCTGACCGGTTTGCCGCAGCCTAGGCAGGGTTCGCCCGCGCGTTCATACACCGCGCACTGCAGCTGGAAGCAGCCAGCGCCCCCATCCGAATGCACATAATCCCGCACGCTGGAGCCGCCAGCCGCTACGGCGGCTGATAAGGTCTGTTTGACGGCATCTGCCAGCGTGTCACAGCGCGCCGCACTGATCTTCTGTGCCGATCGTAACGGTGAGATGCCCGAGAGAAACAGGCTCTCGGCCGCATAGATGTTGCCGATACCGACGACCATATGACTGTCCATCAGCACCGGTTTGATCGGGCCAGAGCGTTTGCGGAGATGGCCGTGCAGCCACGCGCCATCGAACAGGTCCTCCAGGGGCTCGACCCCCAGCACATTGATGAGCGGGTGGTCCTCAATCGGGGTGGTGTTGTCGTGCCACAGCAGCGCGCCAAAACGACGTGGGTCGCGCAGGCGCAGCACTTTATCGCCAAAAGCGATGTCGACATGGTCATGGATTTGTGGCGGCGTATCGGGCGTCACAATCCGCAGGCTGCCCGACATGCCCAGATGCAGAATAAGCGTTGCGGTTCTATCGCCGGACAGGTGGTCGATATCAAACAGCAAATATTTGGCACGCCGCCGGATATTGGCGAGACGTGCGCCGGTGAGGCGTTTGCCCAGATTGCGTGGGAGCGGGTAACGCAGCTTTGGTGTGCGCGTGACAGCGCCCGTGATGATGCGGCCGGCGAGTTCCGGTAGCAGCCCCAAACGGCTGACTTCAACTTCGGGGAGTTCGGGCATCGCTGAAGATTCCTGGTCGATGTTTCGGTGCAATGAAGGAAAGACGGGATAAGATAGCGCTACCATGCCGTTCCTGCAAAATCTGTCGCCATCACTGGTTCGTCGTCACGTATCCCGCCGCACGCTTCATGTGGCTTTATTGGGCATTTGCCTGTCGCCGCTCGTCGCATATGCCGATCCGGTGCCGGAGACCTCGGTGGACACGCCACCCCAGGTGGTCTTTGAGGTAGTGCTGGCGGAGATTGCGTTAAAGCGCGACAAGCCGCAGGTGGCGTTGGCAGCGTATGCAGACCTGGCACTCAAGTACAACGATCCGGGAATTTTTCGGCGCACCATGGAAGTTGCCGCGCTCAACCGGCATCCGGAGCTCATGCTGGAAACAGCGCGGCTCTGGGTGGAGAAAGAGCCCAATTCAACCGACGCGCTCAATGCGCTGGCGGGCACCCAGATTCTGGTGGGGCGCTATGCCGACGCCCAACCGGTGCTGGCACGTTATCTGGCGCTGCTGCCAGAGGAGCAACGTGGGCGGGCGCTGCTGCAACTGCCCCAGCGTTTTCCGCCAACGGCCGACCCGCAACGTGCCCGAAAGCTCGCGGATGCTGTGACCGCCCCTTACCTGTCGATGCCCGAGGCACTGCTGGCGCGCGCACAGTTTGCGCTGCGCGCCGGAGACGATGCGGCGGTGCTGCAGTATGCGCGACAGGCACAACGGTTGCAGCCGGATTCTGAAGCAGCACTGTTGCTCAGCGTTCAGGCATCGGCGAAGCAATCACCGGATGCGGTTCTACCGCTGTTCGCCAAGTTTCTTGCGGCATATCCGCAAGCCGCCACGGTGCGAGCGCTGTATGCACAACAGTTGTTGAGTGCTGGCCGAATGCCGGAGGCCAGAACGGAAGTGGCGCGCGTGCTAGCGCAGGGCGATGTGCCGCCAGAATCGCTGTTTGCGGTTGCTGCCGTTGGCGTCCAGGCGCAGGCACCGGATCTGTCGATCCAGGCACTTGATCGGCTGCTGAAAGTGGATTCGATTGATGTGGCGCTGATCGAATACAACCTGGGTCTTGCTTACGAAGCGCGCGCCGACCTCGAACGTAGCAACGAACCTGCGGCCGCGGACCGTTCGGAAGCCCAGGCGATTCTGCACTACGAACGGGTTCAGCGGGGCGAATATCTGGTCCCTGCACGTTTACGCGCCGCCAATCTCATGAGTCGGCGCGGTAACCTGGTAGGTGCCCAAGCCTTGCTTGCAAGCACGCCTGTTGAAACGGCGGCAGGCCGCACCGAGCTCGTGATTGGCGAGGCCACGTTGTTGCGTGAGCGCGGCGATAATGCGGGCGCACTCAGGGTACTAACGCGTGCCGTGGCAAAAGACCCCGGCAACGTGACCCTGCGCTACGAACTGGGCATGCTCGCTGAACGCGTAGGCAACCCGAGTCTGTTCGAACGCAGTATGCGTGACGTTATCCGCCGAGATCCCAAATATGCGCAAGCCTATAACGCGCTTGGATTTACGTACGCTGATAAAAACACCCGCTTGAAAGAGGCGCGGGTGCTGATTGAAAAAGCACTGTCGTTGGCGCCAAACGATCCATTTATCCTCGACAGCATGGGCTGGCTTTTCTATCGCGAAAAGAATTTTGACGCGGCGCTCGACTATCTGAATCGTGCAGCGGCGCTTCGCATAGATCCGGAAATCATTGCCCACCAGGTGATTGTCTTGCAGGCGATGGGTAAACCCCGTGAAGCGCTGCAACTCTGGCGCGCCGGTCTTCAGCGCTTTCCAGAGAGTGCAGAACTCAAGGCGGCGGGTCAAGGTCTGCCCGCCGGCCCTTCAAACGATACGCCCGGCCAATGACTGTGTGGGCCTCGCGGTTTTTTGTCACCATGAAACGCCTGGGTTTGTTTGCGCTGGTGCTGCTGACAGGCGCCTGTGCACATGTTGCCGGGCCCGTTGACAGTGATCGCGCGGCGACGGCGAATACCTGGCAGGTGGCCGGGCGTTTTGCTGCGGGGCAGTCGCCGCTGACAGGTGGCACCGAGAACGAGCCGGTCGCGGGCCGTTTTGCCTGGCAGCACTCGCCCAGCGAAGATATCCTTTGGCTGATTGGCCCGCTGGGTAATGCGCTTGCCCGGGTCGATATCAGTGCCAGTCGCGTTCGCTGGCAGGATGCCACAGGGAAGCGCGGTGAAGCGACGAATTTGCGCGCCTTGGGGGAATCTCTGGCCGGCGTGACTTTGCCTGAGCTGCCGGCGGAGCGCTGGCTCCGTGCCCGCTGGCCGACCAACGAGATCCAGCAACGCGATGCCGTTGCGCGCCCGCTGGCGGCATCCGGGCGTGGCTGGCAGTTCGCCTATCGTTATGGACCGCCGGCACCCGAAGATTGGCCGCTGGCCGTGGAGGCAGCAGGACCCGACGGCCTGTGGCTGCGCTTGGCGCTGACAGAGTGGAATGGGGTGAGCGACCCGGCAGAGCAGTCGGCGCCCTGACCAGAAGACGCCATGGCTTTTAAAGATCCTGCAGTCCTGCCTGATCCGCAACTGGCCATGCGCTGGAATTGGACGTCGGCGTATCCGGCGCCAGCGAAACTGAACCTGTTTCTTCATGTGACGGGTCGCCGACCGGATGGCTATCACAGCTTGCAGACCCTCTTCCGGTTCGTCGGTTTGCATGACACCGTGCGCTTTGTGCCGCGTTCAGATGGCCAGATTGTGCTGGCCAACCCGATTGCCGGCGTGGCGCCGGAAACCGATCTGACCGTTCGCGCGGCTCAGGCACTGCGTCGCGCTGCGGGCGTGCGCGATGGTGTGACGATTCAGCTGGATAAGCGGCTGCCGATGGGCGGTGGTCTGGGCGGTGGCAGTTCGGATGCGGCGACCGTATTGCTGGCCTTAAATAGCCTGTGGCGTTTAGGCGGTAGCCAGGCCGAATTGCAGTCGCTGGCCTTGCCCTTGGGGGCCGATGTACCCGTGTTTGTGTTCGGGCACAGCGCCTTTGCCGAAGGCGTGGGCGAGGCGCTGACACCGGTCGCGCTGGCGCCAGCCTGGTATTTAATTGTTCATCCCGGCGCTTCGGTGCCAACAGCCAGGATATTTTCATCCCCGTTACTACGCCGCGATACGCCGGCAATGCCCCCGGCCGATTGGCCGCGCGCCCTGAACGACGGGGTGGGCGCGAATGACCTTGAGGCCGTCGCGGTGTCGTTGTACCCCGAAGTGGGCGCCGCCCTGGATTGGCTGTCCGCCCAGTCGGAAACCAAGGGGCGTGTCCGCATGACGGGCTCGGGCGCCTGTGTTTTTGCGGTATTTGATGATCCAGCAACGGCGCAGGCCGTTTGCGACCGCCTGCCCGCTGCCGGCCATGGCTGGATGGCCTGGGTCTGCCCAGGGCTAGATCGCCACCCGCTGAGCGACCTGATCCCTGTTTGAGCAGCTGCGTACCCACCCGGGAAAGGCGCTCAGGGGATGTGCAAACGCAAAATTTTGGATATAATTCTGGCCTCACCGCCGCAAGGGTCTCCTTGAGGGGGTGCGTGTTGGGGAGTCGCCAAGCTGGTTAAGGCACCGGATTTTGATTCCGGCATGCGAAGGTTCGAATCCTTCCTCCCCAGCCAAGAATTCGGGCAGTTGCGAAGGCAGCTGCCCATTTTGTTTGTAGCTCGTTGGTGGCATGAGCGTGTGCCGTGGCGGGCATCCCGATTGGTCCAGGACACCAAAAGGATATAAGCATCATGGGCTTCCAGAACCTGATGGTCTTTTCCGGTAACGCCAACCCCAAGTTGGCGGCCGAAGTTGCTCAGCGTCTCGGCCTGCCTCTGGGGCGCGCCGACGTCGGCCGTTTCTCCGATGGGGAAGTGAGCGTAGAGATCCAGGAGCATGTACGCGGTCACGATGTCTTCGTGCTGCAGTCGACTTGTCATCCGTCGAATGACAACCTGATGGAACTGTTGGTGATTGTTGATGCGCTCAAGCGTGCATCGGCCGGCCGGATTACCGCCGCGATCCCGTACTTCGGTTATGCCCGTCAAGATCGTCGGCCGCGCTCGAATCGCGTGCCGATCGCTGCCAAGCTGGTGGCCAATATGCTGGTGGCCGCCGGTGTTGACCGCGTGATGACCATGGATTTGCATGCCGAACAGATTCAGGGCTTCTTCGATATTCCCGTGGATAACATCTACGGACTGCCGATTTTGCTGAACGACGTCCAGAACAAGCATCTGGAAAAGCCCATCGTCGTATCGCCGGACCACGGCGGTGTGGTTCGCGCCCGTTCGCTGGCCAAGCGTCTGGAATGCGACCTGGCCATCATCGACAAACGTCGCCCGAAGGCGAATGTGTCGGAGGTCATGAACATCATTGGTGACGTGAGCGGCAAGGACTGCATCATCGTCGACGATCTTGTCGACACGGCCGGTACGCTGTGCAAGGCGGCCGTTGCCCTCAAAGAAAACGGCGCCCGCAGCGTCACGGCCTACTGCACCCACCCGGTGCTTTCGGGCGCGGCGGTCGAGCGTCTTAACGAGTCGGTGCTCGATGAGCTGGTGGTGCTCGACACCATTCCGCTGACCGAGGTCGCACAAAAGTGTTTACGCATCCGACAACTGTCGGTTGCAGATTTGCTGGCGGAAACCATCCGCCGCATCAGCAAGGAAGACTCTGTCTCCTCGCTGTTTATCGACTGAGGCATTCGCCGACGTCATTAACCGGAGTGCCTGGTCGCGGGCAATCCAATTTCTGGAGTCAATCATGAGCAGTTTTGAATTTAATGCTACCAAGCGCGATGTGCAGGGATCGAGTGCGAGCCGCCGCCTGCGTCGTGCTGGCCGAGTTCCCGGTGTCATTTATGGTGCGGGTAAGCCGGCTGTTTCGTTCGATGTCGATCACAACGAGATCTACCAGTGCTTGCGTAAAGAAGCATTCCATTCGTCGGTCGTTTCGGCGAACCTGGACGGTGCCAAAGAGCAGGTTCTGCTGCGTGATGTGCAGTTGCATGCGTACAAGCCGCTGGTGCTACACGTCGATTTCCAACGTGTCGACGCCAATACCGAGCTGCACACCAAGGTGCCGCTGCACTTCGTCAATGGTGAAGTGTGCCCGGGCGTCAAGCTGCAGGGTGGTATCGTCAGCCATGTGATTACCGAACTGGAAATCGCCTGTCTGCCGAAGGCGCTTCCGGAATACATCGAGATCGATCTGAAGGATCTGGCAATGGGTCACTCGCTGCACATCAGCGACATCAAGCTGCCACAAGGTGTTCGCGTCATTCTGCATGGTGGCGATAACTCCGTTGTTGCCGCAGTGATGGCTGTCAAGGGCTCTAATGCCGATGCAGAATCGGCAGCCGTGTCTGACGCTGGCGCAGCACCGACCGCTGAGTAAGTGGTTTGCTGGGTGACCAGCATTCTGGAAGAAGCCGTGCCGGTTATCCTGCACGGCTTTTTTCATGGAACACACGATTTACGTTAGGCTATGGTTCATGAACCAACCCATGCAAAATTCGCAGCCCCCAAAATCTGCCGATAAACCAGCCCCGGTGAAGCCGCAGTTATCGCCAATCCGGCTCATTGTCGGGCTGGGCAATCCGGGCGCGGAGTACGAACGCACTCGCCACAACGCCGGGTGCTGGGCGGTGGATGCGATGGTACGGGTGCTGGGTGCGAATACGTTTGGTGCCGACAAGAAGATGAAGGCCGATGTGGCCTCGGCAGTGGTCGACGGCCAAAAAGTCTGGATCATCAAGCCGCAGACCTTCATGAACTGCTCCGGCCAATCGGTCGGCCCCTTTGCGCGTTTTCACGATATCCAACCGCATGAGGTACTGGTTTTGCATGACGAACTCGATCTTTTGCCAGGTCAGCTGCGCGTCAAGCTGGGCGGCAGTAGTGGCGGTCACAATGGCCTCAAGGACATCCAGTCTGCTTTTGGGACACCGGACTATTGGCGCCTGCGTATCGGTATCGGCCACCCAAGATCGCTGCAATTGAACCAGGGGGTTTCAGACTTCGTGCTCCATCGCCCACGCCAGGATGAACAGATCGAAATCGATCGGGCAATTGCTCGGATTGCTGAGCAAAGCCGGGTGCTTGTGCAGGGCGGCATGACAGAGGCACAGCGTCAGCTGCACACTCATACCAAGCCCTGATTTTTATCCGGGTTACAAAGTTTCGGTGAAAGGAAGACTCATGAAAAAAAGACTGATCGCAGTTTCTCTGCTCTCATTCGCCGCGGCGAGTGCGTTTGCACAGAGCAGTAACCTCAAGAGCGGCGTTGGCGGGGCGCTGGGGGGCGCTGGGGGTGCGGCCATTGGCAATGCGGTTGGTGGTACCACCGGGGCGGTGGTGGGCGGCGCTGTCGGCGGCGGCGCAGGGGCTGCAGTGACGACCAAGGGCAAAGGAAAAACCGGGGCCGTTGTTGGGGGGGCCGTCGGCGGCGGTGCGGGCGCCGCGATTGGCAAGAGTGCCGGGGGCGGAACGGCAGGCGCGGCCCTAGGCGCCGGCCTGGGTGGTGGCGCCGGAGCGGCTCTGGGTCGTCAGCTCTCTAAGTAACCCCTGGGATGCCTTAGCGGTTGGCGGGGTTTCGAGGGTCGTCACCCGAAGCAATGGCCTCATTGGCGGCCATTGTCTTGTTGTCTGCAGCTTCCCAGCCACCGCCGAGGGCCATATAGAGGGCGACCTGAGAGAGTGCCCGTTCAGCCTGTGCACGGGCGAGATCAAGCTGCGCCCGGAACAGACTATCCTCGGCATTCAATACGGTGAGGTAATCCGTGTAGCCATAGTTGAACTGCATGCTCGACAAGTTGGCGTAGGTCTTCAGGGTGCCGACTTGTTTTTGTCGCGCAGAAACAAGTTTGCGCGTTTCCGCAGAAGCAATTAAGGCCGTATCCGTGTCACGAAAAGCCCCTTCAACCGACTTCAGGTACTGGGTCATGGCGGCTTGTTGCTCGGCTTTGGCGCCAACGTATTGCCCATAGATTTCGCCGCCTTTAAATAGGGGGCCCATCACGATGAGGCCGGCGTCCCAGATGCTGCTGGCACCGGTGAAGATACCGCCCATGGACGACGCAGTGCTGGTACCCAGTGTGCCGGTCAGCGAGATGCTCGGGAAGAACTGGGCTTTGACGGCGCCAATCTGCGCATTCAGCGCAACCAGTTGCTGCTCCGCAAGACGCACGTCCGGGCGGCGCGCCAGAAGATCAGAGGGCAGACCGGCGGGCGGTGTAGGCAGCATCAGCTGCTCGATCGGTTTGCCACGTGGCACCGTACCCGGGTTACGGCCGAGAACGAAGTTGAGGTTATTCTCTTGCTCGCCAATGGCCTGAACCAGGGGCGGAATGGCCGCTTCGGCTGCGTCGACTTGCGACTGGATCTGCGATACCTGCACCATGTTCGCGGTACCGTAACGGAAGCGCAGATCAAAGATGCGCATCGTGGTTTTGTAGTTCTCTAGTGTTTGGCGGGCTACAGCCAGCTGCTGATCGAGCGAGCGTAAGGTGACGTAGATACTGACAACTTCGCCGGCGACGCTGAGGGCGATCGCCTGACGCGTGGCAACGGCTGCGGCCTGGTTAGCGCTGGCAGCTTCATATTGCCGGCGTAAACCACCAAAAACATCCAGTTGCCATGTGGCCGTCGAGGCCAGTGTACCGATAGAAACCAGGCTGCCAGGGGTATTGGTGACCACGGTCTGATCCAGACCCATGAACTTACCGCGTTCGCCGGCGCCGTAGTAGTCAACTTGCGGAAAGAACTGGCCGCGTGTTTTGATCAGTTGGCCGCGCGCCTTGCGAACCCGGGCAATCGCCGATTGAAGATCACGATTGTTGCGTAGACCTTCCTCTACCAGCGCATCCAGCACAGGATCCTCAAAGCCTTCCCACCAGGCATCAGTCGAATTCACGCTACCCAGTGCACTACCGTCGCTTGGCTGGGATGTCGCCGACCGGAATTGTTCCGGTGCGTTGACATCCGGGCGCAGGTAGTCAGGGCCCACGGCGCAGGCCGAGAGCAGACCCGCGGCGGTCACTATACTCATGAGGCCTCGGCAGGAACCGGCGCGCATCATTCGCCCTCCGGTGGTGTCGGCGCGCCGGCATGATGCGGCCCCGGTTGCGCGGGGGTCTCTGCCACCATTTTTTTCTTCAGTGCGCTACGTTCTTCAAAGACGACAAAGAACAGCGGTACAAAGATGATCGCGATCATGGTCGCACCAATCATGCCGCCAATGATGCCGGTGCCAATGGAGTGCCGGCTATTGGCGGAGGCGCCCACGGCGATCGCCAGCGGCACGCAACCCAGAATAAAGGCAAGGGAAGTCATCATGATTGGTCGGAAGCGCACTTCTGCTGCGTGCAGCGCGGCATCGACCACGGACATGCCCTTTTCGACATTAGCCACGGCAAATTCAACAATCAGAATGGCGTTCTTTGCGGCCAGAGCAATCAGGGTGACCAACCCGATCTGGAAGTACACATCGTTTTCAAGCCCGCGCAAGAAGACGGCCAGAAGTGCACCGCACAGTGCGAAGGGCACGGCAAACATGACACTGAAGGGTAATGACCATTTTTCGTAGAGCGCCGCCAGAATCAGGAAAACCATGATCAGCGCAAAGGCAAAAACAAAAATGGCCGTACTGCCCGATTTCAGCTGTTCGTAGGCTTCGCCGGACCAGGCGATCTTGTAGCCGGGGGGCAAGACCTCGTCGGCAATGTCCTGCATCGCGCGGATCGCCTGGCCAGAGCTGTAGCCGGCAGCGTTGTTGCCCGTGATCTGGACGGCTGGATACGCGTTAAAGCGGGTCACGATATCGGGGCTAGCCTGATACTTGAAGCGAATGAGGGCGCGCAAGGGCACCATGGCACCCGTCCGGGCGCGTACATACATCGTGTCGAAAGAAGAAGGATCTTGCCGATAATTGGCGTCTGCCTGCAGAATCACCTGCCATAGGCGATTCTGATAAGCGAACTGATTCACGTACTGCGAACCGATCATCGTTTGCAATGTGTCGTAGACATCGTTGACAGGAACGTCGAGTAACTCTGCCTTGCCACGGTCGACATCCACAAACATTTCGCGCGCATTCGTACTGAACGTCGTGTTGATCGCGGTCAACTCCGGCCGTTTTTTGGCAGCAGCCAGGAAGCGCATCGTTTGCGCCTCCATCTCTTCCATGGAGCCATTGCCAGTCTGTTCCAGCCACATCTGGAAACCGCCCGTGTTGCCTAAGCCGGGAATGGATGGTGGATTGACCGGAATAATGATGCCGTCTTTCTGTGTTGCGAAGTGTTTGCGACCATGCTCAATCATCGTGAATGCGGATGATGCCCTGTCCGCACGTTCGCCAAAGGGCTTAAGGCCGATAAAGAGCGTGCTGGCACTGGGGAGCACCTGTGAATCAATGATGCTATAGCCGGCATAGCTTGTTGCCGAACCGACGCCCGGTTGCTCCTGAAACCAGTTGGCGCCGGCTTCCGAGAAAGCGGCGGTTCGTTGCAGGCTGGCTGCTTTGGGCATGATGACTGCGCCGAACAGGTAGCCCTGGTCTTCTTCGGGCACAAACGAGCCCGGCACGATTCGAAATAGCAGCAACAGGGCCACAATGACGCCACCAAAAATCATGAACGATGGGCGACGGTGCTCAATCGACCATTTGACAGCGGTCATGTAGTGTTCGCGCAGTTTGTCGAACAGGTGCTCAAAACCCACGAAGAACCTTGGTTTGGGGGTCTCATCCTCCTCACCTTTGGGGCTAATCAAAATAGCCGCTAGCGCAGGGGAGAGGGTGAGCGCGACAATGGCCGACAGGGTTACCGAAACGGAGAGGGTCAGCGCAAACTGCCGATAGAGTTGCCCAGTAATACCCGATAGAAAGGCAACCGGGATAAACACTGCTGCCATCACCAGGGTTGTCGCGATGATTGGCCCCGTGACTTCCGCCATGGCGACAGCGGCCGCTTCACGCGGTTGCATGGTTGGGTTTTCTTCCATGATCCGCTCCACGTTTTCGATGACGACAATGGCGTCATCGACGACCAGACCAATCGCCAGCACGAGACCGAACATGGTGAGCATGTTGATCGAGAAGCCGAAGAGGCTCATGCCAATAAATGTGCCGATGATCGATACGGGGACGGCCACCAGCGGGATCAGGGTTGCCTTAGGCTTTTGTAAAAACAGGAAGACCACCAGCACCACAAGCAGCATGGCTTCGAAGAAGGTATGGATCACTTCTTCGATGGATGAATTAATGAACTCGGTGGCATCGAGTGCGATCTCATATGTAACGCCCGGAGGAAAGCTGGGCTTGAGTTCTTCCAGTTTTGCTTTGACCGATGCAGCCACATTAAGCGCGTTATAGCCGGGCTGGAAGTAGACGATCAGGAGTGCGGCAGTATCCTGATTGGTTTTGACGTCAAAGTTGTAAGTCTGCGAACCCAATTCGGCGCGGCCAACGTCACGCAAGCGGACGATTGCGCCTTCGGAGCCGGGTGTGACCGAGGGTTTTCCAGCCTTGACGATGATATTTTCGAATTCTTCTGGTGTTTCCAACATGCCATTGGTGGTCACCGAGAAGTTCTGAATGACCTGACCGTTCGACGGTAACTGGCCAAATTGGCCGACCGCATATTGCTGGTTCTGGGCACGTACCGCATTGGCGATATCCGAGGCGGTCAGTTTGTACAGCGTCAGTTTGGTCGGATCCAGCCAGAGGCGCATGGCGTAATTCGGGTTGCCGCCGACAGAGGCCATGCTGGCGCCCGGAATACGCTGGACTTCGTTGAGGACAATAATGTTGGCAAAGGTACTCAGCGCGGTCAGGTCGTATTTATTGTCCGGATCCTTGATCGCCACCACCATCATGATGGACTGGCTTTTCTGCTGAATATTGACGCCCTGGTTGCGCACCGATTGCGGCAGTTGCGGCATTGCCGTGTTCACCCGGTTGAGTACGTCCGTCTGGGCCAGCGCCGGGTTTTTGTTGATGTCGAAGAAAATGCTCAGGGTCATATTGCCGGCCGTATTGGTCGAATACATGTAGAGCATGCCGTCGGCGCCGTTGACCTGAAGTTCGATCGGCGAGGCCACGTTCTGCGACACCGTCTCTGCATTGGCGCCGGGATAGGTGGTCGATACCTGAATCTGTGGTGGCGTGATGTTCGGATACTGCGCGATCGGCAGTGATGCCATCGCCACCAGGCCAGCGATAGTGATGACGATGGAGATGACCGCAGAAAAAATCGGTCGATCGATAAAGAACTTCGAGAACATGGTTAATTCGCCCTGCCGGTTACTGAACGGCGCGCGTTGCAGGCGGTTGCAGATTATTTGGCACCGTAGCCGGGGCAGTGGGTATACCCGGAGCCAGTGGCGCTTCCTTCGGTGCAGTCAGTTTGTTAGCCGGTGTGGCAGGCATGGTGAGCAGGTTTGGATTCTGCGCCTGGTTGACATGCGATGGGGTAGTCGCGCCGGGGTTGAACGGTGTGGATAGGGTATCCGATGAGGTGGCCGGCGCTGTGGGCAGTTTCAGCGGCTGGGGTTCGGGCGCTTTGATAGCGCTAGGCTTGACCCGTTGATTGGGGGACATGCGCAGCACATTGCTGACGACCACATGTTCACCCGGCTTGAGGCCATCGTTGATCACCCAATTTGGGCCATTCCAGAAACCCGGAGTAATGGTGCGGGAGTGGACGCGGTTGTCTTCGTCAACGACCCAGACATAGGCCCCTTGGCTACTTTGCTGTACTGCAGATTGTGGGACCAGATAGACATTATTCTGGTTGAGACCGACAACGCTGACAGTGACGAACTGGCCCTGCTGCAATGCGTTGCCCGGGTTTGGAAACACCGCCCGATACAAGCGTGTGCCTGTTTCCACGTCATACATAACACCGGCAAAACCGATTTTGCCGGTGTAGGGGTACAACTTACCGTTGCTCATGGTGATCGTGACATCCAGTTCGGCCAGCGACGTATCTGTCAGTTGCTTTTGCGCCAGCATCTGGTTGAGCTCGAGCACCTGATCTTCCGATACCGAGAAATACACCCACATCGGGTCCATCTGGTTAACGACCGTGAGCTCGGAATTCGGGCTGCCCACCTGCAGATAGGTTCCCAGGGCCTGCTTGCGCACGGAGGCAAGGCCAGAAATGGGTGAGCGGATCGTGCAGTACTCCAGATTCAACTGAGCTGTTTCCACATTGGCCCGCGCCTGATCGACGCCAGCCTGGGCGCGAAGGAAGTTGCCGGTGGCGGTGTCGAGATCCTGTTGCGACAGCGCCTTGGCTGCGGCCAAGGGCTTGATGCGGTTTAGTGTCAGTGTTGCCGTACGCAGAGAAGCCTCCTGCGATACCAGTGCTGCTTTGGCAGCGTCCAGCTGTGCTACAAATGGACGCTTATCCATCTCAAACAGGATGTCACCGGCGTTGACCCAGGAGCCTTCCTGATAGACCTGCTTTTCAAGAAAGCCCGAAACGCGGGTATAGATGGCAACGGACTGTGGGCTGCGTGTCTGGCCAATCAATTGGGATTCCAGCGGTACTGTCAACGGTTGCACTTCGATGGTGTCGACGCCCAGTGCAAAGTGTGCCTTCATATAAGGCAGCAGAATATCGGTCTTGATGACATGCGCAGCAACCAGCAGCCCAAAAACGATCGCGGCCGGCTTATGCCAGCGTGGATTTTTTAGCGCGTGGACCATGTCTTCCCAGCGGACTTGCTGGAGTGAGCGCCAGTCGAAATGACGGACTGAGTCAATCAGGGTTCTTAAACGCTCCACCAGCGCAGCGTAACCTGCCCGGAGCCGTTGGGGAATGAATTTAGCCATGGTTAACCGGTGCCTGGAAGCTGGAATCAAACCGCGGGCGCGCGCCCACCGTATTGCGAAAAACAAAGAGCAAAACCTTAACACAGGAAGGCCATGTTTTCATTGAAGTTATGCCCTTTCGCCCAAGGGAATGCGCACGGTTTCTGGCATAATTTTGCATTGCAACACGTCATGGTTCTTACGGTGATCAGCGAATTTGGGCATCGGTTCTACCCACTGCGTGAATCAACGGGGTGACCTGACAGGCCATCAGATCGAAGCCCACGTGATATGAGCGGGCTGATTTAAAATACGCAGTACCAGCAAGTTTTTGGACCTTCAAGGAATACCATGAGTCTCAAGTGCGGCATCGTCGGCCTACCCAACGTGGGCAAATCCACCCTGTTTAATGCCTTGACCAAGGCCGGCATTGCTGCCGAGAACTATCCCTTTTGTACAATCGAGCCGAACGTCGGCATCGTCGAAGTGCCGGACCCGCGCCTCGAAGCACTGTCGGAAATCGTCAAACCCCAACGGGTACAACCGGCCATCGTCGAATTCGTTGACATTGCCGGCCTGGTCGCCGGTGCCTCGAAGGGCGAGGGGCTGGGCAACCAGTTTCTGGCCAACATCCGTGAAACCGATGCCATCGTTAATGTGGTGCGCTGCTTCGACGACGAGAATGTGGTGCACGTCTCTGGTCGTGTTGATCCGATCGCCGATATCGAAACCATCGTCACCGAACTGGCGCTGGCCGATCTGGCCGTGGTCGAGCGCACGATTGCCCGCGACAGCAAGAAGGCACGTTCGGGGGATAAGGATGCCGTTAAGCTGGTAGCGATTCTGGAAAAACTGCTGCCCCACCTGAATGAGGGCAAGCCAGCGCGCACGCTGGGCCTGGGTGAGGAAGACAAGGCGCTGCTCAAGCCACTGTGTCTGCTGACCATCAAGCCCGCCATGTACGTGGGCAACGTGCTGGAGGACGGTTTTGAGAACAACCCCTTCCTGGATCGCCTGCGGGAGTTTGCGGCTAAGGAAGGCGCGCCCGTGGTCGCGGTATGCGCCAAGCTGGAAGCCGAGTTGGCCGATCTGGACGATGAAGACAAGCAGGCCTTCCTGGCGGATCTGGGCCTTGAAGAACCTGGCCTGAACCGGTTGATTCGTGCTGGCTACGAACTCCTGGGCTTGCAGACCTATTTCACCGCCGGTGTGAAGGAAGTTCGCGCCTGGACGATTCACCAGGGTGATACGGCGCCGCAGGCAGCCGGTGTAATTCACACCGATTTTGAACGCGGTTTCATTCGCGCACAGACGATCGCCTTTGCCGACTTCGTTGCCTTTAAGGGAGAGCAAGGTGCCAAGGAGGCCGGCAAAATGCGCGCCGAAGGTAAGGAGTATGTCGTTCAGGATGGTGACGTTTTGAACTTCCTGTTCAACGTTTAA
>VEQD01000006.1 GCA_018883385.1 Rhodocyclaceae bacterium | reverse complement strand
AGCGACGAGTCTCTGGATCAACCCCCTCAGGTCTTTGAACAGGCGCGGCAAGCGAGCAAACTTTCTGCAGATTCTTTTGCACTGTTTCGAATTGGTGAGACCCGCAGTTATTCGAGAGGCCGCCCCCATCAAGCCTCACCGGGCGCACGTGCTAGCGAATGAGTCTAATAGACTTTCATGTAACCAGCGGGGCAACCCCCACCAGCAAAAAGACAGCCGCCACCACGGTGAGTCTGAGACGAAGGGCCAGGTACCAACTAGGCCAACTAACGACCCGTGCCCATCGCAGATCGCTCCAATACTGAAACACAAACCCGAGTATGAGCAAAAGTGCTGCCGTGATCGGCGCGAAAATGTACGAGAACCAACCGATGAGCGCAGGAACGACGCTCCAGAGGTATAGGGCGCTGCGATCAGATGCAGTCAACCGAGGATCGACAAGTGCGACACCCCAGTGCACCGCCCCGACAAAGCTCAGAATGACTGCGCCGTAGAGCAATAACGCCCCGCGATACATGACCCCGTGCATAGGCTCTACATTTGAAAGTACCGCCAAGCCGATAAAGGGAACCAAACCGCCATATCCCATCAGCGCTACCGACAAGGGCATCTGCTTATCGCGCATGGATGTCACCTATTTAACCACTGGCCTGACGCCAGTGAACCCGCCATCCACCGACCAGACCTGCGCCGTGACACGACTACTTCTATCAGACATCAGCCAGGCCATGAGCTCTGCAAGCTCCGTCGTGCTCCCGATGCCCGGGAGCGGATATTGCCTGGCGGCCGCTGATCGCGACGCATCGGTGGCCAATAGTCGCTCGGTGGCCGGTGAGTCCATGATGCCTGGCGCAACGACATTGACACGGATTCCATAAGGGGCATAGGTTGCCGCCGCGCCTCTGGCAAGCCCTTCAACCCCGCCCTTGGCCGCTGCAACCGCTTCATGATTGGGCGTACCCATCTGAGCAGCCACAGAAGACACCAGGACAGCGCTGCCCGGTAGGTTATGCTGTCTGAGGTTGCCGACAAAGGCGGCAAGCGAATGAAACGCGCTACTGAGGTTAGCCTGTATGGACTCTTGGTAGTCTGCCTCACTTAATCGGTGCAAGGCACCCAGTTTGATATTGCCTACACAATGCGCAAAGGCCTGAGGCACCAAACCATTCTCCTGAGCGACCTGGAAAATTTCTTTTGCACCCTCTGGGCTACCGCAATCCGCACAAACCTGCAGGTGACGCTCGCCAAAGACGTCGCTTAGCCGATCGGCATCTCTGCTGGCTACGACCAGTGACCAACCCTCTGCTTCGAGGTGCCCGGCGAGCGATCTACCCAGACCCCCTGCCGCACCAGTGATCAGCGCTACTTTTTTTTCGCTCATCGCGTTATGCCCCTGTTCTCCAGTGGGCGACCAATGCAGGGACGCCCTCAATGTTAGTGAGTATGGTCGTGTTGGGAAGTTTGATCCGCTTCTGGTTGAGCGCCCCACCGCCGGCCCAGATTGCAATCTTTGCGGGTAACAGCTCCCTGAACTGGGTCAGATCCTTGGTGACGGTTCGCGATGGATACGCAGCACTAAAAGATAGGGCGACCACATCGTAGCGTCCATCCGACGCATACTTGGAAATATCGGAGAGCGGAATTCGCGTGCCCAAGGACGTGCAGTGCGCACCCGCGGCAACGCACATCGCCTCGACCATGAGGATGCCCAGGCAGTGTTCTTCATCTGGGAAGGTTGTAAAGAGGATTCTTGGCGCAGATTCGCCTGGGGCATGGGAATGAATGGCATGCCGGATCACATTTTGCACTTGCTCTGTGTACAGATGCTCTTCGGGCACACTGAGTTCACCCCGAATCCAATAGTCACCAATGATGCCGTTTATTGGCACGATGGTGTCGGTAATGAATTTTTGCAAGCCATCTTGCACCAGAATTCGGTTCAAGGATTCGCGAAGTTCGCGGCTCCGATGCATGCGGAGCAACTTGACGAGACTGAGACAGATGGCATGTCTTGCTGGACTGTGCAGCGGGCCACTATGCTTGTCGAGCAGCTGTTGAAGCGCCGGCAAATCCAGCGGGAGCACTTTGCTTGGACGCATCCCCTTGTCGAGCAGCCGCCGAATGATTCTGAGCCGGTCTATCTGATCGGCCGAATACACGCGCTCTCCCAGCGCGTCTCGGTCAGGTCGCGGGAAATCGTATCGTCGCTCCCAGACGCGGAGCGTATCTTTCCCGATACCGGTGTCGCGCTCGACATCGGCTATGCGCATGGCGGGTGTAATTTCTTGTAGGTTCATTTGTCTTGGACAAAGTCTTGACATCGATCATTTTAGGGCATATTTTGATCATGTAAAGCATTTTGTCCAGGACAAACATGAAAATCTTTCCATCGACTACCAAACTGCTCGGCGTCGCGTTGCTAGCCTCTAGCACCTGGGCGTTGGGCGTGCCAAGCGCTCAAGGAGGCGATATGACATCCGCTAAAGGCGCCGCTACGTCGGTGAAGGCCTGCCCTGGACTACTCCAGGGGACTTTTCCAAGACTTCAGGATGAATCACCGCAATCGCTCTGTCAGTATGCCGGACAAGTCATTCTCGTCGTAAATACGGCCAGTTATTGCGGATTTACGCGCCAGTATGATGGATTGGAACGTCTGTATGAACGGTACAAAGCTCAGGGCCTGGTCATTCTGGGCTTTCCTTCTAATGACTTTGGTCAACAAGAGCCTGATAGCAACCAGAAAATCGCTGACTTTTGTCGCAACACTTATGGCATCAAGTTTCCGATGTTCGCCAAGACCCATGTTCGCGGCAGTGACGCCAATCCATTGTTCAAGCAGTTGGCACAGTTAACCGGCGACACGCCGGGGTGGAACTTTCACAAGTATCTGATCAGTCGAGATGGCCGCCAAGTTATGAGTTTTGGCAGCCAAATCGCCCCTGAGAGCAAGACCCTGACTGAAGCGGTCGAAACTATGCTGAAGTCTGCACAATAACGACACAAAAAAACTATCGCAACTCATCCAGCCTCACAGCACGCACCCTAACCCGAGAGAGAACATCATGAACGCACCCGAAAAATCGCTCCACACCATGCTTCTGCCCGATATTCAGGGGACACCCGATCACCGCGACATGGCCATTAATCAGGTCGGCGTCCGGGGGTTGCGCTACCCCCTCAGGCTGCGCGATGCGTCAGGCGAAACCCACGCCACCGTGGCGACAATTACCATGACGGTTGGCCTGCCGCCGACTGTAAAAGGGACGCATATGTCGCGCTTTATCGAGATCATGGAGGCGCAGCACGAACCTCTAGATTTGGCCGGCATCAAGGCGTTATATGATCACATGCGTCATCGCCTGGGTGCTAGCAGTGGCAGAATTGAGTTCGACTTTCCCTATTTCATTCGCAAGCAGGCACCGGTATCTAGAGTCGACAGCCTTATTGATATCGACGCGGGCATTGTGGTCAGCGGCCAAGATACTGGCAAGACGGATCTCATGCTGAAAGTGGTGGTGCCCGTGACCAGTCTTTGCCCCTGCTCCAAAGAGATCTCGGCCTATGGCGCGCACAATCAGCGCTCACATATTACGATCATGGCGACACTGAACGAAGGGGTTGCGTTAACCCTGGAAGATCTGGTCAGCATGGCAGAACAGGAGGCATCTTGCGAAGTCTTCGGGCTGCTCAAGCGACCCGACGAAAAGTGGGTCACCGAACGAGCCTATGACAACCCGAAGTTTGTGGAAGATCTGGTTCGCGACATTGCCCTACGTCTCAAGCAGGAGTCACGTGTCGCCCGATGGTCGGTCAGCTCAGAAAACTTTGAATCTATTCACAACCATTCTGCTTATGCCCTGATCGAGGGCAGCAATATCTGAAAGAACTTCATGCGCCAAAAAATCGCGATTATCGGCAGCGGCATCTCAGGATTGGGCGCGGCTTACCTGCTGAGTCCCCAGCATGATGTGACAGTTTTCGAGGCAGATCACCGGCCGGGCGGGCACAGTCACACCGTTGATATCCAGGTGGATGGTCACCGCTTTGGGGTTGATACGGGTTTTTTGGTGTTCAATGAACGCACTTATCCCCTGCTATGTCGGCTGTTTGGGCACTTGGGTGTTCCGGTGGCTCAAAGTGATATGTCATTCTCGGTGCAGATTGCCAAGCCGTCACTCGAATGGGCGGGCACCAACTTGGATTCGGTGTTTGCTCAGCGACGCAATCTGTTGCGCCCATCGTTCTGGAAAATGTTGCTCGATATTCTTCGTTTCAACAGGGAATCAACACGCGACCTGGACGATCCCGAACTGGCTGAGCTGTCTCTGGGAGACTATCTCGACAAGCATGGCTATAGCGCTTGCTTTCGCAACGACTATCTGCTGCCGATGGCAGCAGCGATCTGGTCATGCCCGACCGAGCAGATGCTGGACTACCCGTTTCATACATTTGTGCGGTTCTGCCATAACCATGGCCTACTGCAGATTACGAATCGACCGACCTGGATGACGGTCGCGGGTGGCGCACGCGTTTATGTCTCGATGCTGATTGAGCAGATACGCGCCCATGGCGGCGAAGTTCGTCTGGATGCGCCCATTCACTCGATCAAGCGACGTCCAGATGGCGTGATGATCGCATCTCCGACTGGCATTGAGCATTTCGATCAAATCCTGATAGCCTGTCATAGTGATCAAGCGCTTGAAATACTCGGGGATGATGCAACCATGCAGGAGCAGGCACTGCTCGGCGCCATACGCTATCAATCAAACCGGGCGGTGCTGCATACCGACCCGACACTGTTGCCAAGCAACACCCGAGCCTGGGCTGCCTGGAACTATGCAGCGCCGGGCAAACTTGGGCAAGATCAGGGGCAAAGTCCGGTGAGCGTGTCGTACCTTTTGAATAAATTGCAGCCGCTGCCAACAGAAACGCCCGTCATCGTCACGCTGAATCCTTGGCACGAACCGGCCGCTGCTCATACGCATCGACAAATACACTATGCACATCCAGTCTTCGATGGCCCGGCGATTGCAGCGCAAAACGCGATCAAAGCGCTGTCCGGTCAGAATCGGACGCTGTTTGCCGGTGCCTGGTTGGGCTATGGTTTCCACGAAGACGGTTTTGCCTCTGCCGTGCGTGCAGCCGGGCAACTGGTGCCCCTGCCTGACTGGCTACTTGGGGAGCAACCGGCCTTGAATATTACCGATTTCGGCTCAGCAACCCCAGCCGTGGTGAATGCATGACCAAGTCTGTGCTCAGCTGGCTATCACCGGCCCTATGTGTCGGCGACGTCATGCATGCACGCACGCGACCCAGGCGTAACGTATTTCATTACCCAATTTTTTATCTACGCGTGCCATTGAGCCGGCTCGCGACGCTTGATGTCCGCGGTCTCGCCATTAACCGCCGGGGGGTGTGCCAGATCTTGAATAGGGATCACGGGCCGCGTGATGGGTCCGATCTACTGATCTGGGCACGTGCACTGCTCAAGCGTCAGGGTCTGGGCCGCGTGACCGAAAATGGCGAGGTGATTTTGCAGACCATGCCGCGCATCCTGGGGTATCTGTTCAACCCAGTCAGCTTCTACTTCTGTTATGACCAAACCACCCAATTGCGTGCCGTGATTTGTGAAGTTAGCAATACCTTCGGCGAACGGCATAACTATCTGGTGGCGCATGAGGATCATCGCCCTATTCAGGAATACGATGTCCTGCATACGCGTAAGGTCTTTCATGTATCACCTTTCTTCCCGCTCAACGGGGGTTACGCATTCCGTTTTGGTGGCACGCCACAGTCACCCTTGGCGGTCATCAACTACACGGCGGAAACCACTGCTGACGCCGAAACGGGTGGTGGTCAGTATGGTTTACGCACTTGGGTTCGTGGTAATGCCATGCCGCTAAATTCGGCCACCGTTCGCGCTGCACTCCTGCGCTTTCCGCTGCTCACGTTTGGCGTTATCACACGAATTCACTGGCAAGCACTTCGTCTTTGGTTGCGCAAAGTGACCTTTTTCTCCAAACCAACGCCGCCGCTCAAGGAAACAACCTCATGAATATTCGTACAGAGGCATTGAAGTCCGACGCACTCACCGAGACCCTGTATCCGTCAGGACATTCGCCCCAAGCAACGGCTACCGAAAACACGGCAACGGCCTCCGTCCGGATCCCGTCCGCCGCGCGTACAGTGCTGGCCATGCTGGATAACATCCAACATGGGGCGCTTCTGATCACCCTCCCGAATGACCAGCAACATCGCTGCGGCAATAGCGACCACGGGTCAATGATTGACATGGTTGTCTACGATTGGGCAGTCTTCGAGGCGTTTATTGCGCGCGGGGATATTGGTGCAGCAGAAACTTTCATCGAAGGCTTATGGGGAACGGATTCACTCAGCGCGCTGCTAACGCTGATTGCACGCAACCGGGCCATTCTTGAAAAAGCGATACATGGGCGGCGCTGGCAGCTCCTAAGTGCCTGGGTACTGCATCGCCTACGCGCCAACACGCGGCGCGGCAGCAAACGCAACATCATGGCGCACTACGATCTGGGCAATGATTTCTACCAGCTCTGGCTGGACGAGACTATGACTTATTCTAGCGCCCTGTTCAGAGACCACGCACACCCGGATCAAGCAAGCTGGCACGATCTACCAGCTGCCCAACGCGCTAAAAATAACCGCATGCTGGATGCGCTTGAGGTGCAGCCGGGCGCGCGAATTCTAGAAGTGGGCTGCGGCTGGGGCGGTTTCGCCGAACAGGCAGCAGCACGTGGCGCCCACGTGACCGGCCTAACCCTATCCCCTGCCCAACGTGCATTTGCGCAAACCCGGGCCGGCGCAGGCGGGTGGGCCACCGGTGCCGAGTTTCTGCTCACTGATTATCGAGACATACAAGGTCAATTTGATCACATTGTCTCGGTAGAAATGTTCGAGGCCGTAGGGGAACGCTGGTGGCCGACCTATTTCCGGACACTGAAGCGCCTACTCAAGCCCGGCGGCCAGGCCATCGTACAGGTGATCACTATTGACGATGCCCTATTCCATCGCTATCGCCGGGGCACAGATTTTATCCAGCGCCATATTTTCCCCGGCGGGATGTTGCCGTCCCCCGGTACATTCCGGGCGCGGGCGCAACGCGCAGGATTAGCGGTCGTCGACGATTTGGCCTTTGGTGCCCATTACGCGCGCACCCTAGAGCTTTGGCACGACGCCTTCTGTGAACGACTGCTCGAGGTCAAGGCGCAGGGATTCGACGATCGCTTTATTCGTCTCTGGCGCTTTTACCTCGCCTATTGCGAAGCCGGATTCCGGGCAGGATCCATCGACGTTCACCAATTTACGCTCCAGGCCTGAGGAGACGATCATGCGACCCATATTTGCATTGCTGCGTAAACCGCTTTTGGCTATCTGCGCGATGATCGGCCTCAACGGCTGTGGCGGCGTCGAGGTTGCGCAA
Source organism: Rhodocyclaceae bacterium (assembly GCA_018883385.1). Classification (GTDB taxonomy): domain Bacteria; phylum Pseudomonadota; class Gammaproteobacteria; order Burkholderiales; family Rhodocyclaceae; genus Fluviibacter. The sequence goes on along the minus strand of VEQD01000006.1, from coordinate 49,286 downwards.
TATGCCCAGCAGCAACCCACCCTTGATCTGCAGCGTTACTTCAACGGCACACTGGATGCCTACGGGATGTTTCAGAAACGATCCGGCGAGGTTGTCAAACGGTTTCATGTCGTGATCGATGCGCGTTGGCAGGGCGATGTCGGCACCCTGGATGAGCGCTTTACCTATAGCGACGGCACGACGCAACAGCGCATCTGGACGATTACCAAAACCAACACGCATAGTTATCGCGGCACCGCTGCTGACGTGGTCGGCGAGGCTGTTGGTGAGAGTGCCGGCAATGCATTGCGCTGGCGTTATGTTCTGGCGCTACCGGTTGATGACAAGATCTATCACGTGGACTTCGACGACTGGATGTTCCTGATGGACGATCGCGTGATGCTCAATCGCTCGGCCATGTCCAAATGGGGCTTTGATCTGGGCGAAGTGACTCTGACCTTTGTTAAACGCTGATCGTTGCATCATGTCCTGGCATATCAATCAACCCATACGATCCACTGACTGGGTGGGCCTTCGGGTGTGGTTGATGGGTGCCTCGACGGGCATAGGCGCCTCTCTCGCCGTGCAACTCGCCAGCCTGGGCGCGCGCGTCATCCTGTCTGCCCGTCGCCAGGATGCGCTCGAGGCGGTCGCAGATCAGTGTCGCCACCGTGATGCTCAAAGCGATCTGATGGTCATGGCGCTTGACGCCTGCGATAGATCATCGGTGGCTTTAGCCGCCAAGGAGATTAGCGCCCGTTGGGGCGGTATCGATCTGGTGATTTACAACGCCGGTACTTACGAGGCAACACGGATCGATACACTTTCGGCGGATGCGGCAGAAAACTCGCTACGCGTAAACCTGCTGGCGCCCGTCGCGGCAACGACGCTCATCATGCCTCTCATGCGGGCGATGCCCCATGATGGAAAACCACGGGGCTTTGCGTTTGTTGCCAGTGTTGCTGGCTATCGGGGCCTGCCCCGGGCACTGACTTATGGCCCTGGCAAGGCAGGTCTCATCAGCTTCGTCGAGTCATTATGGGTCGATCTCCATGGCATGGGTCTCAACGCGTGGGTGATCAACCCGGGCTTTGTACGCACACGGCTGACGGCGCAGAATCCGTTTGAGATGCCCGCCTTGATGGAGCCCGAGGATGCTGCATCCGCGATCATCCAGGGGTTTTCGCACGGGGATTTCGAGATTCATTTTCCCAAGCGCTTCACCCTGTTCATGAAACTCTTACGTCTTTTACCCATCCACTGGTATTTGCGGCTGACCCAACGACTGGTGCCCCCGCTACCGCGCGGCGGCCCTACGCCACAGGAGTAAATCATGCAATCACTCAGTCACGATCAAACACGTATCGCCGTCGATGCACTCGTCCCTTTTTACGAGCATCTTCGGCTAGAAGACGTCGAGCGTTTTGGCAACTATTACCGGCATGACGCGCGTTTTCGCGATCCGTTCAATCACGTCAGTAGCCTGGATGGCATCAAGCGCATATTTAGCCATATGTTCACACAGGTTCGCGACCCCGCCTTTCGTGTCACCAAGGTGATTATCGGCGAGGGGGACGCGATCTTATTCTGGACCTTCCATTTTCATTTCAAGGCCATGGGTTGTAAGAGTGCTCAAACGCTGGAAGGTGTTTCGCATCTGGCTTTTGACACAGACGGCCTCGTCACCCTACATCGTGACTACTGGGATGCCGCCGAGGAGCTCTACAGCCGCCTACCGGTGATCGGCTCACTGATGCGTGGGCTTCAACGAATGATCCGAGCCTGAGCAAACGCGAATCCCTACTCAGATCGATAATGTCAAGTTATGACGCCAGCGGTAAAGCAGGAAAATAGCGAGACATTTCAGGACCAGTGGCAACAGCACATAAGCGGCCACCAGTGCATCGGTATGCGCCGCGCTGCCGGGTGCATAGTCAAAGACGGCGAGCAGCGGCAGGGCAATCCCCGCCGCTAGGGCGAGATTAATTTTGGCGACCAGATTCCAGACGCCAAAATAGGTGCCTGCTGCCTGATGCTTCTCGCCCAGGTCCGCCACCATGGATGCAGGGATGGTGAGGTCTGTGCCGACCGCGATTCCCGATCCGATACAAATAAGCAAAAACCATAACCAATCGCCCGCACCAAGAAACGCCGCACCCGAGAACGAGACAACGGCTATGGCCATGGCCAATATCCATGTGAGTGGGCGGCCCAGAGACTGCGCCATGCGTACCCAGACCGGCACGGCCATCGCTGCCGCCAGAAAGTAGGTGCCTAGCAATAGCCCCGTTTTATCCGGTGCCTGCAAGACGTCCGTCACATAAAAGACGAAGAGGGTTGCCGGAAAGGCCGAGGCCACGCCATTTGCAAAGAAGACACCGAGTAATCGACGATAGGTCGTATCAGCCCAGGCAATTTTGAGGCGCGATGTCAGTGATTGATCGCTGAGCGTCTGTCTTCCAACGGGGAGCCCCTGCATCACAACGAGCACCATCACAAGAAATGCGCCCAGGAACCAGGGCAGGCTTTGTACCCCTGTCAGTGGTTGATCAGAGACGGCCGTCGGAATAACTGCCGCAGTGACTACCCCAACGAGTATGAAGGCTTCTCGCGCGCCCGTCAGCCGGAGTCGTTCGACCGCATCTGTTCCGAGGTCACCGCCCCAGGCCTGATAGGCAATCATGGCGGCAGAGAATCCGAGCGTACAGCAGGTCAACGCGGCAAAAAGCCAAAGTGCAGGATCAAACAGGGTACTTAGTGCTGGCGTAAAAAGGGCGTAAAACCCGAATCCAAATGGAATCAGCGCCACATAAAGCGACCGCTTGCGGGGATGCCGGTCAATCAACCAGCCAAAACAGGGGTCCGCCACCGCATCAAGCAACCGCGTTAGCAAAAGAACCGCGCCAATGGTCGTCAGGCCGAGCAATCCGCTACGCGCATAAAGATCAGGAACGAAAAGATAAATCGGCAACGCACCAAATGCCAGGGGAAGCCCAAGCAACCCATAGCGCAGAACCTGTCCGCGCCGCATTAGCCGGCTCTGGGTTGCAACAGCTGATTACGCAGCTTCGGCTCTGTGGTTCGCGGATCCAGCCAGATGCCAAAAAATAAGCGCGCAAACTCCGGATCGTTAATCTGACCAATTTCCCGATTGTTATAAAGGAATGTGGCTGAACCAGGTCGGTAGATCCCCACGATTTGATCGCCCGGTTTTACATCTGGAAAAATTCTGGTCATTGCGCCCGCCCAAGCGCCAAGCTGCTGTTCGCCGGCGCCCAAAGCCCGCATCTGATCGATACTGGCGGCGACTATTTTAGATCCAGCAATGTCACGCTTATAGGTGAGCTGTAAGGCAACCGGTGGGTCGGCCGGGTTTGCGCCCGCCCAGAGCTGCGCTTCATAAACCAGAAAGCCGAACCGTCGTAACTCGCCCGTGCCATATTTTTGAAGGTTGAGGTTTTGGCCAAAAACGCGTGTTTCTGCATAAACAACACCCGAGCCTATCAGGGTCAACAACCCGACCAGCCCAATAAGGCACTTGTGCTTCAATGTGTTCGTACGAATCATGCTATTTCTTTCAACCTTTCCCTGCTCAACAAATCCTAGGTCAAATACCGCTTCCTGTCGAGCATCAAAAAACGGTGAGCCAACCCAAGGGCTGCACTATGTCCCCGATTCCAGATTCACCCGCACGGGGATTCCGGCGTCACCTGCACTAACGGTTTCTGGATCACCAATACTGATTCGATCTGCCAATTTGCCATCCCCCGCGAGCAGCTTCCGCTTGACGGCCTCCGCCCGCTGTCCCGCCAACTGTTTTAGCTGTTCATCCGTGATTTTATAGTTCTGGATAAGTTCCTGACGCAGCATCGCGTCGCGCTCGGCACTATCCGGCTGTGTCAGCAGACGTTGGCCGAGTTTGATGCGGCCGACCTGGCTTCCATAGACCGACTTCAGCGCCGTCTTGATCTTCGGATCGGAAAGATTGGGAATGGGCAACAGCTCTCCGTCCGCCACCTTGAGCCCGGAGGCTTCTAGAATTGCGCGATCAGCCATCGCCCGCGCCAGTTCCGGTCCGTCTACCGAGGCATCATACGTTCCGTGGATGACCAGCTTCGATTTTGGGCGCTTGGCCAGATACTCTGCAATCTTCGATAGCTGCTCATCGCCATCCGGCGGCAATGCACTCTCACCCGGAACGAAGGCAATGGCATCCATATTCTCAATGCCCAGTAATGTACCCAGGGCGCGGAACGGGGCAGTGACCACGTTCGCCAGCACCGTCTTAACGGCCTGCCAGACCAGATGGCCCACACTAAAATCGGGCTCGTTCACATTGCCTTTGACAGGAATATTGACATCAATCATGCCGTCAGAATCTTCCAGCAACGCGATCGCCAAGCCCAACGGCAATTTCGTCCCCTGATAGTCTGCCACCTCTTCGCCAAGCTTGATCTTCTTGATCACGAAGTGGTTCTTGCCCTGGAGCTGCCCATCCTTGGTGACGTAGCGCAACTCGACATTGATACGGCCATCGTCGATGCGATAGCCAGCAAAGGTCATGGCGTAAGGATTCGTCGTGTTCAGCGGGATGTTTTTAAAGCTGAGGGATACGTCATGGTTCAGGCGCGGATCGGCAAAGGCCAGCTGCCCGCGAGCACGTAGGCTGCCTGTTTTAGCGGCACGGCCATTAAGCACCAATGTGGCATAACGCCCGGGTTCGTTACTAATACCCTGTACCGACCCATTCAGATCCGTTACATCGACACGAAAGGCAGGTTTAATGGATTCATCACCAAAGAACATTGCACCGTTTTTCAGGCGAATATTGCGGATGTCATAACGGAACTCTGTTTGTGCTGGCGGTGCTGTTTTGGCAGGGGCTGTCGCAGGAATCTGGTTTTTGGTGACCGAGCCCTCCGCCTTCACATCTGCACTTGCCGATTTCGACGCCTCGTCTGGCTTGTTGGCGATCGGCAACGGTTGTGGCTTGCTGAACAGACTGCGAAAATTCGATTGGTGCTGCGCGTCGATCATGAAGCGGATCTTTGGGCTGTCAACCAGAATCTCATTCATTGTCAGCGACCCGGCTTTGTCCTTGGCGCGCGGCAAAAGCAGCTGCAGACGACTGAGCGAAGTGGTCCGCCAGGCCAGTAGCGGATCATTGCTGCCGCTAACGCGAATGTCCAGCTGATCAAACTGAATATCCCCATCCACCATTAAGGCATCCGCGTTCTGCTTTACGCCAAAGGCGCCTTTGATGATGCCTGATTGGCTCTCCAAACGCTGGTAGCTTGGCGCAAGGCTGAGCCAGGGCCTGATTGGCAGGTTATCTATCTCGATCTTTCCGGTTAATGCGTCGCCTGCCATTTGCCATGACGATTTGATCGTGCCCTCGTCCAGGGTCAGGTCTAACACCGCCTGCAGCCCGGCCTGTGAATTTTCGATCACCTGGCCGACGGCATGGACCCTGGCAAAGGTCAATTGGCGATCGGGCACATCCGCCACCTTGGGCAAGGGCACCTGCACCCGTCCCAGATTAACGACGTATTTCGATTGCAGGGATGTACCACCTACGTGACCGAGATCATCTTTGTTAGAAAGCTCGGTTAAATGAAGACTTAACGGCCCAAAATCATAAGCGGTATCTTGTTGGCCATCGCGAATCGCGATGTGCGCCCCAGTAATCGTGAGCTCGTCAATCGCCAGACTGATTGTTGAATGGCGCTCGGGGTCTTGAGGGGGTTCCTCTGCGCCAAACTTTTGCACGCGATCAGAGAAGACCAGCCAGTTCCAATGGGCGTCTTTACCCGGTGCTCGTGAAAACATCACTTCCGGTTCGTCGAGCGCAATTCGCTCCAGACTCACCCGGCCGATCAGCAGCGGCGTAAAACGGGCATCGACTTCCAGTTGCTTCAATTTGAGTAGCGTATCGTCCTGCACCCGACGCGCGTCCGGCGTTAACCGCAGGTCATTGAGGCGCACACGCAATAAAAGGGGCGCCAGATCTATTGCGCCGATTTCGATCCGGTAGCCAATCTTGTCGCCAAAGGCCTGTGCCTGATCACGAATCAGACCCGGCAGCAGGAGTTTGGCCAGTACCCAGAACAACAGCGGGATCGCCACTGCAGCGATCCCGATACCCGCCAACCACTTCCGGCAATGCATCACGGGCATCCTTGCCCCCTCTTACTTCGTCCAGTTATTGCCTTTGCTTTTGATGGATGCCTGACGCCTGGCCATGGCGGCGCAAACTCAGCCATCAATCGTACGGCGGCGTACCGGCAAATGATCTCGCCAGGGGCAACCGTTATAGCTGATGATACGCGTATTGATCGCCGGGTATGCACGTATTCCGTATCAAATGCTGCCTTGTGCAACGCACCGTGTTTATTGTTTAACGCTCAATCTCCGACCGACCATCTTCAAGCACCGCTTGCATATGACTTTCAAAGCCTAGCATCTCCAGCGATTGCCATATTTGGAAATCGCCCCAATTCATCCGGTAATGTATGAATATGGCATGCGCTTGTAGCGTTATTTCATAAAGGCTCTTGTATGTTGACCCCAAAGACATGCCGCACGCTGCGCGGCGCACTTGTCCGTGACACCGACCTTCACAACGACGTACTGCATCTGACTAACTAGGGCATGACTATTTACGAAGAACATAAGGTCTACAAACAGCCTACAGAATCAGTGAGCGGCCAGAGAGTCGCTGGAAATCATCCCGCCGGCCGAAACCGCTGGCGAATGAGCCCTGCCATTGATGCAACCATCAGGCCGTCCTGCAAAGCTGATGCTCCTAGCCATCCACCCAAAACAGCGCGTCTGAGCACTACAAGACAAAGCGCCCGGTGATGCCGGGCGCTTTGTTGTTTGGATCAGACCCCTTGCGCGAGGCCTGCACCAGCAGTCTTACTTACGCTTGGTGACCTTGACGGCAGCTTCGGTGGCCTTGGCAACGTTGGCTTCGGCGATTTCGGCCGCTTGCTTCACGGCCTTGCTCAGGTTGGCATAAGCGGCATTGTTGGCTTCAACAGTCTGCTTAATGGCAGCCAGAACAACGTCCGAACCAAACGGAGCAGCCTTGGCACCGCTCACAGCAGCGTCTTGTACCTTCTTGCTCAGATCGTCGAATTGCTTCTTGAGCATGCCGCTGATCTCCGAGGCAGCGCCGTTAGCGATGTCGTACACGCCACGTGCGTAGGCAACCACGCTCTCAACAGCCGGTTGAACCGATTCTGCGTTCAGCGCAGCCGCTTCTTGCGGCGTCTTCAGCTTGAGGGCAGCATTTGCCTGCTTCGAACCCTTGTCCAGCGACTGACGGGCAAAGTTCAGATTCAGAGCCGACAGGCTTTCGATGGCTTCCAGTGCAGTATGTGCAACAGATTCCAGATTAGCGATTGCAGCAGCGTTAGCTGCGGTCAGTTCTTCAACATTCGGGATATTGGCGGTCTTGGCCATGATCGGTTCCTTTCTAAAATTGAGTGGTATCAGTCATCTGACAAAACTCATTATACGTCAACTTTGCTGCAATGCAACAAATTTTTCGATTTTATATTGAAATCAGTCCGTTACCATGCCAGAGACATATTGCTGCGGGCACCCAGTTGTTGCTCGCCGAGTGCTGGCGTAGCATACCCGTCATGAAATTCCGCCCGAGCCTGTCGCCCCTCGTACTCCTGAGCCTTGCTGCGCTGGCCGGCTGCAGCTCGATTGACGTCACATCCGGCCACCTTCGTAACAACACCCCACGTTACACGACTTTCACGACGGAAAGCCCGCAAGCGATGACCGACTGCATCGATCAACGCTGGGGCAACGCCGGCCGCCTTGCGCTGACCCGTCAGAAAACCGAAACAGGGTTTGCCCTCCTGACCGTACAAAAACTCGATACCCACGAAAAGCAGCCCATGGTTTACATCGCCATCGACAAGAGCCGGGAGGGATCCTCAGTGAAGTTCTACACCAATCATATCGATGACATGGCCGACCGCAGCATGGTCACGATTATTCAGGGCTGTCACTAGTCCTTATTGCCGATCCCCTTGAAATAGCCGCAAGTTTGTAACAAACGATTTCGGACATCTAGACGCAAACTTGAGAAGCAGTTACATTTGCAACAAAAGTTGCACCAAAAAACCAATTCCCAACGATATGGAACCCGTTCAATGAAATCTAAAAACCCCTACGTCCGCATGCTGAACTTTATGCGCGCCTCCAACAATGACGACCAAGGGTTTGAGGGATGCGAAGAAGTCATGGCCTATATGCATGAGGCAGCGGCGAATGGCAAAAATGTCAAAATCACCGATCTAGTACAAAGCCTGCAATTCGGTACTGGTCCGACCGTGCATCGCAAAGTTGTTGAGCTGCAAGCGCGCGGTCTCATCTCTGTTGCACGTTCTACCACCGACGGACGTGCCAAGTCGCTGATTCTGTCAGAATCTGGCCTGAAGCACCTGGAACAACGCAGCAAATCGCTCAAAGCCGTTCTGCAGGGTTAAGCTGCATGACAGCCGAGTCATCCGGACGGGCTGCGGCCCACGATGACCGGCAGCGATTTGCGCTCCCCGCCGGCGACACTGCGGCCGGGCGTTCGCAACCTAAACGCAGGCCGCCACATCGCCGCGCCGGTAATCCGCAGGTATTGCATCGTGTTGCCAAAGGCGTGGCCACCTTTGGTATCTCGCTCGTGTTGGTGGCCAGCGGTTATGCCTTGATGGTTTCGAAGGCTTTCGCCGAGGTTGTTTTTGAGAATGGCGCCTCAACAGCCGCTGTGGCATTACTGATTGGCTGTTTTGCGCTCCCGAGTTCGCGTCGTATCGCGCTTGATACCCGACAACACCTCGCCGCCTGCGTCATCCTGCTTGCCACAACGCCATGGACCTTTGAACTTGGCAATCAGATGAACGATGCGGGCATATGGATCGCACCCGGTTTGAATTTTGTTTTCGAGATCTTGCTTGCGATTGTGATTTACCGGCGCCTTGCCCGACGATCGGTTGCTACGCAAAGCCAGTAACCCTCCGATGCCTGCTTTCGTATTTCTGGAACTGGGCCTTGCCGCAATACTGGTCATTGGTATTTGGGGCTGGTTACACTGGCACCGCCCCGGCGATGACGACGAAACAAAGTAGGCCTAGAGTTCGGTAATGACCACCGATTCGGGCAAGCGTGACTTGGGCAGTGCCGCGTTGAAGTCTGCCCCTGATTTAGACCCTAATGCCACAAGGACCAGACTGGCGAGGCCTTTGGCCTCGAGCCCGAGTTCAGTGTCCACGGCCTTACAGTCGAAACCCTCGATCGGGCACGCGTCAACGCCGATTTCGGCTGCGCCCAGCAGTAAGAAGCCGAGTGCGATATACACCTGACGTGCCGTCCAGTTCAAAACAGATCCGGCAGCTTCGTGCTTCTGCACATAGCCTTTGCGGACATTGTGCTGGTTCGTACGCGCTTCTTCATTGGCCAGTCGGCCGTCTTGGGTCTCCTGATCCAGTACCCGTGTCAGGTACGCATCTTCCAAGCGGGTGCGGGCGCAGAGCACGACGACCTCGGCAGCATTCATGATTTTGGGCTCGTTATAGGCAAAGTTGCCAGCCGCGCCCGCAGCGATAGCACGCTTTCCTGCTGGTGTTTTTGCAATAAAGAAATGCCAAGGCTGCGCATTGGTCGATGAAGGACTCATACGTAATAGCGCGCGCACCGCGGCCGATTGTTCGGGCGTCAGGGATCGCCCGGGCTCGAAGGCCTTGGTGGTTTTTCGTGCATTGACAATCTTGGTGATGGGCAAGGGCGTGGTCATTGCGTGTGATCCTCGGGTTTCAATGTTCAGGCAGGCAACGCTGCGTTGAGCTAGTATGTTAACTGGTATAGATCCCCATATGAAAGCCCACTTAAGCCCTGACGTCCCCATGCTCGCCAAGGTATCACTTCGGCAATTGCCCGCCGGGTGTGTGGTTCTCTGCGCCACGCAACGTCTTGCGCAACAGTTGTCATCGTCGCACGATCATCACGCAGACAAAGGGACAAGCTGGGCCACGTTGCAATGCAAAACCTTCGGGCAATGGTTACAGGAACGCTATGCGGCGATGGCCTTGCGTGATTGCGAACCGCCAACACTCCGCGGACTACGTGTTCTGGACGGCTTTCAAGAGCGGCTACTCTGGGAACAGGTTATTCATCAAAGCCTGGGCGCGAATGAAGCCCTAATTTTTGATATCGGTGCCTTGGCTGCCACTGCAGCAGATGCGCATGCGTTGACCATCAACTGGGCCATACCCGTCACTGCTCAAAACAATGCATTTGCCAGCGAAGAGCAACGCCGCTTTTGCGAGTGGCAATCCGCGTTTTTAAAACGTTGCAATGCGCTGCGCCTCATCGATGCCGCCCGACTCCATGCCGAACTGATCAGGCAACTGGCAACTGATGCCCAGCACCTACCTGAGTGGCTCATTTTTGCCGGCTTTGATCATTACACACCCCTTGAGCTGGCGTGTCAGCAACAGCTCGCACAGGCAGGCTGTCAGCTGGGCACCCTGGTGGAGGACAATCAGCCCATCAGGCCAACGCCGGTCATCGGTATAGCCGAAACGATCGACGCTGAATGCCTGGCAGTGGCGCACTGGGCCAAGGCGCTGCTGGCCGAACGACCGGACACACCGATCGGAATTGTTGTTCCCGATCTCGCCACCTATCAGCACCCCCTCACGGATGCGCTTGAGGACATCATTGATCCGACGCTTGTCTTACCGGGCAATGTATTGCAGCGCCGCCCCTTCAATATCAGCCTGGGGCAACCCTTAGCCACGCAACCTGTGGTACGAACCGCGCTCATGCTTCTGCAAGTGCTGACACAGCACCATGCGGTGGAACAGCCGATGATACGAACCCTGTTGGCGAGTCCCTATTGGTCATCCACCGACGAAAGTGACGCCCGCGCACGACTGGACTGTGCGATGCGTGAGGGGGTTGCCCCCAAAGCCCCCCTGTCACGCTATAGCGATTTTGCCGAATACCTTTACGACAAGCAGTCGATACTGGCGCCTGCCACGCAGGGATTTCTTAATCGCCTGGGCGCCGCCACCCGGAACCTGGGTAAACAGCGCCCGCCTTCTGAATGGCGACGCGTGATCCAGGCATTGTTGGTCAACGGAGGCTGGCTTGCCAATGGCCACCTGCGCAGCGACGAATTCCAGGCACGCGAAGCCTTCGGCAAAGAACTTGGCAAATTAGCCCAGCTCGACCAGATCACGGGCCATATTAGCTTTAGCAAAGCGGTATCCTTGCTCGTGCAACTCTGCGCCGAACGCCTGTTCCAACCTAAAACACGGGGAACGCCACCAATCCAGGTGCTTGGGGTGCTCGAGGCCACCGGGATGCGCTTTGATGCACTCTGGATCATGGGACTGAGCGACCGGGCTTGGCCGCCTCCCGCCAACCCGAATCCGCTCTTACCCGCAGAGGCGCTGCGCGCCGCCGGGGCACCGAATGCCAGCGCCAGTGTCCAACTGGATTTTGCACAGCGTATTCAAACGCGGCTACTCGAGAGCGCCCGCATCGTACGCATTAGTTACCCACATACGGATAACGCCACCGAGCAACAACCTAGCCCACTCATCCACCCCCTGGGCGCGGCCCAACCGCTTCACCCACCCGCGGTCGATTGGGTAGCAGATTTGCAATGTCGCGAGGCGCCCCGGCTTGAAAGCCTGATGGACGCCGATGCGCCGCCGGTCGACGAAGGAGACACCATCGGCGGTGGTACGGCGCTGTTGCGCGCGCAGGCCATCTGCCCGGCCTGGGGTTACTTTCAATACCGGTTGGGCGCCAAGGCTTTGGCAAAGCCCGTCGAAGGCCTCGATCCCCGCAAACGCGGCACGCTGATCCACGACACCTTGGAACGCTTCTGGAAAGAGACGCAATCGCTTGCGACACTCAAGACCATGCGCGACGACGAACGTCGTGCGGTAGTCACTACTGCCGCAAATGCGGCGCTGGCGCAGTTCAATAATGACCGGAAACGTGAGGCACTCAAACCGCGACAAGCGATGTTGGAACAGCGCCGTCTGGTGCGTCTGGTAGACGAATGGCTACAACTGGAATCGACTCGCAAGGAGGACTTTGTCGTTATTGAAGCCGAAGGTCAGCGCGAGGTGCAGGTCGCCGGGATCGTCGCCCGTCTGCAGATCGACCGGATTGATCAGCTGGGCGATGGCCGAACAGTCATCATCGACTACAAGACTGGTGCGGACATCGATATCAGCAATTGGGCAGCCAATCGCATCACCGAACCGCAACTACCCATCTATGCCGCCATTGCCGAACACGCATCCGGTGCGATCGCCGGCGTCGCCTTTGGCTTGGTACACATCACGGGGGCCGGGTTCAAAGGCGTCGGCCAGGACGACCACCTGCTGCCCGGGGTGCATGCCATGAGCAGCGATCGTGGCAGAAAACTGTTTGATGCAACCCGTTTTCCGGATTGGTCGAGTGTCATCACACATTGGCGGCAAGCCATCCACCGCATTGCGCAGGAGGTACGCGACGGCGCGGCAGGCGTCAGCATCACCAGCGAGCACGACATCCGCTTCTGCGAGGTCCGGCCCTTGCTGCGTCTGGCCGAACGCCAAGCGCAACTCGACACTGCGATCGCAGTCGGCCAAATCGGGGGGGGTGCATAATGACGGACGCGCGCGACCCTCAGACGCTACTGGCTATCGACGCGTTGGCTCGAAGCCAGGCGCTTGACCCTTGCCGCTCATTCATTATTGACGCGCCTGCCGGTGCCGGCAAAACTGAATTGCTGACACAGCGATTTCTGCGCTTGCTGACCTGCGTTGACGAGCCGGAAGAAATCATCGCGCTGACTTTCACCAACAAGGCCGCCGGAGAAATGCGCGACCGCATCATGCTGAGTCTGCGCAGCGCAGCCGAGCCGCCGGACCCCGATACCCCGCCTCATAAACAGCAAACCTGGCGACTGGCCAGCGCGGTACTCGAACAAAATAGCGAACGTGGTTGGCAACTGCTACAACAACCTACCCGGCTTCGGGTCATGACACTGGATGCGCTTTCGGCACGCATCGCCCGTCAGATGCCGTTGCTCTCACGCTTTGGCGCCCAGCCAGCCGTCACCAACGACCCCGGACGCTATTACGAACAAGCTGCACGTAACACACTGGATCAACTGGAAGACGGCACAGAGGCAAGCACCATCATCGAGCACGCACTGGCCTACTTCGACAACGATGCCGGCCGATTGCAGAAAATGTTGGTGAGCATGCTCGCTCGCCGCGACCAATGGGCTGGCCTAGCTTTTGGCGAATATGGTCAACAAGACGCCAACGCACTAGCGTTAGCCGTCTCAAATGCCATGCGCGCGCTCATCGCGAATCAACTGATCGATGTCGTTGATCGATTCCCGGCAGCGCGTCAGGCAACCTGGATGGCGGCAGCCCGTTATGCCGCTGACCTGAGTCCGGACTCGCCAGTACATTTGCTGGCCGACTGGCAGCACCCACTCGGCACCGATCCGGAGGATTTACCGCGCTGGCGCGCACTGGCTGAACTTTTTCTGACAAAGGGCAACGAGCCGCGCAGCGTCTACCGAGCACCCATCTGCATTGCTGGCGCCACCCATCAACCGCAACGCCAAGTGCTGCTAGACGCCATTACCGAGATTGTCGCCAGTGGTGATGTAGCAACACTGGCAAGCATTCGTGAGTTACCTGATCCCGAGCTGAGCAACCCTGTGGGCGAATTGGTGGCTGCCCTGGCCGCACTCCTTCGCCTAGCCTATACCCAGCTCTGGCTGGTCTTCCATCAGGAAAAATCTGTCGATTTCAGCGAGATCGCCATGCGTGCCGTTGAAGCGATTGGTTCAGACGATGCACCGGGTGAAATTCGCGAGCGCCTGGATTATCGGTTACGCCATCTCCTGGTGGATGAGTTCCAGGACACCAGCCCACTCCAGGTCGGGTTGCTGGAGCATTTGACCGCGGGCTGGGAACACGAACCGGATCGCTCGATCTTTCTGGTGGGTGATCCGATGCAATCTATCTATCGCTTCCGCAAAGCGGATGTCGGTTTATTTCTGCGTGTCCGCAAAAATGGTCTGGGCAAAATTCGACCGGCATCCCTGCAGCTCTATCGGAATAACCGCTCGCACCCGGAGATCATCGATTGGGTGAACACAACCTTCGGCCAGGTCTTCGCACCGGACGACGACATCATTCGCGGCGCAGTTCGCTACGAGCCCTGCGTGGCCGGCAAACCGGCTGAACCTATGGCTGGCGTCACGATTCACCCGTTGATTACCGGCGAGCAGGATTCCGATACCGCTGATAATGCACCACGGTCCCTGGCCGACGAACGCGAAGCTGCCATCATCACCCATCTGATCCACACCGCCCGTAGCGACAATCCCAAGGGCACTATCGCCGTACTGGTGCGAGCACGTCCACACCTTGACGCGCTGATCACACAACTCCAAGCGATAGAACCACGCATACCGTTCCGTGCGGTCGAGATCAACGCGTTGGCTGCACGGCAGAGTGTGCAGGACCTGGTGTCCCTCACGCGCGCGCTGCACGCCCGGGGCGATCGCTTGCATTGGCTGGCCATCCTGCGCGCCCCTTGGTGCGGTCTGACACTGGCTGACCTCCACCAGCTCGCAGCCGATGATCATATGCAAACGCTGTGGTCGCTCATGCAGGACGATAACCGCATCAGCCGGCTGAGCGCCGATGGGCAACGCCGGTTGCGACCACTACGCCAGGCCCTGCTCGCCGCTTACACCCATCAGGGCGTCCAACGTGCACGACGCTGGGTCGAGGGTGTCTGGCACGCTATTGGCGGCCCCGATTGCCTCAACAGTGAAAGCGATGTTGAGGACGTCCAGGCCTATTTTCGCTTGCTCGACAGCCTGGATACCCATGGCGAACTGGCGCTTGATCGTCTGGACGAGGCCTTGGGACGTCTTTTTGCTACGCCGGATACCAGCGACGATAGTGGCCACGTGCAGCTGATGACGATTCACAAGTCCAAGGGCTTGCAGTTCGATACCGTGATCGTGCCGGGTCTACACAGAACGCCGCCCAACGACGGTCATGCACTGCTCTTATGGGACACGCTGATTCTCGACGATGACGGCCAGGAACATCTTGTTGTAGCGCCGGCGCCGGCACCTGGAAGCCCGAACGGGAGCGCGCCGACACCCTATGCCTTGCTACGCGCTCTAGAACGGACGCGTGCACAAAACGAAGACCGTCGGGTCCTTTATGTCGCCGCTACACGCGCCATACGCCAGCTACATCTTCTTGGGGTTGCCAAACGCAACACCAAGAGTGATGCCGCTACCGATTTAAAGCCACCTGCCACCAATTCATTGCTTGCACCGCTATGGCCGGTGATCGGGGCAAACTTCGTGGCGGCGGCCGCCCAACCGTCCACCCCCATGCCACCAGCCAGTCAGATTGATCCTGCCACGTTTGTGCCCCGACTGGTTCGGGTCGCGACACCCCGCACGGCAGCAATCACAACGCAGCCGTCGGTGGTTACGCCAGATCAACCGCTCCACCTCTTTGATAGCACGCCGGAAATGGATATCGGCACGATGGTGCACCAATACCTGGAAGCGATTGCCCAGGATGGCCTGGACGCATGGAGCCATCAGCGCATCGAGGCGTTATTGCCACGTTTTAGCCAAAATTTTGCCCAGCTTGGCTATCCTCCAGAAGAGATAAATACGGCGGCACAGGTCGTCTGTACCACGCTGCAGCGCGCCCTCACTGAACCGATGAGCCGATGGATTCTAAGTACGCATGAAGCTGCTGGCTGCGAAGTGCCACTGAGCAATCTTGCCGCATCGATACTTAACGATGCGGCGGATGCGACGATAGCAGAACTGGATGAAATCCACAGGCACGTGATTGACCGTACCTTCATTGAAAACGGTGTTCGCTGGATCATTGATTACAAAACCCTGCGCATCGATCAGACACTGATGGACAACGATCTGGAAGCCCATCTGGAAGCGAAAGCGGCGACCTACCAGCCACAGCTGGAACGCTACGCCGCGCTTTACGCACACGAGGCCGAGCGGGGTATTACCATCCGCACAGCGATTTTTTTTCCGGCGCATGGCAAACTAATCACATTTTAAAACGCTGGAGAACCTATGCCGGCCAACCACACGATCCCCAAACGACTCCTGATGTCGGCTGCGGCGCACCCCGGCCGCCAACCGATTGTGATCGACGAACTCGGTCGATCGCTCAGCTTTGACCGCCTGATCATCGGCTGTGCCGTGCTCTCACGTCAAATTGAAGCGCTCACCGTGCGTCACCATGTGGGTTGCCTCCTGCCAAACAGCGTTACTGGTGTAGTCAGCATCTTTGCATGTCTCTTTGCGCATAAAGCTGCTGCGATACTGAATTACACGTTTCCGTTGCCGATTCTGGTGCGCTGCTGCGAATCTGCCCACATTAATGTGCTACTGACCTCGCGTCAGTTTCTGGCTAAGTGTGATCTCAATGACCTGCCCGGGCTTCTGGCGGAACACGGAATCCGCACCGTATTTCTGGAAGACATTGCACAACGCATTGGCCGCATTGCCAAACTTCGTGGACTATTGCGGGTACGCCTTAAACGATTGAAAACCGAGCGCAGTAAACCAGACGATCATGCTGTGATTCTCTTCACCTCGGGCAGCGAGGCCGCCCCCAAAGCAGTCGTGCTATCCCACCGGAATCTGCTTTCTAACGTCGACCAGATTCTGACGGCCTTTCCGATTGGCACACACGAAAGCATGTTTAGTGCGTTGCCCCAGTTTCACGCCTTTGGCTTGACTGCCGGCGTGCTATTGCCGCTGCTGAACGGTATGCGCACCATCATCGGGCTATCACCGCTGCGACACAAAGAAAACCTTCAGCTAATCCGCACTCAGAAACCCAGCGTCATGCTATCGACGGACACCTTCCTCAGCCAGCTTTACAAGGCAGCGAAACCCGAGGATCTATCATCACTGCGTTATATCGTTGCCGGGGCAGAACGTCTCAAACCCCACACACGTGAACTCTATGAGTTACTGGGTATCACGATGTTAGAAGGCTATGGCGCCACCGAAGCCGGCCCTGTCATCGCTGTGAATGTACCCTCAGGCACGCGTCACGGCACCGTTGGGCGGCTATTGCCCGATATCGAATACCGGATCGAGCCCCACGAAGGTATCGCTGAAGGCGGGGTACTGCACGTGCGTGGCCCGAACCTGATGAAGTCCTATTTGCACGACCTGGTCGAAGAACGTTCGTCACTCGACGATGGATGGTATGACACCGGGGATATCGTGACGGTCGATGCCGACGGTTATCTCGTGATCAAAGGGCGAAAGAAACGATTCACCAAGATCGCCGGCGAAATGATTTCTCTTGGCTTTATCGAAGACGAAGTCGCCAAACTGTCTCCCGAGCACCACCATGCCGCCATCGCCATTGAGAATTTGGAACAGGGGAAACCACTCCTGCGTCTGTACACGAACGACCCCAATCTGAATGCCAGCAAGATCCGTGAGCACTTCGGCGCTGAGCGTATTCCTAATACCTGGCTCCCGCGCGAGGTTGTTTACATGCCAGAGCTACCGGTACTCCGCACCGGTAAGGTCGACTACCAGACGCTCCAGAAACTGGCCTCTGGCGCAACACCTTAACCCCTGCACCTGATCAGTAACTGTAGACTACCGGCGGCGGCTGGATCACTACATATCCGGGCGGCAAGATGACCCTTGGTCGCACATAGACCGGCGGTTGGGCGTAGGCAGGTTGCATCACGATCGGCTGCGGTTGCAGCATGGCACCGAGTGCCACACCACCGACCACCGCGCCCAGAGCGAAGGGTACCCAGGCACTGCCGCCCGAGCCATGGCCGCGCCCATGATGACGCCATCCGTCAGCCAGAACCGGCTGACTGGTAAGCGTGAACAATACCAACCCCGCTGCGGCAAGACCCTTACGCAATTTCAGCAAATTTGATGTCATGGCGTACTCCTTATAAAAAAGCATCAACGCCTAGTGCCGATAACGCGCCAAGATCTGCTTGGATGACAGCTTTGATGGGAGCTACAAAAATATTTCCGTAACAGGCTAGACAGCCCCATGAGTTCCCTTTAGTCTGACGCCATCCCTTTAGATCGTCGGAGATCCTTCATGCGCCAGATGTTTACCCAAACGTTTATCCGCCGCTCAGCCGGCATCACCTTGCTGGTCGCATCTGCGGCCCTGTTGAGCGCTTGTGGCGGCGGCGGTCTCACCGAATCCCAAAAGTCGGGCTTCATGACATCGACCGAATACAATCGGTTAGTCAACGTTGGTAGCCCAGCACCCGGTGTGAATCTGTATCGCTACGTCAGCCCGGATTTCAAACGAAGCGACTGGCACGGCGTGATGATCGACCCGGTCATCCTCTTTCAGACTGCCCTTAAAGGGCAGGGTAAAAAAGGCCTGACCGAAGAAACGATCTACGAAACGCGTATGATCATCGATAAACAATTGAAGGAAAAAGCTTCCAGTCGTTTTAATGTGGTCGACAAACCGGGCCCCGGCATTGCCCGACTCAGCATTGCCATCACAGGTGCCGAAGTTGAAGGTGATGGTTTCAAGCCCTGGAACGTGATCCCGGTTTCTGCCGTACTCTACGCGGCACAGAAGGCCACGGGGCTGGACAGCAAAACCCCGATGCTCGTCGTCGAAGCCAAAATGCGTGACAGCGTTACGGGTAAGATTCTGGGCGAAGGGGTGTACACCATGGCTGGCGAAACCTTCCGTACTGAAAGCAGCACCCCAGAAGCGTTCCAGAAGCTGGCCATTGATTGGGTGACCACTGCCGTGCGTGTCTCGGTAGGCATGTCTGGCAACTAATTTCCCAGTAACCTCGGGGCGGGCGGGGATGTGATCCCCGCCCGGAACTCGCGCTGGTCCTTAGAAAGGGTATATTCAACAAGCCCCGGTGTTGACGCGGCCGTGAATGCTTAGCCCATTACTCGGGCTCGGAGCCCGCTATTTCATCCTCAGATTCGCCTGACGAAGGAACATGACCATCCAACATGGGGTCGGATGTGGTAAATGGATCATTGGCGCTGGATGCATTATTAGTGCTGCCGGATACCGATTGGGTCGGTGGGGCCTTTTGAAGTGGGCTGATTTGTGGTGTAAAACCACGTGGATTATCCCCCGCCGGCGTATCCGGGTAATTCCGGTCAAACCCCTGCAAGCCCGTCTGCGCCCACGTTGCCGCACTCCAGCAGAGCATGGCCAGCAGCATGTTTTTTCTCATCATCACCCAAACCACAATCTTGAGATTATCCATGTGGATAATGTACCTGTTTCCACAGTATTCGGGTACCGGATGCGACTTTTCAGCAACGAACAATTCAGCAAGGCCCTGGCCGTGCTATGGGTTGGCCTATGCATGTCTACTTTAAATGTTGCATGGGGAGAGACGAATGGCACCCCGACCGAGGGCCAAGAGCCCACCGATCCGATTCCGCTGAAGAAAACGCCTCAGATCCGGAGTCAGTCGGGGAAAAGCTTGCACAACGATGCAAAGCGCACCCGGACTATGTTGCCGCTGGGGGAAGAGCTTGCCCCTGAAACTATCGATTCCAAAGGCTTGCGCGGCAAGGCCAGCTTCTATGGCCCGCGCTTTCAGGGTCGAAAGACCGCCAGTGGCGACATATTCAACAACAGACTATTTACCGCAGCCAGCAACCTCTTCCCCTTGGGAACACTCGTCGCGGTTAAGCGGCCAGATACCAACTTATGCGTTGTCGTGAAAGTAAACGACCGGATGCATCCCCGACATCGGGCTCGGATCATTGATCTGTCCCAGACTGCTGCGCGATATCTTGATATGGTGCGAGAGGGGGTCATCAAGGTTCAGATCATGAAAGTGCCTGCGGACGCCATCGCTGGCCAAACCATCGACTGCACGATGGGTTACGAGGTTGAGGCGGCTTGCGAAAACTGCAACAGCGAAGAATCGCCCCTACAATTTATCGAGCGCTAGCGCCTCACCAGAACAGTGCTCAAAGGCGCGCGCCCATGGTCTCGATGCGGGCGCTGATTTCCCGCCGAACCAGGCCAAGGGCGCTCTTCATCGTATAGAACCGGTTTGTTTCATCCGACGACACCCAGACATCGCCCAGTTCGGCATCCAGCGCGTCAATGCGCTCAGCCAGATAGTGCAGCTGTTCCACCGACGAAGCTGCATACATTCGCTCTTCAATCAGTTTGAGCTCATCATAAGCGTCTGAAATCAGCTGGCGAGAGCGGAATAGACGGTAATTGGGCACGAGGCGAAATAGCGGCAGAACAATCGCGAAAATGCCTAATACCAACAACCACATGCGGTCAATGTAGTTGACCAGCCAGAATGGTAAGACGCCGGTTAGCCAGGGCGCGCCCTTCGAAAAATAACGCTCTGCCACCGGACTCAGCGGGATGCTTTTGTCGATGTATGCCGGAAACTGATCCGTGCGCCCAAAAAAACTGTCCGATTCTTCACTGATAGTTTCAGTCGCCTGCAAAAACAAAAGCTGCAGAGCCGGGTGCATTGTTTTTTCAACCAACAAGGTGATCGTCGAAGCGATCATGTGTATATCGTTTGGCGGGTCTAGTTTCACCAGATCCAGCGAACCGCGCGGAATCGTGACCATCTCCAGATAAGGCATGCGTTTCACATAGGCATCGGCATAGGCAAAATCAAAGATATGAATCTCGGGGTGGGCCAGCAGATTTTGAATGGTTGGCGAATCAATACCATCCGCAATCGCCATGGCTTCGATCTTGCCATCCAGTAACTGTTCGGCCGCGTCCGCATGCAGTAATCGTCGAAAATTCTCTGCGTCTGATTTTTCGATGCTGATACCACGCATAGCGAGAATCCGCGTCAACAGCAGCTCCGTCCCACTTCCCTCCGCACCGATGGCGATGGGTTTGCCTCGGAAGTAAGAAACGGCATCAGAGCCGGCAAAGGGCGGCCCTCGATAGAAGAACCAGAGCGGCATATACTGCACGCTCCCTAGCGACACCAAATGCGGAAAGTCTCCCTTGTGCGCAACGCCACCGAGCAGAAAGCCGCCATTAATTGGAGAGCCGGCATCATCGGCTTCGGCAATGCTTTCGCGTGAGCCGGCCGTATTGACGAGTGTCAGCGTGACACCTGCACGTGCAAAATAATCCTGATAGCGCCGACCCAATAGCTCATAGGTCGACCCCGGCTGGCCAACGGCGAGAGTCACCGTCCCTGGCGGCAGCGGACGTGTCACCAATAGGATCAGGACAACGCCGAATGCCAGTACGACCAGGGAAACCCATTCTTCACGAAACATGATCCGCCAGGCCAGATGCTCTTCACGCAGGCGGTTATACAGAAAACGAAGAAATGCATGCTTTTTACGGACAGTCATACAAACATTCTGCGCCGCCTAAAAGAAAAAGGCCACGGTCACCCGTGGCCTGCTGCGCTCTATTTGACCTGCGTCAACTCGCGAGCACCGCCTCGATCTGGGCAAAAGTCTTAGCCACCGAGTGAATCTGGGTCGCAACACCCAACTGTCGGGCGATCTGGGATGCAGAGAAGATGCCGCGAACCATTTGGCGGCCATTCAGCAAATCCGTATCAACCACCAGCGCGTGATTGCGATTGTGGACCTTCAGCGTTTCGATGATATCAATCACCTTGGCCTGCATCACCTGCTTCAGGGTGAGCACTTCGATTTCTTCCTGCTTGGTCATGACATCCTTGACGCTGATTTCTTCATGTTTGATGCCGTTCTTCTGCACGCATTGCATCGGCTTCTCGCCGAGCACATCGGTCGCGGTCAGCAAACCGACCACATCCCCTTTGCCATTCGTAACGATCAACGAGCGCACGCCGCGCGAAATCATCAAATGGTTGGCATGACTTAGCAAGACGTCCACGTCGACTGTCGCCGCGACAATTTGCTTGAGATCCGTCATCACCTCAATGGCCGGAGAATCGGGCGTCACAATATCGGCCTGACTCGTGGGCAGATGAAAACCGGCGTTTTTGTTGAGTGAACTCACCTTGAGGATCATCGGGCTGCTCATGCTTTTGTCTCCTGTCTGTAGCTTTGGGGGAACCCCTTTTTATTGCACCACGCATCACGGCGCGCTGACGTGGGAAATACTTTACTATTAAACTGGCATAAGTAACCATACTTTTTGATGTTGCATCGCAAACAATCACGATGAAGATACCGAATTTCCTGACTACCTTGATCTTGCTGTTGTTCGTGCTGATGTTATGGCAGGTAAAGCAACAGGATTGGGGGTCGTTCCTTCTGCTGCTCGCCGCAGAGGCTGGCCTGATTGCTATACGAAGCACAGCAGGTCAGAAGTCGGCCCGGTTGTGATGTTTCTCCGCACACTTTTTTGCTGCGTTGTCGTCTTACTGCTCGGCTGCGGGGAAAATCAACCGCCTTTTAAGGCCAAGCCTGTTTCAAACACGCCTTTGGCGGCCAACTTTATCCTCACTGATCAATTCGGTGCGCCACGATCGCTGACCGAGTTTCGGGGTCAGGTCGTCAGCTTGTTCTTTGGCTTTACCCATTGCCCTGATATTTGTCCAACCCATTTGGCACGACAGGCTGAAGTGATGCGTCAGCTTGGCCCCCGCGCGGATCAATTGACTGTCTTGTTTGTAACCCTGGATCCGGAACGCGATTCGCCGGCCGCGCTGAAAGCCTACATGGACGCCTTCAATCCGCGTTTCATTGCCCTGAGCGGCTCCCCGGAGGAAACTGCCAAGATCGCCAAGCAATACAAGATCTTCTGGCAGAAAACGCCACTGCCCGGCTCGGCACTGGTCTACACGATCGACCACACCACCAACAGTTTTCTCATCGACCGCCAGGGTCACGTTCGCCTCATCGTGCCACACGAATTACCTGCCACCGATGTCACCCACGACATCAGCCTGTTGATGGGTGCGCCATAGACTACTTATCAGCTGCAGCCTTGATCTGCTCCAGGGTCACGTAGCCGCGTTTCTGGCTATCAATTTTGTCGAAATTATCCGCCACGCGTGGCATACCGGCACGCGCCTCATCGAGCGTGAGTTTGCCATCGTTATTTTTGTCGGCCGCCGCAAAGCGTTCGTCAATCTGTCGATCTCTGAATGATTCAGCATGTGCCGTATGAGTCATCACGCTGAGGGCGGCTGCGAGCAGCGCGAATTGAATCTGTAGTTTCATCGAAATTGTCCGAAAGTGCACGTATGCTCAGATTAACCCATAATGCACGTTAACCCCTGAAATAACAAACCACGCCATGAAAAAAGCCTACGCCTTTTCGCCGCCCACTGAAACGCTGGTTCCCGTTGTGGGCAGTGAGGCCCTGTTTCCGGTGCGACGCGTTTACTGCGTTGGTCGCAACTATGCCGAACACGCTCGTGAGATGGGCAGCGATCCCCATCGAGAACCGCCGTTCTTTTTTTCTAAGCCACGTGATGCCATCGTTGCAAGAGGAGGCGACATTCCATTCCCGCCGGCTACGACGAATCTGCAGCATGAGGTTGAGCTCGTCGTTGCTATCGGCAAGGGGGGCGCGGATATCCCCGAAACCGACGCACTCGATCATGTCTATGGTTATGCAACGGGTATCGACTTTACGCGCCGCGACTTGCAAACTCAGGCGCGTGAGAAATGCCACCCCTGGGAACTTGGCAAGGGCATGGATTTTGGCGCACCGATCTCTGGAATCTTCACGCTTAGCGGCGGCAGCCCTGCCCGTGACGCCCTCATCTGGCTCAAGGTGAATGGCGAAACACGCCAATCATCGCGACTGAACCAGATGACCTGGAACGTTGCCGAAATCATCAACCGATTGTCACACTTCTTTGTTCTGGCGCCAGGTGATCTGATTTTCACCGGCACACCGGGCGGCGTTTCAACGGTTGTCCGGGGGGACGTCATCCGTTGCGGTATCGATGGCTTGCCCGACCTCACGGTAACCCTGCGCTGAAGCATCTGATGATTGATAGCATGCAGATCGAATTTAATCACGCCAAATGCATTCGCTACTGACCTGGACCCTGAATGGCGCGCTGATTGCCCTCGCAGTGTTTATTCACTATGAGACCCTCTACACGCTGGCCAGCCATTTACCTCGCCTGACCTTTATTGCACCGCGCTACCGGGTCTTGCTGGGCGTGTTCGCGATTCTGATCGCTCATGCCGTTGAGATTTGGGTATTTGCGCTGGGTTACTATGTCTCCATCCTCCTTGATCACGGTGCGCTCTACGGCATGACGACATCGGACATACTGAGCGACTGTGTCTACGTTTCTTGGATTGCCTACACAACCGTGGGTTTTGGCGATGTGGTCGCCAGCGGTGACCTCCGATTCCTACCCGGCCTTGAAGCGCTCACAGGGTTTGTTTTGATCACCTGGTCGGCCTCATTCCTCTTTATCGAAATGCAGAAATTCTGGCCCATGAGCCGTCACCTAGAACACCATCCGGGGTCTCACGACCATGAGCCAAAACGGCAGGATGCACCTGAGTGATAGAATTGCGCCCTGTTTAGCGTTTAGTCGCCCTTTCGAGCGCCCTCATGGATACCGTTTTGCTCCTCAAGGCTCTGATCCTCGGCGTTGTCGAAGGTCTGACCGAATTCCTTCCGATCTCCTCTACCGGCCACCTGATTCTCGTAGGTGATCTGCTCGATTTCAATGATGATACGGGCAAGGTTTTCGAGATCGTAATCCAGTTTGGCGCCATCCTGGCAGTGATCTGGGAATACCGTGCACGGCTCTGGGAGACTGTCTCGTCGTGCACAACCAACCGCCGTGCGCAGCGTTTCCTGCTCAACATCAGCATCGCTTTCATGCCACTGGCCATCCTGGGCTTTCTGTTTCATAAAACAATCAAGGCACACCTGTTCAACCCGATTTCAGTTGCAGCAGCCTTCATCATTGGGGCCTTGTTTATTTTTTGGGCAGAACGACGTCAACATCACGTGCGCGTCCCATCGGTGGACGATATGTCGCTGAGGGATGCCCTGGTACTCGGCTGCATCCAGGCGCTGGCGCTCATTCCAGGCACTTCTCGCTCCGGCGCGACCATCATCGGCGGCCTCCTCATTGGGCTTTCTCGCCGCGCCGCAACTGAATTCTCTTTTTTTCTTGCCATCCCGACACTGGGCGTCGCCACCATTTATCAGGTTTACAAGGAGTGGGCGACGATTCAGAACACCGATCTGGGCATGTGGGCCGTCGGGTTTGTTTCAGCGTTCGTTTCGGCTTTTCTTTGCATCCGCTGGCTCCTGCGTTACATCACCACCCACAGCTTCATCATCTTTGCCTGGTATCGCATCATCTTCGGCGTTGTCGTGCTGGTCACGGCATACACTGGCCTTGTGAGCTGGTCTGCCCACTAAAGCGTTTGATCATGAGTGACTTCGTCCTCTTCGAGGAAGGCGGCAACTTTCGCGCTGCCATGATTCAGTCGGATCAAAATACCAGCCTGCAAGTCGAGCTCCCCGGCGGCAAACGACAGAAGCTGAAATCGGCACAGGTGCTACTTCGCTTCAAAGACCCGGCGCCCGCCCAACTACTTCCGTTGGCCGAACCAATTGCGTTGGAGATGGATCCGGCCTTTCTTTGGGAGTGCGCACCTGACAACGAATTCACCGTAGCTGATTTGGCCACGGAGTATTACGGTCACGCCCCTTCAGCAATCGAAAGCACTGCCCTGTTGCTCGGCATGCACAATGCACCGATGTATTTTCATCGACGGGGCAAGGGCGTGTTTCGCCGAGCGCCACCCGACATCCTGAAAGCGGCGTTAGCCGGTGCAGAAAAGAAGCGTCTTCAAGCCGAAACAATGTCACATATGACCGCACAACTGGTCGGTGGCTCGATACCGCCAGAGTTGATCGATCAGATCGATACTCTACTGGTGCAACCCGATCGTAACCGCTTGGAAGTCAAAGCCTTTGATGCGGCCTGCGCCGAAACCAAGGAGACCCCCGCAGCGCTACTGCTGCGCTGTGGTGCATTCCCCGATGCGTATCACTGGCATTACCGACGCTTCACGGCGGAGCGTTTCCCCAAGGGCACCGGCTTCCCTCACCTGCCTGAGCCAGCGCCATTAGACGATCTCCCATTGGCCAATGTGCAGGCTGTCTCGATCGATGATGCCAGTACGACCGAAATTGATGATGCGCTCTCCGCGACCCGGCTCCCCGGCCTCGGCTGGCGCTTCGGGATTCATATTGCCGCGCCCGGTCTGGGTATCCTGCCCGGATCGCCGCACGATGCGCTGGCACGTGAC
Source organism: Rhodocyclaceae bacterium (assembly GCA_018883385.1). Taxonomy (GTDB): domain Bacteria; phylum Pseudomonadota; class Gammaproteobacteria; order Burkholderiales; family Rhodocyclaceae; genus Fluviibacter. Next base: position 22,951 of record VEQD01000006.1, on the reverse strand, counting down.
CGTTTATCCACTGTCTACATGCCTGGCCACAAGATCACCATGTTGCCGGACGATCTGGTTGAACGCTTCACGCTGGCCGCGGGCGCGCCACAACCAGCGCTCTCGCTCTACGTCACAACGGACGACCAATTTGACATCCTGAGCCACGAATCATGCATCGAACGCGTGCCGATCGCTGCCAATCTGCGCCTTCATGAAATCGAGCCGCATATGGAGGCCGATGCGCTGAATCGTGGCGAGGCACCCGCCTGCGCTTATGGTGAAACCCTGCTCACTCTCTGGCGCTTTGCTGCCGCCTGCGCTGGCCGTCGTGGCAAGCCTGCGACACAGGCAGGCTTACACGACTATCATTATCAGATCGACGGGCCGCTGCACGACAAGGCAACGGGCGCGATTCTCGACCCCGCAGCCTGTACCGTACATATCGAGGCTCGCAAACGCGGCAGCCCCGTCGATATGCTGGTCGCCGAACTCATGATTCTGGCCAATGCCACCTGGGGGCAACTCCTGGCCGACAACCATGTTCCTGGGCTTTATCGCGGTCAGGTTGCCGGCAAGGTGCGCATGACCACCGCGGCCGTCCCGCACGAAGGCCTGGGCGTTGCCTGCTACGCCTGGAGCACATCGCCGTTACGGCGCTATTCGGATCTGGTGAACCAGTGGCAGCTTATTGCTGTGCTCTCCGGCAAACAAGCACCGTTCGCGCCTCGGTCACCGGAGCTGTTCGCCGCCATGCGTGATTTTGATCTCACCTACACCGGCTACGCCGACTTCCAGCGCCGCATGGAACGTTACTGGTGTCTGCGCTGGTTGCAACAATCGGCAACGACCCAATGTGATGGCACCATGCTGCGCAACACGCCGAATGTACGCATCGATGGCCTGCCGCTCGTTATTCCGGTGCCATCAGTACCTGAGCCAACACCGGGCACGCGCATTCGGCTCATTTTGGGGGCACCAGATTTACTTGAGCTCTCGGTACCAACCCGTTTTGAATCTGTGCTGGGTGTTGCTGATAGCACGATGAGTGAAAGCCTGGAATTGCTCGATGAGGTTCCGGTCGAAGAGGCCCTGGCCGACGCAGAGGAAACGGCCGCCACGGACGACGCCAACGCACCTGCTGAAAACCCTGGAGCGAGCCAGTAATCCTCCCTTGCCAGGGACTACAATAGCGTCATGCCCGTGCTGCCGCCATCCCCCCCGATGCAGCAAAACCTCAACCGCCAGGCGCCATGGCACCTGAAGCCGGTCGGGTGGCGCGCGCTGCTGTCTGACCGACTACTCTGGCTGGCGATTGGTCTGTCATTTCTTGTACATTTGATTGTGCTCGCACCCCAATACGGCATCCGGATACCGCAACAGGGAGACAAATCTGTTTTGGTGTCGTTTCATGCGCTGCAAAAGCCCGTCGCAGCGCAGGCGAACGCAGCAAAGGCGCAGCCCATTCCCGCGCCACGCGTTCAGGATGCCCGATCGCGCATTGCCCGCCCCGATCCTGGGGCAAGCGCACCCATCGATAAAGCCCTGGCACCGGCGGATGCGCCAACCCCAACCGGCAGCATGGGGGGCGGGCGCCGCGTCACACTGACACCTGGCATGAAAGATTACCGGTACAGCCAATACCTCGAAGACTGGCGCCTCAAAGTCGAACGCATCGGCGCCATGAACTATCCGGAAGAAGCACGTGGTAAATTCTTTGGAACATTGGTCATGTCGGTCGCGCTTCGGCCAGATGGCAACGTAGATCGCATTATCGTGCTCCGTTCCTCAGGCAACAAAATGCTGGACGACGCTGCCAAGCGCATCGTCATGATCGCAGCGCCTTTTGCGCCCTTTCCACCCGACATTCGTAAAGAAACTGATTATCTCGACATTACCCGCACCTGGTCTTTCACCAGGGGCAACGCCGTGGAAACCCGATGACCCTCATTCATTCTATCGATCGCTACGCAGTACTCGGTCACCCGATTCATCACTCGCTGTCACCGGTGATTCACGCGGCCTTTGCAGCACAAACCGGCCAACACCTCAGCTACGAGGCACTTGATATCGCCCCGGCAGAACTCAGTGCGACACTCAGCCGCCTACCCCGCGAGGGCTATCGTGGGGTCAATATCACCGTACCCCACAAAGAGGCAGCTTGGGCTTTTGCGCGCCAACACGGCAAACTCAGCGATCGCGCTGCGCTCGCTGGGGCCATCAATACCATCGCCTGGGACGACGCAGGTCTGCTTGGCGACAACACCGATGGCCAAGGCTTGATCAATGATCTACAACAACGTCACGGACTTCAACTCCGGGGTCAGAGAGTGCTGCTACTTGGCGCTGGCGGAGCCACACGTGGCGTTGTCTTGCCCCTACTCGCCGCCAACCCTGCGGCGCTGATCATCGCTAACCGTACGGCTGCCAAAGCCGAAATGCTGGCGCAACTTTTTTCCAGCAAGTCAGAAACAACTGCCATCTATGGTTGCGGCTTAGATGCGCTATCTGCCGACACCAATCGACATGGTGCTTTTGATCTTGTCATCAATGCCACCAGCGCAAGCCTAAATGGCGCAGCCATTGATTTGCCGCCAGGCACGCTAACGGCCCATGGTTTTGCCTACGATATGATGTACGGCAAGGTACTAACCCCCTTTCTTGATGCACAAAAAACAGCAGGTGTTCTGCACCTGGCTGATGGTCTCGGTATGTTGGTCGAACAGGCGGCAGTGGCATTTGCCCTGTGGCGTGGCGTCACGCCGGAGACGCAACCGGTCTATCGGGCGCTGCGCGAACGATTGGCGCGCCACTGACACCATGTCCGGCCGCTCGACGCGTTGGTGGATTCGCATACCGCTCATCCTGATCGGCGTATTTCTCGGTATTCAGCTCTGGTTTTTTGGCTGGGTCCTGATCTGGCGGGTTACGGAGCCGGGCCCGACGCAATTCATGCGGATTCGTCTAGAAGAGCTCCAGCGAAAAAATTCGGCCGCCCAACTGCAGCATCAATGGGTACCTTATGGCCAGATCTCTGTACATCTGAAACGAGCACTCGTCGCTGCCGAAGACAGTAAATTCATGCAGCACCAGGGTTTTGACCTTGCCGGCATTCAAAAGGCTATCGAAAAGAATGAAAAGCGCGGACAGATTGCAGCAGGCGGATCTACGATCACACAACAACTGGCAAAGAATCTATTCCTATGGCCTGAGAAGAGTTTTATTCGCAAGGGTGAAGAAGCGCTGATCACCCTGATGATCGAAGCCACGTGGAGTAAGCGTCGCATTCTCGAGGTGTATATGAATGAAATCGAATGGGGGACGGGCATCTTTGGTGCCGAGGCCGCAGCACGTCACTATTTCGGCATCTCGGCCAGCGAACTCAGTCCGCCACAGGCGGCCATGCTGGCTTCCATGGTGCCCAGTCCGCAGTACTACTATCGCAAGGGCGAAACCGAAGGCCTGATACGACAGACCGATGTCATACTCGAGCGCATGAGCAAAGTCGCCATACCGGCCAATCGGTAGCAGGGATCAGTCAAAGTAGCTGCGGGCTTCTTCGAATCGCGTCGCAAACCAGCCCTGATCGAGCCGATCAATCCGGACTTTGCCACGACTATTGGGCGCGTGTACAAACCGCTGATCGCCAATATAAATCCCCACATGCGAATAACTGAATCCCTGCGTGTTGAAGAAGATCAGATCGCCCGGTCGGACCTCGGGTGGCGCAATTGGACGGCCGCGCTTCGCCATGTCCCGTGCGCTGCCTTTAAGCGAGTAGGATGCCGCTTGCCTGTAGAGCCAGCTGACCATACCGCTGCAATCTACGCCAGCGTCAGGATTTTTACCACCAAATTTGTAACCCGTGTCGATCAGATGCATGGCCATGATGGTGACCTCCTGACCCTGGGGTCCCGGTGCTAAATTATCGCCACCAAATCGGGTGATCCCTCGCTTACTGCCAGTCGTCGAACAACCCGCTGCGCCGAACACTATCATGGCCAGGCCCAAAAAACGGCGGCGAGATAGGATCGGTATCGACAAGGGTCGCGGCGAGCGGCAGAACATCATATGATGGCAAGTGTGGCGCAGGAAGGTATGTTTCGCAACTCCCTCTCGCAGCCACGCTATTCGAATCATTGACTGTACTTTTCGAGTTCACTATGCCGCTCTCACGAATCAAAGATCGCACCCTGCTTCAAACGGGTTCTTACATCAACGGTCAATGGGTCACCACAGGTCATACCTTCGCGGTGCGTGATCCAGGTACTGGCAAGACCATTGCCGAAATCTGTAATGCGGGCGCCGCCGAAACTGGCCTCGCAATTGATGCTGCCGCGGCTGCCTTTCCTGCCTGGCGCGCCCAGACGGCACGGGTACGCGCCACTGCACTTCGCCGCTGGTTTGAACTGATTCAAAAGCATCGTGACGACCTGGCAACCATGATTACCGCCGAGGGCGGTAAGCCCTATGCCGAAGGCGTGGGCGAGGTGGCCTATGCCGCCTCCTTTGTGGAATGGTTTTCCGAAGAAGCACGCCGGGCTTATGGTGAAATCGTACCAGCCAATACCTCTGACAAGCGGATTCTTGTCACACGCGAACCTGTTGGCGTCTGCGCTGCGATTACGCCCTGGAATTTTCCCGCCGCTATGATTACCCGCAAAGTCGCGCCCGCCATAGCCGTAGGCTGCACCGTGGTCGTCAAACCCGCAGAACAAACACCCATGACGGCGCTTGCACTGGCCGTTCTCGCGGAACGTGCCGGTATTCCCGCAGGTGTGTTCAATGTGGTGACGGGCGATGGCGATGCATCAATCGCTATTGGAGGCCAACTGACCGGGGACCCGCGCGTTCGCAAGCTTTCCTTCACAGGGTCTACCCAGGTTGGCCGATTGCTGATGGCGCAATCGGCGCCGACCCTCAAGCGGCTCTCGATGGAGCTGGGCGGCAATGCCCCCTTCATCGTTTTTGACGATGCCGACCTCGATGCGGCGGTCACAGGCGCTATTGCCTGCAAGTTCCGCAATAGCGGTCAAGTCTGCGTTTCGGTTAATCGCTTCCTCGTTCACGAGAACGTGATGGATGCGTTTACCGAGAAATTAACCGCCAAGGTGGCTGCATTGCCGGTAGGCTACGGTTTTGACAAAGATGTTCAAGTCGGCCCGCTGATCGACATGGCCGGTGTTGAGAAGGTGGAAGCGCTGATCGCAGACGCGGTCGGGAAAGGCGCATCAATTGCCTATGGCGGCCAGCGTGACGCGCGAGGGGGTCTCTATTTCCAACCGACGATCATCAAAGGCCTCCGGGAAGACATGCGCATGATGCACGAAGAAATCTTCGGCCCGGTGGCGCCGCTCTTTTCTTTCCGCACCGAGGCCGAAGCATTACGATTGGCTAACGCGACTGAATTCGGTTTGGCGTCCTACTTCTACACCCAGGACCCAGGGCGGATCTTCCGCATGTCGGAAGGGCTGGAATACGGTATGGTCGGCGTCAACACAGGCACGATGTCAAGCGAAGTCGCTCCGTTTGGCGGGATCAAGCAATCGGGCTTCGGCCGCGAGGGTTCGCAGCATGGTATCGATGCGTATCTGTCCTACAAATACACCTGCCTGGCCGTATAACTACAAAAGCACGATATCGTATTGCTCCGGGCCGTATCCAGACTCTCCCTGTAGGGAGATTGGCTTGCCGATAAAGTCCGACGCCATGGCCAGCGCCTGCTCCTCTTCTTCAAGGAACAAATCAACGACTTTCTGACTGGCAATGACGCGATACTCGCGCGCAATGAACTGACGTGATTCACGTACGAGTTCCCGCAGAATTTCGTAGCAGATGGTCCGCGCGGTTTTGACCTGGCCGCGACCATCGCAGGTCGGACAGGTTTCGCATAGCACACGCGCCAAAGATTCGCGCGTTCGTTTGCGGGTCATTTCGACCAAACCCAGTGCCGTGAAGCCGTTCACGGTCATCCGCATGTGGTCACGACTTAGACATTTGCGCAGTTCGTTCAACACAGCTTCCTGGTGGTCCGGCTGATCCATATCGATGAAATCGAGAATGATGATGCCCCCCAGGTTGCGAAGTCGTAGCTGACGGGCAATGGCCTGGGCCGCTTCCAGGTTGTTCTTAAAGACGGTTTCGTCAAAGTTGCGCACGCCCACAAAACCGCCCGTATTGACATCGACCGTTGTCATCGCTTCGGTTTGGTCAATGATCAAATAGCCACCCGATTTTAGGTCAACACGCCGCGCCAGTGCTCGTTGAATCTCGTCTTCAACCCCATAAAGATCAAAGAGCGTCCGGTCTTCGTTGTAGTGCTCCAGCAAGTTCACAATCGCTGGCATGTACACACGTGCAAACTCCTGTAGCTTCTGGAAAGTTTCACGCGAGTCAACCAGAATGCGCTCCGTCTCCGGATTGGCAAAGTCACGCAGTACCCGTTGCGCCAGCGAGAGATCCTGGTAAATCACTGAAGGGACCGGGGCAGCGCTAATCTGCTGCTTGATATCGCCCCACAGCTTGCGCAGGTAGTTGATGTCATCTTGCAAGACCTCATCGCTTGCCGTCTCAGCAATCGTCCGCAGAATAAAACCGCCCGCCTCTTCGGCCGGCACTAACCGGGTCAATCGCTCGCGCAGCGCTTCGCGCTCGGCCTCGTCAATCCGTTGCGAAATGCCGATATGTTTTTCCTGCGGCAGGTACACCAGCATGCGGCCGGCAATGGATACCTGCGTCGATAACCGTGCGCCCTTGGTGCCGATCGGATCCTTGATCACTTGAACCAGGAGCGTCTGGCCTTCGTTAATGACGTTTTCAATCGGTTGCGTTTCGCGACTGGGTGGCTCACCGATGCGTGCTTGCCAGATGTCGGCGACGTGCAAGAAGGCCGTGCGCTCCAGCCCGATATCGACAAATGCCGACTGCATACCGGGGAGGATACGGACCACTCGGCCCACATAGATATTGCCCACGAGGCCCCGCGTGGCGTGGCGTTCGATGTGCAGTTCCTGGACGATCCCCTGTTCGAGGATGGCGACCCGGGTCTCCTGCGGAGTGAAATTAATGAGGATGCTTTCGGCCATAGGTAGAATATGCGCTTATTCTCGTCATTCTACTATGTCAAAACATACCGAACTCCTCGCTCCTGCCGGCTCCCTCACCATGATGCGGACTGCCTTTGCCTTTGGCGCCGACGCCGTTTACGCCGGCCAACCGCGCTATAGCCTACGCGTGCGCAATAATGAATTCAGCACCCTGGATGCCCTTCAGGAGGGTATCGATGAGGCACACGCGCGCCAGAAACAGTTTTACGTGGTCAGCAACATCTCGCCGCACAACGCCAAACTTAAGACCTATCTGGACGATATGGCACCCGTGGTCGCCTTGAAACCGAATGCCCTGATCATGGCTGACCCGGGCCTGATCGACATGGTGCGCGAACGCTTCCCGGAAATGCCGGTGCACCTCTCGGTGCAAGCGAACACGGTTAACTGGGCTACGGTCCGCTTCTGGGGCAAGATGGGTATCAGTCGCGTCATCCTATCGCGCGAACTATCGCTCGACGAAGTCGCTGAAATCCGCCAGCGCTGCCCGGAAATGGAGCTCGAAGTCTTTGTACACGGGGCACTGTGCATTGCTTATTCCGGCCGCTGCCTGCTCTCGGGTTATTTCAATCACCGCGACCCGAACCAAGGCACCTGCACCAATTCCTGCCGTTGGGATTACAAGCTCAAGCCGGATGCTGAGGCCGAAGCCACGCCGGGCATGACCGGCAATACCATGCCGCCCATGGTGATTGAAGAATCCACCCGCGTCGGCGAACAGATGCCGATCGAGGAAGATGAACACGGCACGTATATTCTCAACTCACGCGACCTGCGCGCCATCGAGCACGTCGAACGACTCATCGAAATTGGCGTTGACTCGCTCAAGATCGAAGGTCGTACCAAATCCCCCTATTATGTTGCCCGTACGTGCCAGTCTTATCGCCGAGCGATTGACGATGCCAAAGCGGGCCGCCCCTTTAACCCCAACCTCCTAGGGGAACTGGAAGGCCTAGCTAACCGCGGCTATACCGATGGCTTCTACCAGCGCCACCATGATTCGGACACGCAAAATTATATGCGCGGCTATTCGGAATCCGGCCGTAGCCAGTATGCCGGCGATGTTGTCTGGGATAGCGAACGCAACGCAGTTCGTATCGATGTGCGCAACCGCTTCTCGGTAGGCGATTGGGTCGAAGTGATTCACCCATCCGGCAACCGCATTGTGCAGATCACCGCACTGGAAGGACGCGAGCGCGAATCCGTTGACGTTGGCCGCGGCATTGGTCATGCCGTCTGGGTCCACGGTGACAGTTGGTCGGCCAATGATGACGGCGCCTATCTGGCAAGACTGATTGAAACGCCTTCTGAAGACATGATTGCCGCTGCGCCGCCGGCGATACGCTGACCCCAAAAACATGCCACGGCTGTTGTTCGCCATCAGCGCGCACGGCCTTGGCCACCTGGGGCAGGCTGCCCCCATCTGCAACGCGCTGCTTGCGTTACGTCCGGATATTGAACTGACGATTTGGACTTCGCTGCCAATCAAGACCTTGAGTCAGCGCCTTCATGTACCGTTCATCCATATAAAGAGCCCCTGTGACATTGGGTTCGTCATGCTCGACGCGCTCCATGTCGATATTGCTGGCAGCTGGCAGCGTTATCAGCAACGCGAACATCATTGGGCCATACATCTGGAAGAAGCCTGCGCCATCCTCCGAGGAGCACGACCAGACCTGGTTATCAGCGATATTGGCGACCTTCCCCTTGCTGCAGGACAGGCGCTCGGCATGCCCAACATTGCCTTAAGCTCACTCAACTGGGCCGATATGGCGCAAACTTACTTTGCAGCCTTACCGGGCAGTACCGCTGTGCTGAGTCGACTGGCTGGCATATACGACAACACCACATGCGCACTGCGTCTGTCGCCGGGCATGTCCATGCGCGGCCACCAAGAGCAGATCCTGCCGCCCGTCGGCGCCGTGAGCGCTCTGCCTCGCCACCAAATCGTACTGGGGCTGCGCGATCATCTACCCTACCCCCATCAACCCCGGATACTGATCGGGATGGGGGGTATCGAAACTGCTTTACCGCTCGACCAGTGGCCGCTTCAGAATGCATTGAACCTGCTGGTTGCGAATCAACCATCACTTCCAGCAAAAGGGGATCCAGAACGCGGCATCGTCAATGTCGACACCCTGCGCCAGCGTCATGACTGGAGCTTTTGCGATCTCCTGGCCGGCTGCGATGCGGTGATCTGCAAACCCGGCTACGGCACCTTTGTCGAGGCGGCCCTCGCGGGCACGCCCGTGCTCTACGTCCAGCGCCCCGATTGGCCAGAGCAAGCAGTCTTGATCCGCTGGCTCCATCAGTTCGCGCGTTGCAGCGAACTCGCACTGATTGATTTACATCAAGGCAACTTTTCTCAAGGGCTCGCTGAACTCATGGCGCAGCCGGGGCGCCCACCGTTGCCGCATGATGGCGCAACGATCGCCGCTCAAGCCATTCTGTCTGTCGCAAACTATCAGATCTGAAAGCCGAGCGGTTCGAGTAACTGCGCCGTCTCATGGAATGGCAACCCCATGATTCCGGTGAAGCTGCCCTGTATCTCGGACACAAAAATGCCGGCATGGCCCTGGATGCCATAACCACCGGCCTTATCAAAAGGCTCGCCACTGGCGACATAGCGTTCGATCACCGCATCCGACAGTGGCATGAAATGGACCTGGCTCAGGGATAGCGCCTGACGGATCTGATCGCCATGAACCACCACCACAGCGGTAAGTACTTCATGCGTCTGCCCAGAGAGTACCGATAGCATCGCGCGCGCTTCTGCTGCATCGGCTGGCTTGCCCAGCATATGGCCACTAATCGCCACCGTCGTGTCTGCCGACAGCAATGGCCGCAATGGCATCGCGCGATCTTTCAGATAGGACAACGCATGCAGCGCCTTATCCAAGGCAACACGCCGGACATAGTCCTGCGGTGATTCGCCAGGAAATGCGGACTCATCCACTTCATAGGTGATGCCATCCGCGCCTGTGAACTTCAGTACCTCGAAGGGCACGCCCATATCGCGCAACAGCTGGGCACGGCGCGGACTTTTAGAGGCAAGCCAGATCGTCTGCACGACGCGTCACTCGCGATGGTAAGGATGACCGGACAAAACCGTAGTCGCCCGATAAAGCTGCTCGGCCAATAGCACGCGAGCCAGCGCATGCGGTAGCGTCATCGATGACAAGCGAATCATCTCGTGCGCCGTCGCCTTGAGTGCCGGCGCAATACCGTCAGCTCCTCCAACGATCAGCGCGACGTCCTGCGCCTCGATTTGCCAATTTTCCAACCGCTTTGCCAAGTTCACCGTCGTTAGATCAGCACCATGCTCATCCAGCATGATCCGGCGGGCACCCGCCGGTATTGCCGATTCGATGCGCACCGCTTCGGCATCCATGATCTGCTGTGCCGTACGATTACCGGACCGTGACTCGGCCTTGATCTCATGCAGCACTAGCGGCTGCGAACGTGGGAAACGTTTCAAATAATCCGCACAGGCGGTCTCAGCCCAATCAGGCAAGCGTTGACCAACGCTGATCAGATGCAACTTCATGCGGCGGCTTATTTACGCGCGGGAACCTTCTTCGCCGCTGGTTTTTTAGCAGCAGTCTTCTTTGCGGCTGATCTCTTGGCAGCGGGTTTCTTGGCGGCCGGCTTTTTAGTCGCAGCCTTCTTTTCGCCCAATGCTTTTTCTAGAGCTTTTTCTGCCGCAGTATGCGCTGCCTTCTTTGCCGCCTTCTCCGCAGCCATCCCGGCTGGCTTTCCCTGACCCCACAGGCCTTCCAGATCAAAGTGCATACGTACAGCCGGTTGCATGATGTGAACGACAACGGGGCCCAGATCTACCAAGACCCATTCCCCCATCTCTTCACCTTCCACCGACAAAACCTCGCCACCCGCTTCACGCACCTTATCGGCGACGCTACGCGCCAGGGAGCGCACCTGACGATTGGAGTCACCACTTGCCAGAATAATCCGTTCGAACATCTGCGAAACTTTAGTTGTATTCACAATGATGATGTCACGCCCTTTGATGTCTTCTAGGGCATCGATGGCGAGCGATTCCAGTTTTTTTATGGACAGTTCTTTGGGCATGCGGGTTCCTATAAGATGGCAGTAATTCAGGTGTAGAGGTGGTGACGACGAATATAGTTTTCAACGGAAGTCGCTACCAGGCCATGAATGGGCTGGCCTTGACGCAAGGCTGAGCGAATTTGCGTGGCTGAAACTGTACAGGGTGTCATGGTAAATGAAACGATACATCCGGCGGTGTGCCGCTTTAATGCAGAGACGTCTGTGACGTGATGCGTCTGAAACACGTCCTTTAAGGGAGCGGGCATCGCAAGGATATCTAGGTCTGACCCCGGACGATTGGCCACCGCAATATGCGCCAAGCTGATGAGCTCCTGCCACCGATGCCAGCCTGGCAACCCCAAAAAGGCATCAGCGCCCACGATCAATACCAATGCGGCATCCGGGCATGCTGCCCTTAAACGCTCTAGCGTCAGGATCGTCCAAGACGGACCGGGCTGGCGGATTTCGACATCATCAATCACGCAGCCCGGCTGGTCAGCAAAAGCCAACCGCACCAATGCCAGTCGATCTGTCGCGCTCGCGACCGGCATCGGACGATGGGCTGGGTTGCCGGCGGGCACACAACGTAGTTGATCGAGTCCTAACGCCCTTACAGCATCATGCGCCAACTCTGTGTGACCCCGGTGGATCGGATCAAAAGTGCCGCCCAAAACGCCGATCAATCGACGATTCATTGTGGCGTAGCGCCCCTGTCGGCGGGCGTTGCCAATACCTGACTGTAGCTTGAATAAAACCCGGAGACGACGGTTGGTGCCAGCACCACAATCATTGGCACCACGATCAGCGAAGTCACCAACGCATCATCTAAACCCAAAGCCAACAAGAACATCATGACCAAAGACGGCAACAATACGCCGTACACCAGGATCGCCGTCAGAAAACCCAAAAGCCCAAACCCGGCGCGCCACGACGCAACCAGGCTAAAAAACAGTGCCTTGCTCAAACCGAAGCTACGCCACGCAACCAGCAGCGGAGCATACGCAAAAGCCAGCATGATCGGCACATAAGCAAGCAAGGCGAGAATCAAACCCATCAGCGAGAGCTGTGCCGCGTCCGGCATTGCCAGGTCAGGCGACCCCAGCATGCCGCGCAACAGGTATTGCAGCACCACACCACCATCGCCGATGGCCGTTAATGCCAGCGCGCCCAATGTCAGCAAAAAATGCAGAATGCCCAACCCCATCAGCGGCTGCAAGCGCGCCCCAAAGCCGGAAAAAATTACCGTGAATGCCGGGTGCGTCTCCTGATCCAGTGCACGACAACCGGACAACACACCGATCAGCAGCACCGGTGCCAGCGCGGCCACTAACATATCACCCAATATCGGCACCAAACCCAAGAAACCAAGCGTGGTCCAATAAGTCATCACCCAGAACATCATCAATACTGGGTTGCGACGGTAACGGGCAAATCCCGAATGAAACCAGCGCCAACCATCCTGCAACTTCATCCTCTGGACGCCCGGCGGTGGGTCGCCTGCTTTCATTACTTCAGGCATCCACGGATCCGGTATCGTCTGTTGCCGAATTGGCTGGCGGCGTATGCTGCGGCAATTCGAAGAGGTCCCGGTAAGCCGCATAGGTGGCACCGGCCATGACCGGGATCACGACCAGCAAGGCCAGACCGAGGGTCAGGCTGGTCAGAAACAGCATCAATGCCACGAGAAAGAATGCGACCACAAAGGCAGGCAGGCTGCGCCAGCTGGCCACGAACGAATGCTTCATGGCCTGCATGGCAGGAATATCGTGAAAGACGGCTAGCGGCGGGGCCAACCAGACAGACATCACCAACGGCAACACCAGCAGCAGACTGATCACAATCGCCAGCAAAATGCCGAACACACTGATGATGGTACCCAGCCATTCATACTGTGTCTCTAGGCCCACGGCCATACCCGACAGCGCCGCACCACCGCCCAATAGCAAACCTAGGGCAACAATCAACATCCAGCCCAACATGTACCAAACGCCGACATTCACTACCGCCGGCGCATGCTCTCTAAAGCCGGTGAACGCCTCGGGGACGGTGACCGGTTCGTCGTAATAAATGCGCTGCGCCACCACCATCAAGCCGGCCGACAGAATCGGCATGAGCAGATGAGCACCCACTTGGCCGAGTAAAGGTACGAGCAGCACCAGCATGACTAGCAACGTTTGCAGGAGCGCGGCCAGGAGCCAGAAGCCGGGCCGGCGAAGAAACAGTGCCCAGCCTTCACTAATCCACCGCACCCCATGACCCACACCCACATGGTGAATCGGTGGCAGATCATCGTGCGGATGCATATCTTGCCAGGGGGGGTGACGATAATGACGGGGCATACGTTACCAGCTCCAGAGCGTCCACATCGGCGGCTGCACCATGTCACCACGTACTGGGTCGGAATCAGGAATGACGCTTTGGGGCTCAGGAGGCGGCGATTCGGAATACTCTGGCAAGAGCGGCGGATTCACGACCTCGCGTGTCGGTCGACCGCCCGAGCCGTAACGTTGAATACTGGTACCCCGGTCGTCTGGCGTAATGGTGACCGCCCCTTCTTCTTCTGCGGAGGCCTGTGCGTCACTGAGCGCTGGATCGTAGGTCACCACCTGCGGCGGCAGGCTAGAGGCTGATTGAGCGGCCGGCTTGGCCGAGGATTGCGCAGCGGCATCCAGCGACAACCATAAGCCGGAGAGCAGGAAGCCCGTAGCGGTGACGCGTAACAGGTTATTGCAAAGAGTAGGGGCAGGCATGCGGCATCCAGACATTTGATATGCGCCGATTTTATTACAGGTTCAGCAAAAGCTCGCGCTCGCCGGGCAAGGGTGCAAAACCACGGGTCTCGTAATGGCGGAAGATGGCTTCGACAACCTCAGCTGGATCATCGATGACCTGGAGCAAATCCATATCTTCAGGGCTGATCATCTTTTCTTCAACCAGACGCGCTTTCAGCCAACTGATCAGGCCGGCCCAGAACGCCGACCCCACCAAAATGACCGGGAATTGGCGGCTTTTTCGAGTCTGAATCAGGGTCAATGCCTCCATCAGTTCGTCCAGCGTGCCGAAGCCACCGGGCATGACCACGTAAGCAACCGCAAAGCGCACGAACATATATTTACGCGCAAAGAAATGACGAAATCCCAGCGAAATATCCTGGTACGGATTACTGTGCTGTTCGTGGGGCAATTCAATATTGAGGCCGATCGACGGTCCATTCCCCCCAAAGGCTCCTTTGTTGGCGGCTTCCATCACCCCGGGGCCGCCGCCGGAGATCACGCCCAGGCCGGCCTCCGACAGACGTGCCGCAATGGTCTCTGCCAGCTGGTAATAGGGAGATTCCGGTGAAACACGGGCACTCCCGAAAATGGAGACCGCCGGACGAACTTCGGACAGACGATCCGTCGCTTCGACGAACTCTGACATAATCCCGAACAGGCGCCAGGCCTCCCGCTCGGTCAGCGTTGCGGCATCGGCCGCCGATTCCACCGAGTGGAATCCGTTTTTCATATTTTCTTCCACGCCGCACCTCTGCTGTCTTCATGCCTACACTGCTACTCGTTGACGGATCATCCTACCTCTATCGTGCATTTCATGCACTACCCGACCTGCGAAATCAGGCCGGGGATCCAACAGGGGCACTTTACGGCATGATTGCAATGCTGCGTCGTCTGGCGACCGAAATCCCGGCCGAACACCGCGTCTGTGTGTTTGATGCCAGCGGCCCCACCTTTCGCGACTCACTGTACGCCGAATACAAGGCACACCGCCCGCCCATGCCGGAAGACCTGGTGCGACAGATCGAACCCATCCACCAGGTCGTTCGCGCACTGGGCTGGCCCATTCTCATGGAGCATGGTGTCGAAGCCGATGACGTGATCGGCACCCTGGCACGTCAGGCTGCCGCGAATGGAATGCATGTCGTTGTCTCCACCGGCGACAAGGATCTTGCGCAGCTGGTCACCCCGCAAGTGACGCTGGTCAATACGATGAGCAATGAGCGTCTGGATGTTGCCGGGGTCGAAGCCAAATTCGGTGTGCCGCCGGATCGCATCACTGATTACCTGGCGCTAGTGGGCGACACCGCCGACAATATCCCCGGCGTGCAGAAAGTCGGGCCTAAAACGGCCGCCAAATGGCTTCAGACCTATGGCGATCTCGATCATCTGATCGCGCACGCCGCCGAAGTCAAAGGCGTTGCTGGCGAGAATCTGCGCGCTCATCTCGACTTCCTGCCCCTGGGCCGCATGCTGGCAACGGTCAAGACGGATGTCCCGCTTCCGCTACCGATCAGCGCGCTGCAAGCTCAGCCCGAAGATACCCAAGCGCTGCGCAACATCTTTCATCACAACGGCTTCAAGACCTGGCTGAAAGCACTCGAGGCGCCGGTTGCCAGAATGAACCTCGCCACTGAGCGCGATGCTGCCGAGCCGACACCCACGCTCTTGCCTGACGATGGTGCGCATCGTGCCAGGTACGAAATTATTCTCGATGCCGAAACGCTAGAACACTGGCTGGACAAAATCATCCGGGCCGAACGTGTCGCGCTTGATACTGAGACCACCAGCCTGGATGAACAACAGGCCCGTCTGGTCGGCATCTCATTTGCCGTAGCCCCGGGAGAAGCAGCCTACCTGCCGCTGGCCCACAGCGGTCCGGATGCACCGGATCAACTTCCATTCGATAGCACGCTCGCCCGCCTGAAGCCGTGGCTGGAAGACCCCGCACCCCAAAAGATATTGCAGAACGCCAAATACGATCAGCACATCTTCGCCAATCACGGCGTCCATCTGGCGGGCATCGTTGACGACACCCTGCTCATGGCCTACGTCCTTGAAGCCGGGCAGGTCAGCGCAGGCGCCTTGGAACTGGGCGCACTGGCACGTCGCCATCTGGGCATGCCAACGATTCCCTACGAAGCCCTTTGCGGCAAAGGCGCCAATCAGATCACTTTTGATCAGGTTGCTGTCGCCGATGCGGCGGCCTATGCCGCCGAAGATGCCGACATCACCATGCGCATTGCCGATTGTCTACGGCCACGTCTAGCCGCCGAACACGGGCTTGAACGAACCTATCGAGCGCTTGAGCTTCCCGTCGCGCAAGTGTTGTTCACGATGGAACAGAATGGGGTGCTGATCGACAATCAACGACTGGCAGATCAAAGCCATGCACTTGGTGAGCGCATGCTGATCCTCGAATCGGAGGCGCACGCGCTGGCTGGTCAAAGCTTCAATCTCAACTCACCCAAACAGCTGAGCGACATCCTATTCACGCAACAGGGGCTGCCGGTCAAGAAAAAAACCGCCTCCGGCACACCGTCGACCGACGAGGAAGTCTTGACTGAGCTTGCACTGGATTTCCCGCTGCCTCGGGCGTTGCTGGAATATCGCGGCATTGCCAAACTCAAAAACACTTATTGCGACAAATTGCCGCAACGGATCAATCCGGCCACCGGTCGCGTTCACACACACTACTCACAAACCACAGCGGTGACTGGCCGCCTTGCCAGTTCCGATCCAAATCTGCAGAACATTCCCGTGCGGACCGCCGAGGGTCGACGTATTCGCGAAGCTTTCATTGCGCCGCCCGGGCACTGCATTATCTCGGCCGATTATTCGCAGATCGAATTACGCATCATGGCACACCTGTCTGCAGACCATGGCTTGCTCAATGCCTTTGCCCATGGCGAAGATATTCACCGTGCCACCGCCGCCGAAGTCTTCGGGGTGATGCCGCTGGAAGTAGGCGACGAACAACGCCGTGCCGCCAAAGCCATTAATTTCGGTCTGATTTACGGCATGAGCGCCTTCGGACTTGCCAAACAACTGGGCGTAGAACGGGGTGCCGCACAGACGTATATTGATCGCTATTTTGATCGCTATCCCGGTGTTGCCCGTTACATGGAAGAAACACGCCAATCAGCACATCACCATGGCTACGTCGAAACCGTCTTTGGCCGCCGTCTCTGGTTGCCCGATCTCAAAGCCGGACAACAGGGGCGACGTCAGGCCGCAGAACGCGCTGCGATCAACGCCCCGATGCAGGGTACCGCCGCCGACCTCATCAAGATGGCGATGGTCGCGGTTCAAGATTGGATCGACAAAGAGAATCTGTCCACAAAACTCATCATGCAAGTACATGACGAACTGGTGCTCGACGTGCCAGAGACTGAACGTGTCCTGGTTCACGATGCCTTGGGGCGATTAATGACTCAGGTCGCGAAACTCAAGGTGCCACTGGTCGTCGATATCGGCATTGGATTGAACTGGGATGAAGCACACTAACGCGTCTGGCTACCGTTTACGGCATCCCGGAATTTGTTGAGGCTACCTGACAGCGCCTCGGTCAGCCCTGGCGGTGTTTTAGACCAGGGATAGCCGCGCGCAGCGAGCGCCTCGGCGTGCGCAAACAAAGCCTGCATAAATGCCTGATCAAACTGGCTTCTGGGTTTGGCCTTGATGAAATCATCCGTCACATAGGCCATGTTGAAACTGAAGCCATCCTTCTGCGCCGTGAGGTAAGCCATCAGCGTGTCGCCATCCTCGTGCGAACGGGCAAATTGGCGCAGCGCCTGTTTGGCGATAGGGAGCGTTTTGCGCTCTACCGTCTGGAAGGTCTCATCATCCAGCACATCGTTGCGGATCAGATAGGCCTCGCGTTTACGTCCCTCGAGCAATTTGTAGGCGCCGCTCTCGTGAAACAGAGACGCCGGATAAAGAAAAACCTGCCGGCTGACACCGCCATCGACATGCATTTCCTGATAGGTCTTTCCCTGGTAATTCACATCCAGCATCACCGGCGAGAAGAATCCGGGCAAGGATGCCGAAGCCAGCATCACGCGACGAAACAACGCCAATGCTTCCGGTGTGTCATAGGCTGCAATCTTGCCCATATTCCAGATGATCGGTTGCCCGGTGTCGAGGTTGTTAGTACCGATTAATAGCCAACGATGGCGCACCGTATATTCATAGGCAATCTTGCGTAAGAGCTCTGGTGTGACATATTCAGAAATCAAGTTGTATAACGGCGATGTATCCCCCAAGCCATCCGAGAAAAGTATCGCCGCATAGGTGCGTTCACGCACCACGTCCTTGTCGGTCACGCCGGTATACAGCCGTTTCAACACCGGGTCGTACGCGGCGCCTAGAAACGCGAAGGGAGCCATCAACGCACCGGTGCTGATGCCTGTCACCATGTTAAAGTCGGGCCGGGTGCCCTGTCGGCTCCAGCCATTCAGCAGCCCGGCTCCGAAAGCGCCGCGACCACCGCCGCCAGAGATCGACAAATAGGTAATCGGTGCACCGGGCTGATCCCGGTTCATGGTCCGCAGGCTCTGCTCAAGGTCGCGCAGAAAGAGTGCAACGCCACTGGTCTGATTAATGGCGTAGCGCACACCCGCAAGACCATTAATCGTGGCCTCATTGGCCAGCCCGGGCGGCAGCGCCTCCAGCCTAGAGGGCGCACTCCAGGCGCTCAATGACACAGCCACCAGCAACACACCGAGCCACGATCGCAGACTTAGGCCAGGCATCATCGGCCTTTCTGAACCGTGCGTGCGCGCGAAATCGCCACATCAGTTCGCACACCTGCTGCATCGAAGCAACGTTCAATCATATGTACGCTATCGGCATGAATACGCACCACACTGGATGCCCGCGTACCATAAGCAGGCAGCGTAATAAAAGCCGCTGACAGGGCGCGCTCTAAATCACGCGGTATACCCGTCTCGGGTAACAAGGTATCCGGGGCAGTCTCACGATTTTCCAGGAGCTTCAGCAATTGCTGATCTGTGGCATCGTCTTCAGATAGCGCGTCGTTCAAAGCCTCCCGCAGTGCTGCCACCTTCGGCCAGGCCGAATCAAAGTCTGCATTCGATACGGCAGCAACACCGGGTTTCGTGCGTACGATTTGGTAGTCTTGGCCACGGCTTTCGCAGCCCATGAGCTGCAAGCCATCGTAGACCAACAAATTAAACGGGTTGTACTGATGCGCGTAGCGCGCCAGCTCGTTGAGGTATGCCTCACTACCGAGCTGGCCTTCCAGAAATCCCTGCACCAGTGATCCTCGCGAGGGCCGGCCGTCTTCCATCATCGCCGGGTCACGGTAGTTGGTAAGAGCTGCCAGCTTGCCGCTGGCCGTCACGCCCAACCAGGTGCCGCCACCCTCCAGGTCCTGACCCGCGATCACGGGTGAATTCGCCCACTGGGCAAGCGCCCGCGTCGGGCGCGCATAAAACTCGTCCCGGTTCGCCAGCAACACCAGTGGCGTGTCGTCATTGGGCTGCCAGCGCCAGGCGATGAGGCACATAGGGGTTATTAGTTCGCGGCAAACTCGAACGAGTCGGCAAAGAACGCGTCTTCCGGCAGCTGCCCTGTGCCGAGATAATCCGAACGTGCTGCCGCAATCATGGCCGGTGCACCACAGGCATAAATCTCGTAGTTCGATAGATCCGGAAAGTCGGCCAACACGGCTTCGTGAACAAGCCCCGTTCGACCTGTCCAGCCCGGGGTTGACTCTGGTTCAGACAGCACAGGAATGAACTGGATGTGTGGATACTGCGCCGCCCAGGCTTCGACCACCTCATATTGATACAGGCCAACGCGATCACGCGCACCCCAGTAGATATGCATTGGCCGATCCAGTTCCAGATACAGCGCTTCGAGCACAATCGACTTGATCGGGGCAAAACCGGTGCCACCTGCCAAAAGAATCATCGGCTTAGTCGATTCGCGCAGGTAGAAGCTGCCGTGTGGGCCGTTGAAACGCAGAATATCCCGCACCTTCATCGTACTAAACACCTGGTCAGTAAACAGGCCGCCCGGCACATGGCGCACATGCAACTCGATGGTTGCCGTATCGTGCGGCGGATTGGCAATCGAGAAACTGCGACGCTTGCCGTCTTTAAGCAGAATGTCGATGTACTGCCCGGCATGAAACTGGAACACTTCCGTTGCCGGCAGGCGGAGGGTCAACACGGCGACATCGTTAGCCGGCTTTTCCAGGCTTTCGATCCGGCTTGGTAGGGTTTTGACCGGAATATCAGTACTACGCCGCACATCTTTTACCTCGACCGTCACATCCGTCTGCGGGACCGCGCAGCATAAGAGCGCAAAGCCCGCCTCACGATCGGCCGGGGTCAGCGTCGTCTCACTGGACTTGCCGTGATCTACCAAACCCGAGGTTATTTTGGCGCGGCAAGCACCGCAGCCCCCATTGCGGCAACCATACGGCACCAACAAGTCGTGGCGCAACGCTGCTTCGAGCACCGTTTCATGCCCATCGGCACGAAAGGAGGCATTGATCGGATTGAGCGTAACCTGATGCGTCATAACAAATCCTGAATGACAAAAACGAGAAACCGTAGAATAACGCCATGCCGACCGCAACCCCCCGTGCCACTCACCCCCCGCGCGCATTGCCGCGGCGCTTTCGACAACCCCGCCTGTTGCTGGCTGGTTGCGGTGATGTCGCTGTGCGCATCGCCCAACAAATCAATGCACATGGGTCCCGTTACCGTATTCGCGCCCTGTTGCGTCACGCGCCAGACAGTCCGGCATGGTCGGCCTGGCGTGGCTTGGGGACAACGCCGATTGCAGCCGACCTGGATCAACCGCGATCATTGCATCGTTTACGAGGCATTGCCGACAGTGTCATTTACCTGGCACCGCCGGCCGAAGATCACGCAGCAGATTACCGCCTGAACCATTTTCTTGCCGCCCTGCATGGTGGGCGCAGTCTACCACGCCGACTGGTGCTCATTGGAACCACCGGGGTCTACGGCGACCGCCAGGGGGCGCTGACCAACGAGACCTGCCCCGTCCGTCCGAACACCGCACGGGCCCGGCGTCGCGTTGCCGCCGAACAAACTTTACGGCACTGGCAGCGGGGTAGCAGCCGGGTTGGGCATAACAGCCACACTGGCGGCATCCTTCGCGTGCCCGGCATCTACGCAGCCGACCGCCTTCCCACCGACCGTTTACGGAGCGGTACTCCGGCGCTTCGACCGGAAGACGACACCTGGACCAACCATATTCATGCCGACGATCTCGCGCGCATCTGCTGGCTCGCGCTTTACCGCTCTGGAACCTTGCGCGCCATCAATACGGTCGACAATAGCCGGTTGAAAATGGGCGATTGGTTCGATGCTGTCGCCGATGCGACGGGCATACCCCGACCCGAGCGTCTAGCGCGCGAGCAATTGAAACCCCGCGTTTCCCCCATGCTTTACTCATTCATGTCAGAATCGCGCCGGCTGGACAACAAACGATTGCTCAATGAACTCCGGATCCGGCTCCGTTACCCAACGGTGCATGATTTTCTCGCAACACTGAAGGTGCCCCCATGCTGACCCTCAAAGCCTTTCATATCATTTTGGTGGTGAGCTGGTTCGCCGGTCTTTTCTACCTACCTCGCATCTACGTCAATCTGGCCGCCGTGCCAGACACCCAATCGGCCGAATACCAGCGCCTGCTCGGCATGGCGCGCCGACTCTACAAGTTCGTCACGCCCATCGGAATCGGCGCTATCGCTCTGGGTCTGTGGCTTTGGTTTGGCTACGGCTTCACCGGCGGCTGGCTGCACGCAAAAACACTGCTGGTCGTGTTTCTGCTTGGCTATAACCATTACTGTGGATACCTCTACAAACAGTTCGCTGCTGGCAAAAATACGCATAGCCACGTCTGGTACCGCTGGTTTAACGAGATCCCGGTCCTCCTGCTCACGGTGATCACGCTCCTTGTCGTGCTCAAACCTTTCTGACCCGAAAGCTGATTCATGCACATTTTTGCCTCCTGCCCGCGCGGCTTGGAAGAACTGCTGGCTGCCGAGCTGAGCGCATTGGGCATGACCCGTGTCGCCCAAGTCGGCGGGGGCGTGCAAGCTGAGACTGGCCAACTAGCGCTGTACAAAGCGAATCTGCACTCGCGCTATGCCACACGACTCCTGGTCAAACTCGCCGAAGGACCGTATCAGAAGGAAGACGACGTCTACAAAATGGCACGCGACATCGCCTGGCACGAATGGTTCGACGTCAGCCAGAGCATTCGCGTCAATACCACTGCCGTGAAGTCACCGCTCAAGAGCCTGGACTTCATTACCCTACGTGTGAAAGATGCCGTCTGCGATCGCTTCCGTGCCGATCATGGTGCGCGCCCCAATGTGGATACCAACCACCCCGATCAGCGCATACAACTCTTTCTCACCGAAACAAGCGCAACGCTCTACATCGACAGCTCGGGCAACCCGCTCTGGCAGCGCGGCTATCGTGGCGCTGCTGGCCAGGCCCCGCTCAAAGAAAACCTCGCTGCTGGCATTCTCGCACTGGCCGGCTGGAACGATACCGACGAATCCGGTGCCTCCGTCTACAAAACCTTCCTCGATCCCATGTGCGGTAGTGGCACCATCGTCATCGAAGCCGCCTGGATGCGCACCCACACCGCACCGGGTCTGAACCGCCGCTTTGCCTGCGAACGTTGGGCCAAAGCCGACCAAGCGCTCTGGCGCAAACTACGCGCCGATGCACGTGCCGCCATCACCCCATTGCCCGAAGGGATCCTGTTCGCCAGCGATGTCCACCCTGGCGCCATTGCCGCCACTTACCGCCACCTCGAGCAGGTCGGCTACGCCGATGCTATCGCACTCATGGAGAGCGACTTCGTCGAGATCGCCGCACCCGCATCATCCGGCCTCATGGTTACCAATCCGCCCTATGGCGTCCGCCTCTCGGAACAGGACGCACTCCGTGCGGAATACCCCGAATGGGGCCGCACGCTCAAACAGCATTTTGCCGGCTGGACCGCCGCCTT
>VEQD01000005.1 GCA_018883385.1 Rhodocyclaceae bacterium | reverse complement strand
CTTCTTCGGTCAGGTGCGATAGGCCAAAGACCTGTAGGCCGGGTACGTCAATGATGGTTGTATCGGCAACTTGCTGATAAGCCTGCACGGTGGTCGTCGTGTGCCGGCCGGTATCCAGAAAATGCGAAATCTCACCAATGGTCGCTTTGGCATCGGGCACGAGCGCGTTGATCAATGACGATTTGCCCATGCCGGATTGACCGGTTAGTACCGTCGTTTGCCCATTGATGCGTTGAATGAGCTGACCCAGACCCTGACCATTCAGCGTCGAGGTCTGAATGACCGGGATGCCAATGCGTGCAAAGATGTTTAGCAGGTCTTCTGCTCGGGGCAGCAGGTCGGTAAGATCGGCTTTGTTCAGAATGATCGTGAAGTTGATACCTTCAGCGGCGCAAGCGATCTGAACTCGGGAGAGCAGTTCCGGATCGAACGAGGGCTCGGTCGCGACGACAAACCAGACCTGATCGACATTGGCGGCAATGGCTTTTTCTTTGAACTGGTCCGATCGTCTAAAGAGGTTTGAGCGGACTTCAATTTCATCAATGACGGCTTGCGGCTGGCTCACATCACCAGAATTACCCAAATCGGTGAGATGCACGACATCGTTAACAGCCACGTCGCGTTTTTTTCCCCGGGCAATGCAATGCCAGAGCTTGCCGGCTGCATCGCGCGCCACATAGTGCCGGCCATGACTGGCAATGATCCGGGCGGTGAAGCTGGCGGTTGGCTTCATGAATTAATGGTTGGTGGATTCAAGATGCGCAATACGCAGTGCAGCGGGTGGGTGCGAGTCATGAAACAACGAATAGAGGCTGTCCGGGGTCAGGGTTGCCGCATTCTCGCGGTACATGGTGACCAGGGCATGGATTAACGCATGCGCCTGGCTGGTCTCGGCCGCGTATGCATCGGCTTCATATTCGTGTTTGCGCGATAGCGCGTTACTCAAGGGGGTGAGGGGGAGCAGACAGAGCGGCATGGCCAGACTAAAGAGCGCCAGCGCCGTGGCTGGGTTTGCGTATTGAACGCCGAGCCCTTGGTAGAACCAGGGCGCTTCGAACAGCTGAAACAAGGCCCAGAGCAGCGCCAGGGAGATGATCGACATGGTCAGCAAGCGTTTGGGGAGATGCTGACGCTTGTAGTGGCCAATTTCATGCGCCAGCACGGCCTCGAGCTGGTCGGGTGTGAGCTGATTGATGAGGGTGTCGAAAAGCACAATGCGCCGATGCCGACCAAAGCCCGTAAAATAAGCGTTGGCATGGGCGGAGCGACGTGAGCCGTCCATCACAAAGAGCCCGCTGGCATGAAAATGGCAACGATTGAGCAAGGCGTCCAGCTTCGCCTTATGCGCCGAGTCTGGCATCGGCGTGAATTTGTTAAACAATGGCGCAATGAGCACCGGGTAGAGGAACAGCAACAACGCATTGAAACCCATCCAGGCCAACCAGGCCCAGAGCCAAGTTGTGGGACCAGCGTTTTGCAGCAACCAGAGTAAGAGCGAGAGGATGGGCAGGGCAATGAATGCGCCGACAAGGGTGCTTCGCATCAGATCGGTGACAAAGAGCGCCGGGGTCATTCGGTTGAAACCGAAGCGGGCCTCTAAACCAAATTGCCGGTAGATCGCAAAGGGCAGATCAATCACACCCGAGGCGAACCCAAGCATGGCAAGAAAAATCAGTCCGGTGAGCAAGGGGGTATTGGCAGATGTGAGGTCTAGTGCCCAGCTGTAAAGGCTATTGATGCCACCGCCCAGAGTCAGTGCCAGTAGCCAGATGGTTTCAACGCATAACTGCATTTGGCCAAGCTGCATTTTGCCCACGGTATAGTCGGCGGCCTTCTGATGATCAGCCAAACCAATAGCAGTAGAAAATGCGTCAGGCACCTGGTCGCGATGATGTTGTACCGAGGCACTTTGTCGCCGATATAACCATAGCCGGATGACGAGGTTGCAAAGTACGAGCGCCAAAAAGGCGAGGGTGATATCGGACATCGGAAAAGTGACTTGTGACACAATGCCGAATCTTATCGCGAGTCAACGTTTTGAAGGTAATCACGCATGACAATTGATCAACGACGGCTTGTTTGGCTGGATATGGAAATGACTGGTCTGAATCCGGATGCCGATACGATTCTGGAGTTGGCCATGGTCGTGACCGATGCGGATCTGAACGTTGTGGCCGAATCGCCGTCCTGGGCCATTCATCAGTCAGATTCGGTGCTTGCTAGTATGGATGATTGGAATACGAAAACCCATGGCACCTCGGGTCTCACGCATCGCGTGCGCCAGTCTGGATTGGACATGCGCGCCGTCGAGCAGGCGGCGATTGCATTCATGCAGGTCTGGGTGAGCAAGGGCATCAGTCCGATGTGTGGCAATTCGATCTGTCAGGATCGACGCTTTATGGCGCGATACATGCCGGAATTGACGACCTGGTTTCATTACCGCAACCTCGATGTGAGTACGCTCAAAGAGTTGTGTCGGCGCTGGCGGCCAGATTTGTCGGCCCACGTCAATAAAACCGGCGCACATACGGCGCTGGCCGACATTCACGAATCGATCGACGAGCTACGCTTTTACCGCGCGCACTTCCTCAAGGCTGATCAGGCTTAGCGCTGTCTACGCGCCGGAAGAGGGTGTAGCGTTCGGCGCGGTTACCACGACGATGACCGGCCCAGACCTTGCTGGCATTTTCCCAGCCATTGGGTAGCCGGATCTCGTTTTGGTGGCCGGGGGTCTCTACCAATAGCCACTGACAGTTTTTGCCAGCGCTGAGACCAGCGCGTGGCATCGCCCGCTGCAGTTGGTAGGATAGTGCGGCGCGTGCGTCGTCTGCGACTTTGGACGTAGCGATGCACCCGGTACCATCGACTTGTTGACCAATCTGTTGGCCCAGGCGGGTAAAACTCATCCCATGGTCAATCCAGGGCAGCCAAAGAGCCACCGCCAGCGCCCAGGTGAGTGTGACGCCGGTAAACCAGTGCTGAATCCCCCGAACCGGCGAGCGCGGAATGTTGCGCATGAGTACGAACCAGCCAATCGTCAGCAGGAAGGCAATCGCCGGCGCCAGGAGGGTCAGTGGGGTGCTAAAACCGGGCTCCAGGCGTGTGACCGTCTGTGCCAGCGATGCGGGCCACCCGAAATGCATGGCGATCCAGCCCAGCCAGATGAAACCTGCTGTGAGTGTGAACAGTGTCAGGGTAAAAGCGTCCAGCAGATTGGCAGCGCCTCGGCGTAGGTGGGTGACCGACGCCGTAGCCAATAACAGCATGGGCATCAACAGCACGAGGCTCTTTGAGGGGCGCGCCGGGGTGGTGGTAATCTCGAGGAGGAACGCCAGGATGAAGACGCTGAGCGGAATCAGGTTCTGACGATGCCAGAAGGTCAGGCGGCGGCGCCATAGTGTCCAGGCGGCAATGGGCCAGGTCGGCCAGCTGGTCCAGGCAACCAGCTTGATGAAATTGAGCAACGACGTTGGTAAATCCTGAAGCCCACGAAGGGTGCTGGTCGGCCAGATCGCCTTGAATAAGGCGTCAGCGAAGTTGCCCGTGCCTGGCTCGCCAAAGGCGGCGGCATGAACAAACCAGGAGAGTCCGATGAGTAAACCAAGCATCAGGGCGATGAGCGTATTAAGGCGCAGCCGCTGTTTGAACAGGAAGAGGCCCAGCAGCGTCATGACCAATGGCAGCGCAATGGGCAGGCCTCCGGCCAGGATGGTGATGCCCAGACCGAGGGCCGTTAGGGTAGAACCGGGTGATACCTGTTCAAAGCAGAGCCGACTGGATCCCCAGAAGAAAACAGCGTAGCCCGCCATGATGGCCAGATCGGGCTGGGTTTCGTGCGCGGTGAGCATGAGGCCCGGTGCGCCCAGCATCAGAAAGGGCAGTACCTGGGCGTCTTCGCCGCTGGAGAAGACTTTGGCGGCCTCGAAGAGCGCATAGAGGGCAAGGCCAACCCAGAATAGATTACCGATGCGGGCGGCGTCGGGCAGATCCAGAAAAAAGCTGAACGGCCAGGCAATCAGGGCGTTGACCCAGTAATACAGGGGTGATTGATCCCAGCTCTCCAGCTGGAAGGCGGGTACCAGCCAACTGCCGCCCTGCAGCAGTTGCGCAATCACGCCGAATTGTTCGGCGTCATCTCCCCGCCATGGGTCGCGACCGATCAGGCCGGGAATCAGCAGGATTAACAGTAGACACAAGGCCACCGGCCAGCTCATCAGCAGGGGTTGGCGCGAATAGGTGCTCCAGCGAACGGGCGCGTCCGGTTGTGCCGAGGGGGGCGTGGGACGGAGGTCTAGAAAGGACATAGCCACTCAATCATACAAAAAAACAAAAGGCAGCCGTGGCTGCCCTTGTTATTCTGCCAGGTCGGAATTTAGGCCGACTTGCGCAGACCGCCAAATTTCTGACGGAACTTCTCAACGCGACCGGCGGTATCGACGATCTTCTGCTTACCCGTGTAGAACGGATGACAGTTCGAGCAGACTTCGACGTTCAGCGCCTTGTTCATGGTCGATTTGGTCGTGAACTTTTCGCCGCACGAGCAGGTGACTTCAATTTCTTTGTATTCGGGGTGGATGCCTGAGCGCATGGGTGTTTCCTTTGGGAGTTGCGTGCCGATCCGGCGGATGTGGCCGGATCCCGTTAAGCTTTCAATTATCTCTGATTTTTCAAGTGATTGCAACTACCCCCGGCGCATGGCGTCGAAGAATTCGGCGTTGTTCTTGGTCGAACGGACCTTGTCGAGCAGGAATTCCATCGCCTCGATATCGTCCATCGGGTAAAGGAGTTTGCGCAGCACCCAGATCTTCTGCAGGATTTCCTGTGGAATGAGCAGTTCTTCGCGACGGGTGCCCGAGCGGTTGACGTTGATCGACGGGTAGAGGCGTTTTTCCGACATCTTGCGATCCAGATGGATCTCCATGTTGCCGGTGCCCTTGAATTCTTCGTAAATCACGTCGTCCATCCGGCTGCCGGTATCGATGAGCGCGGTGGCGATGATGGTCAGTGAGCCGCCTTCTTCAATGTTCCGGGCCGCACCAAAGAAACGCTTCGGTTTCTGCAGGGCATTGGCGTCGACACCACCCGACAGCACTTTGCCGGAGGCCGGCTGAACCGTGTTGTAGGCGCGAGCGAGGCGGGTAATCGAATCCAGCAGGATGACGACGTCTTTTTTGTGCTCGACCAGGCGCTTGGCCTTCTCGATGACCATCTCGGCGACCTGCACGTGACGGACCGGCGGTTCGTCGAAGGTCGAGGCGATCACTTCGCCACGCACCGAGCGTTGCATTTCGGTCACTTCTTCCGGGCGCTCGTCGATCAGCAGGACGATCAGCACCACATCGGGGTGGCTGGCCGTAATGGCGTGCGCGATGTTCTGCAGCATGACCGTTTTGCCGGATTTGGGTGAGGCGACCAGCAGGCCGCGCTGACCCTTACCGATGGGCGCCACCATGTCGATGATGCGCGACGTGAGGTTTTCTTCGGTCTTGCTGTCGCGTTCGAGGCGCAGCGGCGCATTCGGGTGGAGCGGTGTCAGGTTTTCAAAGAGGATTTTGTTCTTGCAGGCATCCGGCGCTTGGCCGTTGATGCTGTCGACCTTGGTCAGTGCGAAATAGCGCTCGCCCTCGCGCGGCATGCGAATTTCGCCCTCGACCGTATCGCCGGCGCGTAGGTTATAGCGGCGCATCTGGGAGGGGGAGACATAGATGTCGTCCGAACTGGCCAGATAGGAAGACTCCGGCGAACGGAGAAAGCCGTAGCCTTCCTGCATCACTTCCAGGCAACCGTCGCCAAAAATGTTTTCTCCGGTTTTGGCATGTTCCTTGAGGATGGCGAAAATCAGTTCCTGCTTGCGCAGACGGTTGGCGTGTTCGATACCGGCCGTGGTCGCCAGATCGATCAGTTGACTGACGTGCTTTGATTTGAGTTCGGAAAGGTGCATGGTGAACGTGCGGAACGTGTAAGAAAATCGGGAACCATCCGAGGCGCCGGGCGTTTGAACGCACGAAGTACGCTAAAACGTCAGAACCGGGTCGGGGAGGTGAGATGCCTGGTGCAGGCTTGCAGCGACTGGAGACCGACTGGCGGTGTCGCTTGGCGTCATCACTGGAGGATTAGCCTTCTGCCCGGAGTTGCTCCGGTCAGGTGTTACGGTGATGCGGGGGTGTGCCTGGAGTGGCTCGGGATGACTCGGGGTGGTCGCCGACCACCCCGCGAATATTACAGATGGCCGTCGAGGAAGGCAACCAGTTGCGATTTCGACAGAGCGCCCACCTTCGTGGCTTCGACGCTGCCGCCCTTGAAGAGCATCAGGGTGGGAATGCCGCGTACGCCAAACTGAGCGGGGGTTTGCTGGTTTTCGTCAATGTTGATTTTGGCAACCTTGAGTTTGCTGCCATATTCTTTGGCGACATCGTCCAGAATCGGGGCGATCATTTTGCAAGGGCCGCACCATTCTGCCCAGAAGTCGAGCAAGACGGGGGTAGCCGATTGAAGAACATCAGCCGCAAAGGAGCTGTCGGTGACGTGGACAATATGTTCGCTCATAGCGCATTGCCTCTAGCGGAATAAGTGATTAGGAAATAAATACTATGCCCGTTTGTGCGCAAGGACACAAGCGAGACGTGCGCAGTTTGCCGCAAGACGGCATAATGGGCAAGTTGTCGATGACACCCTTGTTTCTCCCCCATTTAGAGGAATGCCATGACGTACGTCGTTACGGATAACTGTATCAAGTGTAAATACACCGATTGCGTGGATGTTTGCCCAGTGGATTGTTTCCACGAAGGCCCGAATTTTCTGGTCATTGACCCAGATGAGTGCATTGATTGCACCCTGTGCGTGGCCGAGTGCCCGGCCGAGGCGATTTATGCCGAGGATGATGTCCCTGCCGGCCTGGAAGCTTTTACGGCACTCAATGCCGAATTGGCTAAACAGTGGCCGGTCATTTCGGAGCGCAAGGAACCCATGCCGGATGCCGATACCTTTAATGGTCAAAGCGGCAAACTGGCCGATTTGCAACGCTAATTCACGTTTTTAGAAAGATACGCAGGACGCTTTATGCTGCTTAAGGAAATACTCAAACTCAAGGGCAACGTGCTTTATACGACGCATTCGGGCGCTAGCCTGGGCGAGGCTGTTGCCGCCCTCACTGAACATGATGCGGGTTCGCTGGTCGTCATGGATCGTGGTGAGATGTCTGGTCTGATCACCTTCCGTGAGGTGCTCCAAGCCGTTGGCAAGACCAAGGGCGACTTGTCGGCGCAGACCGTCGCGGACTTCAAAGTCACTAATCCGGTGATTGCGCATCCGGATATGCGGATCGAAGCCGTGCGTGAGCTCCTGGTGAACCACCATCAACGTTATGTGCCGGTGATGGATGGCAAGGTGCTCATGGGCGTGGTGTCGTTCATGGACGTGGCCAAAGCCGTGCTGGAAGAGCAGGGTTTTGAAAACCGGATGCTCAAGAACTTTATCAAGAACTGGCCGGGCGAAGACGCCAACGACTAACCTGAGTCGTCATTGCCCAGTAAAGCCGGCGTTGAGTTTTCTCAAGCCGGCTTTTGTTTTTGGCGGTTGGCGTTGGCCATCAGCACGGCGATGACGCAGGAGGCCATACGTGTTTCCGCGTTGTCGGCGCGGGATGTCAGAACAATTGGCGCTTTGGCGCCAAGGACGATACCGGCCGGCACGGCGCTGGCCAGGTATTCCAGCTGTTTGGCCAGCATGTTGCCGGATTCGAGATCTGGCACCACCAGAATATCGGCCAGACCCGATACAGGGGATTTGATGCCCTTCGAGCGTGCCGCATCAGCCGAGATGGCGTTATCGAAGGCGAGAGGGCCGTCAAGAACACCGCCAGTGATCTGACGGCGATCGGCCATTTTGCAGAGTGCCGCAGCATCCAGCGTTGACTGAATCTTGGGGTTGACGGTTTCAACGGCCGACAGAATGGCCACGCGTGGTTCGGCAATGCCCAGCACATGCGCCAGATCGATCGCGTTCTGAATGATGTCGACTTTTGCGTCGAGATCCGGGTGGATATTGATGGCCGCGTCCGTAATCAAAATCGGTTTGGCGTAGGTTTCGACTTCCATGCGGAACACATGGGACAGGCGGCGCGCCGTGCGCAGACCGGTTTCGCGATTGACGACCGCACTCATGAGCTCGTCGGTATGCAGGCTGCCTTTCATCAATGCCTCGGCCTCCCCGTTTCGGACGAGCTCGACGGCAACCCTGGCCGATTCCTGGCTGTATGCCGTATCGATGATGCGGTAGCGGCTGATATTCAGACCCGCCTCGTCGGCGATTTTCTCGAGCCGCGCCGCCGGAGCGACCAGAATCGGTTCGATCAGCCCATATTCTGCAGCCAGTATGGCTCCTCTGAGCGACTCGCGATCGCACGGATGGGCGATGGCCGTCACGACCGGATCCAGGCCTTTCGCCTGATTCAGGAAAGCCTGTAGTCGTTCGTCACGATTCGACAAAATCACTTCCGGCACACTGATGCGTGGCCGGATAATTTTTTCCGTGGGGGCCAGCACTTCCAGAGTGCCCGTGATGGCGCGGAGCCCGCTTTCCAGAATCACCTCGGCATCAAAGAGCACATGCTGTGTGCGCTCATATTTACGCTCAACGGTGACTTTGAAGGTGGCGGTATCACCGACCATAATGGGGCGCAGGAAGCGCAGGTTCTGATCTACCAGGATCGTGCCGAGTCCCGGTAGTTGGCAACCCAGCAGGTTGACCAGCATGGCACCCGACCACATGCCATTGGCAACGACCTCCCGGTAAATGCTGCTGTCCGCAAACTGCGGATCGATCATGGCCGGGTTGGCATCGCCGGTTGCGGCGGCAAACAGACGCAGATCGTCCAAGGTAACGGTCCGGGTGACCGTCGCACTATCGCCGATTTTGAGTTCTGAAAACGGTCTGTTTTCCACGAGCTCATTGTTGGACGACGAATCTTTGGTTGAGTGCGACATACGCGTAAGCCTTCGGGTTAGAGCATGATGTGACGACCGGCATCGATCAGAATGACATCACCGGTGATGGCGCGCCCAGCAGGGCTGGCCAGCAGGGTGGCCAGTGCGCCAACTTCTTCAATGGTGACCAGACGATGCAGCGGTGCATGGTCGATTGTATCTTGCATGAGATGGTCGAAGTCCCGAATACCTGAGGCGGCGCGGGTGGCGATAGGGCCGGGTGAGATGGCATTCACCGTGATTTGGCTGCTGCCCAACTCGGCAGCAAGTGCCCGGGTGGCCGCCTCTAGAGAGGCTTTGGCCAAACCCATGATGCCGTAGTGCGGCGCGATCTGATTAGCGCCTTCGTAACTCATGGTAAGGATGGCGCCCCCATCTTTCATCAGGGGCGCAGCGAGGCGAGCGAGGCGGATCAGGCTGTGACAGGAGACGTCCATGGCCCGGTTGAACCCTTCGCGCGACGAGTCAACGACCCGACCCTGCAGGTCCTGCAGCGGGGCAAAGGCAATCGAGTGCAGCAGAAAATCCAGCTTGCCCCACTGTTGCTCGATGGCTTTGAAGACCACCGCCACCTCGGTGTCATTTTCCACATCCATCGGCAGAACTAGGGGTGCGTCTACGGACTCGGCCAGAGGTTGCACATAAGGCGCTGCCTTTGCATTCAAATAGGTCACTGCGAGCTCGGCGCCGGCAGTCCGGAAGGCTTTGGCACAGCCCCAGGCGATGCTGTGTTCGTTCGCGATGCCGACGACCAGACCCTTCAGGCCGGCCAGACTGCCATGGAGTGGGCTATTACTCATGATATGTTCCCAAACACCGTAAAATCACATGCCTAATGTTGCGCCGCAA
This sequence comes from Rhodocyclaceae bacterium, assembly GCA_018883385.1. Taxonomy (GTDB): domain Bacteria; phylum Pseudomonadota; class Gammaproteobacteria; order Burkholderiales; family Rhodocyclaceae; genus Fluviibacter. The sequence continues at coordinate 47,373 of VEQD01000005.1, read as the reverse complement.
CGGTGTGGCTGGCAAGCGCTTTAACCGCCAGATTAATGAATTTTTTGTGACGCCATGTCAACTGAACAACGCTATTACATGACTCCGGGTGGCCATGCGCGTCTGCGCGATGAGCTGGAGTATCTCGTCAAGACCGAACGTCCGCGGATTGTGGAGGTCGTCTCATGGGCGGCGTCTAATGGCGATCGATCGGAAAACGGCGATTATCTTTACGGCAAAAAGCGCTTGCGCGAGATTGATCGCCGTATCCGTTTTCTGATGAAACGCCTGGAAGAGGCCGAGGTCGTCGACCCTGCGGCGCAAGAGCATCGCGAGCAGGTCTTCTTTGGCGCGACCGTCGTTGTGTGTGACGAGGCCGGGCTCGAGGCCACCTACAGCATTGTTGGCATCGATGAGGCCGATCCGGGCAAAGGCTGGATCAGCTGGGTGTCGCCCCTGGCCCGGGCGCTGATCAAGCAGCGAGCGGGCGATGTCGCCCGATTTAACAGTCCCCAAGGGGCACGGGAACTGGAAATTATTGAAGTCGCCTATGTTGCCCTGGACGTACCGGGTTTTGATCCTGACGCATGACCTCTTGAAAATTCGCTGTTCGCCCTCAAGTGCGTCGGCAACACGTGTTCAACTCTTCTGATTCAAACACTTATGACTACAACCACTGAAACAAAGGCCTTTCAGGCCGAAGTCAAACAGCTCCTGCAGCTGATGATTCATTCGCTGTACTCGAATAAAGAAATTTTTCTGCGCGAACTGGTCTCCAACGCCTCAGATGCCTGCGACAAACTGCGCTATGAGGCATTGGCCAATGCGAGCCTGTTCGAGAATGACCCGGAGCTGGGTATTCGCGTACAGATTGATGCCGAGGCTAAAACCATCACCATCGCCGACAACGGCATCGGCTTGACGAAGGACGAAGCGATCGCGCATTTGGGCACCATCGCCAAGTCGGGCACCAAGGAGTTCTTCTCGTCACTAACGGGTGATGCGCAGAAAGACGCCAACCTGATCGGCCAGTTCGGGGTGGGTTTTTATTCGTCGTTCATTGTTGCTGACAAGGTCACCGTTCGCAGCCGCAAGGCTGGCGCGCCGGTATCGGCAGGCGTTGAATGGATTTCGGGCGGCGAGGGTGATTACACCGTGGCCGAGATCGACCATCCGGGTCGTGGTACGGAAGTCATTCTGCATCTGCGTCCCGAGCAGGAAGATCTGCTCAACGGCTGGAAGATTCGCGAGATCCTGCGCAAGTACTCTGACCATATCGCGCTGCCGATCCGCATGGTCAAGGAGACCTGGGACGAAGAAGCCAAGGCCATGAAGGCCACCGGCGAAGAAGAGACCGTCAACCAGGCAAGCGCCCTGTGGGCGCGCCCCAAGACCGAGATTAGCGACGACGAATACAAAGCCTTCTATCAGCATGTGGCGCACGACTACCAGGAGCCATTGACCTGGGTGCACGCCCGCGTTGAAGGACGTCACGAGTACACCCAGCTGTTATATGTCCCGGCGCAGGCACCCTTTGATCTGTGGGATCGCAACTCGCGCCATGGCATCAAACTCTATGTGAAGCGTGTTTTCATCATGGACGATGCCGAGCAGTTGCTGCCGGTCTATCTGCGTTTTATTCGTGGTGTGGTCGACGTGGCCGATCTGCCGCTCAACGTGTCACGCGAGATCCTGCAGGAGAGCAAGGATATCGAGCAAATCCGTTCGGGCTGTACCAAACGTGTGCTGGGCCTGCTGGAAGAGCTGGCCGATAATAATGCCGACAAGTACGAGACCTTCTGGAACCAGTTCGGTCAATTGCTGAAAGAAGGCGTTGGCGAAGATCACGCTAATCAGCCGCGCATTGCCAAACTTTTGCGTTTTGCAACGACGAGTACCGACAACCCTGAGCAGAAAGTGTCGTTGACCGAATATGTGTCGCGCATGAAACCGGGTCAGGACAAGATCTACTACGTCACCGCAGAGACCTTCCAGTCGGCCAAGAACAGCCCGCATCTCGAAATCTTCCGTAAGAAAGGCATTGAAGTTCTGCTGCTGTCGGATCGGGTCGACGAATGGCTGGTCAGCCACTTACGTGATTTTGATGGCAAGCCACTACAGTCGGTCGCGAAGGGCGGGCTGGACCTGGGCGAACTGGAGGATGCGAGCGAGAAGCAGGCGCGCGCCGCCGCCGAGTCGTCGGCCAAAGATCTGGTAGAACGTATTCAGAAATCGCTGGGTGAGAAACTTAAAGCTGTGCGTGTGACGCACCGCCTGACCGATTCGCCAGCCTGTCTGGTGGCCGATGAGCAGGATCCGGGTGCCAACTTACAGCGCATTCTGAAGATGATGGGTCAGAATGCCCCGGACTTCAAACCGATTCTGGAAATTAACCCGCAACACCCGATGCTGAAGAAGATGGAATTGCTACCGAACGAAGGTGGTCATTTCGACGACTATGCCTCGATTCTGTTTGATGAGGCTTTGCTGGCCGAGGGCGGGCAGATCGATGATCCGGCGGGGTTTGTTCGCCGAATTAACCGGTTGATGCTGGGTTGAAGCCGCTCACAACGGCTTCGATGCGGAGTTGTGGCCGCTCGACGCCGTTGTAGTGGTTGATGTCCAGCACGTAGGCCAGCGTATCGTCCTGCGTGGGCAGGGTCGTGTCGTTGAAGCGGATGGCGTCGATGCGTTGCGTGCCGCTGGCCACGGTCAGTTTCAGGTGTTTCTCCTGCAGCAGGCGTGACTCCAGAATCTGGAATTTGTTGGCAAACATCGGCGCCGGGAAGCCCTGACCCCAGATGCCTTCGGCAAGCAAGCGGGCACTATGGAGATTCAGGTCGCCCTCACCCAATGCGCCATCGACCGCCAGGCTCTGCTGTCGTGCATCAAGCGGTAGGAGTTGATCAACCACTTCATCGAATGCACGTTGAAACAGCGGAAAATCACATTCACGGATGGTGAGTCCGGCCGCCATGGCATGGCCGCCAAATTTAAGGATGAGATCGGGGTAGCACTTGGTCAGATGATCGAGTGCATCACGCAGATGTAAACCGGGAATGGAGCGCCCGGAGCCTTTGATTTCGCCTTGGCCATCCCCCGCAAAAACAATGGTCGGTCGGTGCAGCTGTTCCTTGATGCGCCCGGCAAGAATGCCAACAACGCCGCCGTGCCAGGTTGGGTCGTACAGACTGATGCCGGCAGTGGCGTGGATATCCAGTTGGTTCAAAATCGATGCGGCCTCGGACTTCATCTGCGCTTCAACCGACCGTCGCGTCATATTGAGCCGATCTAGCTCCTGGGCGAGCTTGAGCGCCTCACCCATGTCATCCGCGAGCAGGCATCGGATGCCAATGCGCATATCGTCCATACGGCCGGCGGCGTTAAGTCGTGGGCCCAGTAGAAAGCCGAGGTCTGTCGATTGTGCGCGGTCGGGTTGCTTGCCGGCCACAGCGTAGAGCGCCAGAATGCCGGGACAGCAACGACGTTGACGGATGCGGGCGAGCCCATTGGCCACCAGGATCCGGTTGTTGGCGTCGAGTGGCACCACATCGGCTATCGTGCCGAGGGCGACTAGGTCGAGTAGGGTGCCCAGGTTCGCCTGTTCGGCCGCCGCCCAGCCGCGCTGCCGCAGTGCCTGGCGCAAACCGATCAGTGTGTAGAACATGACCCCCACACCTGCCAGGTTCTTGGAGGGAAAATCACAACCCGGTTGATTCGGGTTCACGATGGCATCGGCGGCAGGCAGGGTGCTGCCTGGTAAGTGGTGATCGGTAATCACCACAGACATACCCCGTGCTTTTGCATGGGCAACACCATCGATGCTGGCAATGCCGTTGTCGACGGTGATGAGGAGGTCGGGTTTGGCTGCAGGGCTGTTGGAACCCTGAGCGACCAGATCAACAATCGCGGGCGTCAGACCATAGCCCAGCTTGAAACGGTCTGGTACAAAATAACGCAATCGATCAGGTTTGGCGCCCAGCAAGCCCAAGCCACGTAGCGCCACGGCGCAGGCGGTTGCACCATCGGCATCATAGTCCGCGACCACACAGATGCGCTGGCCGTTGACGATGGCATCTGCCAGTAGCTGCGCAGCCTCATTGAGCCCCTTGAGCGCGCCTGGCGGCACGAGGTCTTCGATGCGGGTGCTGATCTGTTCAGGTGTTTGTATGCCGCGTGCGGCGTACAGGCGGGCGAGCAGCGGATGAACCCCGTTTTGCTGTAGTCGCCAGGCCGTGCGCTCCGACCAGGCCCGTTGCTTCAGGCTGGGCATGATCCGAGCAGGCTGTGTAATGCAGGCGGCTTGGAACGGATGCCCAGGTAGCGTTGCAGAAGATTGCCGCGGATTGCGCGGTCATCGCTGTGCAGCACCCAGGTGGTCTCCTGGTATGTCCCCGGGCTGATAAGGGTCAGTGTTTGCAGCGGTTGCCGTCGATCGATGAGCGCGCTCAACGCCGGCGATACCCAATCCTCGATCCATTGCGTCATACCGGTTTGCCAGGCATCCAGATCATCCTGTTGAACGGCGCTTGTTAGGCCGAGTTGCACGACCAGTTCTGGGGCTGGCGCGCTCGGATCTGTTGCAAAGGCTCTAGCTGGTTCCAGGGGCGTGTGGGTGGCCAGACAGAGTCCCTTCAAGATCGGGCTTTCACCGATGACCCGCTTGAAGGTGGGGGCGGGCGTTTCTTCCAGTGCACCCAAGCCCCAGGGCCACAGACTATTGATCGCTGGCAGGCCCGCGGTCTCGCGGGCGGCATTCACTGGGTGCTGGTTTAGACACATCTGGATACGATTGACCCACTGTAGGCCCTTGCTGCCCAGAAGTTGGCGCGTTTCATCCGCGTCGATACGTCGGCCGGCCAGCCGGCTGCATGCCGCGAGGTCGGGAAGATCGGTCACCGGATCCTCTGGAACGAAATACCACCGGTAAGCCTCGTCAGACCCGGCGGTTGCGGAAGCGGGCATCGTGCAAAAGTACCCTTCACCTAAAAATTCGTGATTGAGGCTATCGACCAGCGATTGTGTCTCCTGTGTCGATAAATTGTCTGCAGCAATGGGTGACAACACCATGGCCTGTTGAATAAAACTCAGGTTCACCGGGTCGGCGCAAAGAACGCGGCCCGGAAGCGATGCGCCATCACCGAGGCTGCGCAGGGCGGCCAATGGCGGGCGGGCGTCTGTGAATCCGAAAAGCCCTGCCAGCCGGCTTTCCCATGAATCGATCTGCGTCAAGGGTGTTTGCATGCGCGTCGCCGCCGAGAGCACACGCGCTAAAACCTCAGCCCCCTTAAAATCGTAGGCATTCCGATTCCCGACATCTGGCCAATGGAGATCAGGAACAAACAGGGTCAGATGCATGGCAATTAGTGTTTAAGCAGAGGCGTGCGGCGGTGGGAAGCTCGAATCGAGTGTAGCATAGCGACTTTGCGGCTTTTTCGCGCGTTGCGCCTGTTTGATAGTGAAAATTCCTTTTCAATTGTTCATCGGTTTGAGGTATGTCCGCAGTCGCCGCCAGATCGGTCAGGACAATCGCTTCATTTCTTTTATTTCCAGCCTTTCCATGGCCGGGATCGCGCTCGGCGTGGCCGCGCTGATTGTTGTGCTCTCGGTGATGAACGGTTTTCAGAAGGAGTTGCGTTCGCGCATCCTGGGCGTGACCTCGCACATCGAAGTCGTTGGCATGGATGGCGCGTTGATCGATTGGCAGCGTGTTGTGCAGCAAAGTCGCGAGCTACCGCAGGTCTTGGCCGCAGCGCCGTATGTCGAAGGCCAGGTGATGCTAAATGGTCTTAGCCGTGATCGGACGGATGGGCCAACGATGCCGGGCAGTGGGGTTCGTGGCGCCATTGTGCGCGGCATTGATCCTGCGCTTGAAAACACCGTGGCCGATTTTGCAACGCACATGAAATCCGGTTCACTCGAGAGTCTTCAACCGGGATCGTTCAATATCGTGTTGGGGTCAGATCTGGCCAGAGCCCTCGGCGTTGTGACTGGCGACCGGCTGACATTGATTGCACCCGAGGGGGTGGTCACCCCGGCTGGCGTGATCCCGCGGATTAAAAGTTTTACGGTCGGCGGCATTTTTGATTTTGGCATGTACGAATACGACAGTGGCCTGGCGCTGATCGATCTGCGGGATGCCCAAATCCTTTTCAGACTGGGGCAACAAGTCACCGGTGTACGTCTCAAGGTCGATGACCCGTTTAAATCGCCACGCATTGCCCGTGATCTTGCGCCAAGGCTGGATGAAGCCGCTTTTCTCGTTGACTGGAGCCGCAAGCATGCCAACTTTTTCCGGGCGGTGCAGATCGAGAAGCGGATGATGTTCCTCATTCTTTTTCTGATTGTTGCTGTCGCCGCCTTTAACATCGTTTCTACACTGGTGATGGCGGTGACCGATAAACGGGGCGACATCGCGATTCTCAGAACCCTGGGCGCCAGCCGCGGCAGTATCGCCATGATTTTTATGGTGCAAGGGGCGCTGATTGGCCTGATTGGTCTGGGTCTTGGCGTGGCAGGCGGTGTGGCGCTCGCGCTGAATATCGATGTCGTCGTCCCGGCCATCGAACGCTTGTTTGGTGTGCACTTTCTATCGCGCGAGATTTACTTTATCTCTGACTTGCCATCCGATCTGCAATGGAACGATGTCCTGACCATTTCCATCACCGCTTTTGTATTGACGTTACTGGCGACGCTCTACCCCAGTTTGCGCGCAGCGCGGGTTCAACCTGCGGAGGCTCTGCGTCATGAGTGATGTGAACAACGAAATGGTGTTGTCCTGTCGTGGGCTGGGTAAGGTCTATGCCGGTGAAGCCGAAGAGGTTACCGTACTGCGCGACGTATCCTTTGATCTGGCGGCGGGCGAATCGGTGGCGATTGTTGGTGCCTCGGGCTCTGGCAAAAGTACCTTCCTGCACTTGCTGGGCGGCCTGGATCAACCGACATCGGGCGATGTGCTGATTGCCGGGCGCAGTTGGCAAACCATGTCTGAAAAAGAACGCGGGCTATGGCGCAACCGGCACATGGGCTTTGTGTATCAGCATCATCATCTTTTGCCAGAATTTACAGCGCTCGAGAATGTCGCCATGCCGCTGTTGGTGCGTGGCCTGCCCAAGGCCGAAGCTGAAGCCGAAGCTGCGGAATGGCTGGGTCGCGTTGGTCTGAGCCACCGCCTGCGTCACACACCAGCCGCCTTATCCGGTGGAGAACGGCAACGCACATCAGTGGCACGGGCACTGGTGACGCGTCCGGCTTGTGTCCTAGCCGACGAACCGACCGGTAACCTGGATCGACAGACCGCCGCCCAGGTGTTTGATGTCTTCCGACAGTTAAGCGTGCAATCCGGTGTTGCCTTTGTGCTGGTATCGCACGATCCGGATCTGGCGGCTCAGCTTGATCGAACCATGCGTTTGCAGGACGGCGATCTCAGCGCGGCTTGATGCCTGCCTAGATCTGCCCACATCGTGCCCGGTCTGCTTCTGGTCTTTGCCGTTGGCATCTTGATGTGTCAGTGGTTGCCGGTAATCCCCCCATTGTCCTGGGGTTGGTGTGTCATGCTGGCAATCCTGACCACCCTGTTTCTGTTGTATCAATCTCGGTCGCATAGGCACCGGTCATCGCCTTGGCTGCTGTTATTGGTTTTAATCGGCGGCCTTCTGAGCGGTATTTCCTATACCTGCTGGCGTAGCGCGATCGTTTTGGCTGACCAATTGCCTGAGGCGGCCATGGGGCGGAACATCGAGGTGGTGGGTATGGTGGATAGCCTACCCGATCGCACCGCACGCGGTCAGCGCTTTCTCTTTCGCGTTGAACACACCGAGCACCCAGGACCCATTCCCGGTTTGATCCAATTGTCGGTCTGGCAAAAAGACACCGAGGGTGAGGCGATAAATAACGGCATTCCCCAGCGGATTCAGCCCGGTGAACGTTGGAAGTTTACTGTCCGCCTCAAGCGCCCACATGGCCTGGCGAACCCACACGGTTATGATGTCGAGGCAAGGCTCTTCGAGATGGGGGTGCGCGCGACAGGCTACATCCGGGGTGGACAGTTGCTGGACCCGTTTGTAGCGACTCCATCAACGCTGATTGCGCGTTTGCGTGCCCAGATTCGTGAACGGTTCGAGCGCGTATTGCCATCGGAAGGTTATCCGGATGCCGGGATTTTGACGGCGTTGGCCATTGGTGACCAGAAAGCCATTCCCGGTGACATGTGGCAAGTCTTTGCGAAAACCGGCACGACACATCTAATGTCAATCTCGGGACTTCACGTCACGCTATTCTCCGGCCTCGTCGCTGTTTTGGTGGCCTGGTGCTGGCGACGGACACCCAGGCTGGCCAGCCGTGTACCAGCGCAACGAGCCGGGGTCTTTTGCGGCTGGTTTGCCGCTGCTTTCTACACCCTGATCGCTGGTGCAGGCATCCCTGCCTTGCGAACACTGTTCATGTTGACGGTGGGCGCGCTCGCCCTGATGACGGGTCGTCATGTGTCGCCGTTTCGCATTTTGCTGCTGGCCCTGGTGGTGGTGTTGCTGTTTGACCCTTGGGCAGGCATGAGTCCGGGCTTCTGGTTGTCGTTCGTGGCCGTCGGCCTGTTGCTTTGGGCGGCGCTTTCCGAGCATGGCGATGCGGATGAGCAGGCGTCGCTGGGTCGTCGATTGCGGCGTTGGATACGGGGATTTGGTCGAACCCAATGGGCAGTGACCATTGGGACCTTGCCATTTCTGCTGATGTTCTTCAGCCAGTTTTCGTTAATCTCACCGTTGACCAACGCGATCGCCATTCCGTGGGTGAGTGGGGTGGTCACGCCGCTGACGATTGTTGCCTTGGTGATCCCGTGGGATGGGTTGCTGGTGCTGGCCGATGCCCTGATGTCACCCTTGGTCAGCATGCTTTCGTGGGCTGCTGCCTTGCCTGTGGCCATCTGGCACGCACCTGTGCCAACACCGCTCGTCTTTAGTCTTGCCGTGGTCGGCGCACTTTGGTGGCTGTTACCCGCCGGTATGCCGGGACGCTGGATGGCGCTCTTTTTGTGTCTTCCGCTGGTGTGGCCGCGAACCGCGCAGATTCCCGAGGGTCAGGCACGGATCGATGTGCTTGATGTGGGGCAGGGGCTTGCGGTGGTGATTCGTACGCACAATCACAGCCTGCTTTATGACACAGGCCCCTATTACAGCGGTGTGGCCGATGCCGGTGATCGGGTCATCGTGCCGTATCTGCGGGCAATCGGTGTTGATCGGTTGGATGGCATGATCGTGACGCATCGCGATACCGATCATTCAGGTGGGGCGCAGTCTGTTCTGGAGTCGATGCCCGTGACGTGGGTGGCCGACGCACCGGACACCCATTTTGCCCATGGGGTGCCGGGTGTTCAGCCCAAACGCTGTGCGGCAGGCACGGATTGGCGCTGGGATGGCGTTCGCTTTGAGTTCCTCTATCCGCAAGGCGGTCTGCCCACTGCAGACCAGGCATCCAATCATCAGAGTTGCGTACTCCGGGTCAGTGTCGGTGGGAAGAGCATGCTATTGACGTCGGATATAGAAACGCCAGATGAAACCTCGCTGCTGGCTAGAGGTATTGATCGCAGCAACGTCATGCTCGTGCCACATCATGGGAGTGGCACCAGTTCCGGGCCGAATTTTCTGGATGCGGTGCAACCGGAAGTCGCAGTCATCCCTGTCGGGTACAGAAACCGCTATCGGCACCCCAAGCCAGACGTGTTGTCCGCCTATGAAGCGCGTAGAATCAAGGTGTTCCGAACCGATCACGATGGCATGGTGCAAATCAGTCTGCCGTCGATGATCATTACCGGTTACCGCCAAACCCATCGGCGCTACTGGATGGATCAACCGGGTTCGGCGTTAGCACAGGGCGACGAGTGAATAGGGACAAAACAATGAATCAGATTTCAAGTGGCGTATTACATTCGGTGCTTTGTGGTGGTGCCCTGGGGCTCTATCGAATGGCCTATCGTGAGTGGGGTGATTCGTCGAACCCTCGCGTATTGGTCTGTGTGCATGGGCTAACCCGCAACAGTCTGGACTTTGCCCGACTTGCCACGAAACTCTCTCATGAATATCGGGTGATTGCGCCCGATGTCGTTGGTCGTGGCCAGAGTGATCGACACCCCGATCCCATGGCCTACAACACCCTGACCTATACCGCCGATATGGTGACCTTGCTGGCGCGCCTCGGCGTTGAGCAGGTCGATTGGCTGGGTACCTCCATGGGCGGTTTGATTGGCATGATGATGGCCGCCCATAAAAACACGCCGATTCGCCGGCTGATCTTGAATGATGTCGGGCCAACGCTCTCACTGGATGCGCTCAAACGCATCGTCAACTACGTCAGTGGACCGCATCAGTTTGCTGATGGCGACACTGCCCGTCGTTACATAAAAACTATTTTCGCGCCTTTCGCACTGACCTCAGAAGCCGACTGGTCTGAACTGATTGACCATACGCTCAAACCAACCGCCGACGGTGGTGTCCGTTTTAACTACGATCCGGATATCCGTAAACCGCTTGAAGTGGCAGTGTTGGGTCAAGAAGTCGACTTGTGGGCGTTCTATGACCGGATTCATTGCCCGACGCTTTTGATCCGGGGTGAACAGTCTGATCTGCTATCCGTAGAGACAGCCCTCGAAATGAGCCGTCGTGGCCCGTGTGCAACCCTCGCCACCATTGCCGGTGTGGGTCATGCGCCCATGTTCATGAGTGATGACCAGATCGCCCTGGTGCGGGGCTTTCTCGATCGTTGATAATGAAAGACTCACTGTTGCCTGATGCGGTCTGGGCCGATCTGGATCAAACGCAACGTCTACATTTACAGACCGTTGCGCTTGACGCACAGGCCGTTTACGGTGATCAACGCCTAGAGAGTGGCGAGGCCACCTGGCCGCATGCAGTGGCGATGGCGGGACTGGCTGCCGAGCTGCGTCTGGATGCTACAGCCCGCGCGGCTGCCTTGTTGTTTGCTTTTCCAAATCAGGAAGGCTTTGATCGAGATCGCTTCGAACAGCAATACGGCCAAGACATTGTGCGATTGGTGCGGGGCGTTCATAAGCTCAATCAGATGCGACCGATTACCCAGGCTTTTACCACGGATGCTGCGCTTAGCCCGCAGGATCTGAAAGTCCAGGTTGAGACCCTGCGCAAAATGTTGCTGGCCATGGTGGAAGATGTGCGTGTGGTACTCCTGCGCCTTGCGTCGCGGACGCAGACCTTGCGTTTTTACGCGCAGAACGCCGATCCGGCACGTCTCGCGGTGGCTCGTGAAACGCTGGACCTGCTGGCGCCGCTGGCGAACCGACTGGGCGTCTGGGAATTGAAGTGGGAGCTTGAAGACCTCTCGTTTCGTTTTCTGCATCCCGAAACGTATCGGGAGATCGCCAAAAAACTGGACGAAAAGCGCCTCGAGCGGGAGAGCTTCATTGCCGATGCTGTTCACCGCGTTCAAGCGGCGCTGAAAGAGCGGGGTGTGGTAGCGGAAGTCTATGGTCGCCCCAAGCATATCTATAGCATCTGGAACAAGATGCACCGTAAAGGCCTGGCCTTCGACGAGCTCTTCGATGTGCGTGCTTTGCGGATCGTGGTCGACACGGTTCAGGACTGCTATACGGCGCTGGGCTATGTGCACCAGATCTGGAGCCCGATTCCCTCAGAGTTTGACGATTACATTTCGCAACCCAAGGGCAATGACTATCGCTCTTTGCATACGGCCGTTCATTGTGAAGATGGTCGCGCGTTGGAGATCCAGATCCGTACCCACGACATGCATCAGCATGCGGAGTTGGGCGTGGCGGCACACTGGCGCTACAAAGAGGGGGCCAGCAGTGGCGGCAATTACGACGACAAGATCGCGCTGCTACGCCAACTGTTAAATTGGCGTGAAGATATCGGTGATAGTCGTGACTGGCAAAAGCATTATCGTGAAGCGGCGCTCGACGACACGCTCTACGTCTTTACACCGCAAGGACGCGTCGTTGATTTACCGGTAGGTTCGACCCCGGTTGATTTTGCCTACCGCGTCCATACCGAACTGGGGCATCGTTGTCGGGGCGCCAAGGTCGATGGTGCGTTGGTGCCACTCACCACCCCTCTGAAAACCGGGCAACGTGTCGAAATCGTCGCCGCCAAAGAGGGTGGGCCATCGCGTGACTGGCTGAATCCGCAGCAGGGCTACCTGATGACCAAATCAGCGCGCACCAAAGTGCGCAGCTGGTTTGCCAGTCAGGATCAACCGGACGAACCCCAGAAGAGCGATCAGAACGAACAGCACGAGTTGCCGCTGGATGATTTGTCGCCAGAGGCCATGGTACGTCAGTCCCGCCATAAAGGCGGCAGTGGTGTACTCATTGTCGGTGTCGATCAATTGCTGACGCAGCTGGCCAAATGCTGCAAGCCCGTGCCGCCCGATCCCATCCAGGGTTTTGTGACCCGTGAAAAGGGCATCTCTGTTCACCGGCAGGATTGCCCGAGTTTTCAGCATGTGGCCGCCCTGCATCCGGAGCGGGTCATCGACGCCGATTGGGCAGACACCACCCCGGCGTCTGGGGGCGATACCAACGTTTACGCCGTTGACATCCTCGTCGATGCGCAAGATCGCCAAGGCTTACTCCGGGATATCTCCGATGTCTTGGCGCGTGAGCGAGTCAATGTCACCGCCGTACGTACGCAATCGAAGCAGGGTAGCGCCGAAATGGCTTTTACGGTGGAAGTGGCCGACATCAAACGCCTGAATCAGGCGCTGCATCAGATCCAGCAAGTGAACGGCGTGGTTAGTGCCCGGCGGGGCTAACGCGTTGGATGGTGCATTACACCCTGATTCATAGTGCAGCAAGCAATCTTAAAATAACCAATAATCATAGGGTTAGTGTTTTTTCAGCGACCGAAATAATTAATGGACCTCAAATCACTACAATGAGGGCTTTGATGTTTCTTGTTTTCCTTTTTTGCCATGACTCGTATCCCACCCTCCCCCCCTGAAGAAGATTCGACCGTTACGGTCGCCGAGCTGCACCGCCGCCTTGAGCGGGAGCTGCTCGATAGCTACGATGAAGAACTCGAGATGGAGCTGGATGATCAGCGCTTTGAAGAGGTGTTGAACCGGACACCCGAGGAGAAGCGGGCCGCCGTGATCAGGCGTCGGCATTACTTCCGTGAGTTGCTGCGGCTTCAGGGTGAGCTCATCAAGTTGCAGGATTGGGTGTCGCACACCGGGCACCGCATGATCATTGTTTTTGAAGGGCGCGATGCCGCCGGTAAGGGCGGGGTCATTAAACGCATTACGCAACGACTGAATCCGCGCGTGGTGCGGACGGTTGCCTTGCCGGCACCCAGTGACCGGGAAAAGACCCAGTGGTATTTCCAGCGCTACGTGCCGCATTTTCCAGCGGCCGGCGAGATCGTGTTGTTTGATCGTAGCTGGTACAACCGGGCAGGGGTGGAGCGGGTGATGGGCTTTTGTACCGAGGCGGAGTGCGAAGAATTTTTCCGGTCGGTGCCGGAGTTCGAACGCATGCTGGTGCGCTCGGGCATTCAGCTTGTGAAATACTGGTTCTCGATCAACGACGAAGAACAGCATGTGCGTTTCCTGAGCCGGATCAATGATCCGCTCAAGCAATGGAAGCTGAGCCCGATGGATCTGGAGTCGCGTGCCCGCTGGGAAGATTACACCCGCACCAAAGAAGATATGCTGGATCGGACGAATATCCCGGAAGCACCGTGGTGGGTGGTGCCGGGCAATGACAAGAAGCTGGCGCGACTGAACTGTATTCGCCATCTGCTGTCGCAGGTACCGTATACCGATATCAGCCATGAGTCGGTGGCATTACCCGGACGGCGCCATAACCCGGATTACGTGCGTCACCCGGTGCCGGAGTCAATGATCGTTCCGGATTACTACGCAGAGCGTTGATTGCCCATGCAATACGAATCTATTGCCGCCGTTGATCTTGGATCAAACAGCTTCCGCCTGGAAGTGGGTCGGGTGGTTGACGATCAGATCTATACCCTGGATTCACTCAAGGAGTCCGTGCGCCTCGCCTCGGGCCTCCAACCCGATAAAAGCCTGGATCGTGCCTCGCAGGAGCGGGCGCTGGATGCGCTCTCGCGCTTTGGAGAGCGCATACGGGGTTTGCCGCCCGAGGCGGTACGTGCCGTTGCCACGAATGCCCTGCGGGTTGCCAAAAACGCCACGCCGTTTCTCCGCGAAGCTGAAGCGGCTTTGGGGTTTCCGATAGAAATTATTGCCGGGCGTGAAGAGGCGCGTTTGATTTACATCGGCGCCGTGCATTCTTTGCCGGCGTCCGATGCGCAGCGTCTGGTCTTTGATATTGGTGGCGGGTCGACGGAGTTCATCATCGGTAACGGTATGAAGCCGTTGTGCCTGGAATCGCTGTTTATGGGTTGCGTGAGCTACTCACTGCGCTATTTCCCCGATGGGCATATCGATCGTAAGCGGATGAACGAAGCGCAAATGGCGGCTGCGAAAGAGGTCTCGCTGATTGCGCATACGTATCAGAAAACGGGTTGGAGAGAGGCCATTGGGTCATCGGGAACCGCCAAGGCCATTGCCGAAATTCTCGAACAAAATGATCTGAATCCGAGTGGTTTGTCGGGAATTACCCGTCGCGGGCTAGATCGGCTCTGTGCGTTGATGATCAAGTACAAGCGCATGGATGCATTGCCGTTGAACGGCGTCAAATCAGATCGCATACCCGTGCTGCCCGGGGGCATCGCCATCATGTCGGCGATTCTCGATACACTGAACATTGAGCATGCGACGTATGCCGATGGTGCGCTTCGATTGGGCGTACTTTACGATCTGCTGGGCCGGTTCCATCACCACGATATGCGTGCTGCAACGGTAAAACAGTTTCAGCGCCGTTATCAGGTCGAGTCCGAACAGGCCGATCGGGTGTCAGAAACGGCGCTGAAGATTTTTGGAGATCTGATGGGTCTCAAGTTACGCAAGCCGGAAGAGCTGGAGCGAGACAGCCAGTTCATTGACTGGGCGGCGAGTTTGCACGAGGTCGGCTTGTCGATTGCTCATACCGGCTACCATAAGCATGGCGCCTATATTCTTAGCTATGCCGATATGCCCGGGTTCTCAAAAATGGATCAGGCACGCCTGGCGTTGTTGGTGCTGTGTCATCGCGGTAAATTAAATAAGGTCGAAGGGTTGAACCGTGAGGACAACGCCTGGCGACAGATTCTATCGCTGCGCCTGGCTTCGATTCTGCATCGCTCACGTCTGGATGGTGCGGAGACGCCGGCCTTGCAGGCACGTGAAACCGTCAACGGATTTACGCTGCAACTACCGGCCGAATGGCTCGCCGAAAACCCGATGACGGCGGCGGCGCTGCATGATGAAAGCGCCATCTGGGATGAAGCGGGATTCCGCCTGCGCATTCGGGCAATTCGCAAGTGATTCCGGATGCTGCCATTGACTCAGGCTGGGTGATCCTGGGGTGGGTTTTGGCAGCGGTTGGCTACTGGCGTTGCGGATCTAGGCTCTGGAAGATGCGCACTGCGGGTGTACCCTGGCTGCCGTTGCTCATTGCCTCGATGGCGTTGATCGTGCTTTGGCAAATCCGTGCGGGTACGTTGCCCGGCCTTTCGCTGCATTTGCTGGGTGCCATGTTATGCACGCTGGTGTTCGGCCCGGCCTTGGCGGTGGCACCGCTCACCCTGGCGCTGGTTTCGGTCTACCTCACCACATTTGCCGATGGGTCGCTTTTTGGCTTGAATGCCTGCTTGTTGGTCTTTTGGCCCATCGTGCTCAGTCAGCTGTTGGCACATCTGGTGAGCAGGATGCCGAGCAACATTTTTGTATTTATTTTTGTCGGTGGTTTTTTTGCGAGCGCCGGTGTTGTATTGCTGACGGGCTGGACGCTTGCAGGCATGCTCTGGTTGATGCAGATCTACCCCTGGGGTGGCATGCTGGAAGACTTTGCGTCCTACTGGTTGCTCGTGGCATTTTCGGAAGCATGGTTAACGGGCATGTTGCTGACGGTGATGGTGGTCTACCGTCCTGAGCTAGTAGCTATGTTTGACGCTGCCCGTTATATCGATCGCGCCTAAGCCGATGCCGGGTCCGTTCTTCCGCTTAAGTCGTCTTGCTTGGCCGGTGCTGGTGGCGCAGCTGGCCACGATTGGCATGATGGCGATCGATACCATCGTCGTTGGGCGGGCAGGTACTGGAGATCTGGCGGCGCTGGCGGTCGGGGCTAGTATTTACGTCTCGCTCGCGTTGGCGCTCTCCGGGGTGGTTCAGGCCATTCTGCCGACGGTGGCGCACCGTCTGGGTAAGAATGATACCGATGGGGCAGCGCAGTTGATCCGTCAGGCGTTCTGGCTGGTGCTGTTATTGGCGGCGATTGGCGATGTGATTCTCTGTTTTCCCGATTGGATGATTGCGTTTGCCGATTTGCCGGCGCCGGTAGCAGCCGTGACGGCCGATTATCTGAATGTCTTGGCGTTTTCTTTGCCGGCATCATTAGGTTATCGGGCGTTTCATGCGATTGCGGGGGGTGTGGGACGAACCCGTCCGCTCATGTGGCTTAGTCTGGGGCAAACAGCGGGGCATGCCTTTTTGGCACCGGTTCTGGCGGATAGCGTCACGATCGGCGGTGTGACGTTGGGCTTTGGGTTGGGCGCCATCGGTGCAGCCAGCTCACAGGCGATACTGGCCTGGGTGATTTGTCTGACTGGTCTGCTGGTGCTTTGGCGTAGCCCCTATTACCGCCATTTGATGCAGGGGGCCGGTCTACGGCCCGGACGACCGGATCTACCGACGCAAAAACACTTGCTACGGATCGGGGTGCCGATGGGGTTGTCGTATTTTGTCGAAATTTCCGCGTTCACCCTGATGGCAATCTTTATCGCCCGACTGGGACCAGAGATTTTGGCGGGGCACCGCATCGTCGCGAATATCTCGGCGATGGTCTACATGTTCCCACTGGCCCTAGGCACCGCCACCGCGGCGCTGGTCGGGCAGGCAGATGGGGGGCAAGATGTTCGAGGTGCCGAGGCGTTGTCACGCAGCGGTTTTATTGTGGCTGCGGGCGGGTCCCTGTTATTGGGGTTATTGCTCTGGGTGTTTCGTGAGCCACTGGCTGCGCTGGGCTCACCGGATCCCGCCGTCATCGGCGTCGCCGTGAGTTTGATCGGGTATGTGGCGGCCTACCAGTTGTTTGACGCGCTCCAAACCATTGCCGGTTTCGCGCTGCGTGGTTATCACGTCACCTTCGTGCCGCTGGGCGTGCATCTGGCCGCATTCTGGCTGATGGGACTGGGTGGCGGCTATGCGCTGGCTTTCAGGGGCCTACCAGCGCTCGGTGTATTGCCGATGGGTGCCGCGGGGTTCTGGTGCGCTGCGCTGCTGGCGACACTGCTCGCCGCCTTAGGGCTGGTCGCGCTATTGGTCTGGGTACAGTCGACTAGGCGACGCGACCTAGTCTGACCGAGCTTAAACGAAACTTTCCTGAAACGAAAATTCCCTAGCGCTTATTTTGTGAGGGCATCACCGGCTGCCACGAGCCATCGCTGCGTTTGCAGAAGCGGTAGTAGCCAGCACTCTTCACGTTTTCCGCAACGTTTTCTATGTGAATTTCGCGGCAGGCGGGATTTTTTTCTGGATCAGGGTAGGGGGTCAGCGTGCCAAACGCACCGGAAGCCGGGTTGCTCCAGCGGATGGGGGTGCCATCTTTGGCCGCTAGGGCTTTTGCGGAGGCTTCGTTGAAGAATTGGGCATCCTGCTCGTTAAAGCGCGACATGGCCTGATCCATCAAGAATGCCATGTTGGCGGCCTGAACCAGGCCCGCGCCGGTGAGGCCAGCGGCGAGGATGAGCGATTGAATGGTCGGCTTGTTCATGGGAACCTCGATGGTGACTGGAGCAGTTTAAAAAGGTCAGCCGCGTGTGCTGGCCTGGCTGGGTACGTCGATTAGGGTCACGGGCGTGGCCTGTTGCCAGCCCGGCTTTCGGTGTTCGGCGATGACGGTGGTGAAAACACCGCCGCGAACGTAAAACTTGGCCGTCAGTCGCATAAAACGTGGGTCCGTAGCCCGGACCAGGTCGTCCAGAATGCGGTTGGTCACGGCCTCATGAAACGCCCCCTCATCACGAAAGCTCCACATATACAGCTTGAGGCTTTTCAGCTCCACGCAGCGGTTGTCTGGAATGTAATCCAGTACCAGGGTGGCGAAGTCCGGTTGCCCGGTTTTGGGGCAAAGACAAGTAAATTCAGGGACTTCCATGTGAATGATGAAATCCCGCTGAGGCGTGGGGTTCGGAAAAGTTTCCAGCGTCTTGCTCGGTTGCGTGCTCATGTCGGTTTCGCGTGATCTTAGGGGGTTGTTCAGCTGATATTATAAGCAGCCTTTATTGGCAGATCAGCGCCGTTTCTCTGATCTGCCCGTCCGATTATCGCCTTTGTGGGGCGAAAACAGAATTTATGCGTCTTAATAAGCTCAAACTCGCCGGTTTCAAATCGTTTGTTGATCCTACCCAGGTTGAATTGCCGGGTCAGTTAATTGGTGTGGTCGGCCCCAATGGCTGCGGTAAGTCGAACATCATTGATGCGGTCCGCTGGGTATTGGGTGAATCCCGCGCCACCGAACTGCGCGGCGAATCGATGCAGGACGTGATTTTTAATGGCACGACCAGCCGCAAACCCGTCTCGCGCGCCAGCGTTGAAATGGTCTTCGACAATAGCCTGGGGCGCGCGGTTGGCCAGTGGTCCCAGTATGCCGAGCTGTCGGTGAAGCGTGTGCTCACCCGCAATGGGCAGTCGGATTACTTCATTAACAACCTCAAGGTCCGTCGTAAGGATGTGACGGATCTGTTCATGGGTACCGGCCTGGGCCCGCGCGCCTACGCGATCATCGGCCAGGGCACGGTGTCACGCATTATCGAGGCCAAGCCCGAAGAGCTACGGGTCTTTCTTGAAGAAGCCGCCGGTGTCACGCGTTACAAAGAGCGCCGCAAGGAAACGGAAGGCCGTCTGGCCGACACCCGCGAGAATCTCGCGCGTCTGGAGGATATCCGCCAGGAACTGGGCACCCAGATCAGTCGCCTGGAAAGCCAGGCCGAAGTCGCCGAGCGCTATCAGAGTCTGCAGGCCGAATTGATGGGTACGCAGCAGCAGCTGTGGTCCGTGCGTTTGCTCGAAGGACGTACGGATGCCGTGACGTTGTCGGCGGGCTTGTCGGCAGCGCAGATTGAACTGGAAGAAACCGTTGCCCGTCAGCGGAACATCGAAGCTGAACTCGAAACGCTGCGTGAGGCGTATTACACCGCCAACGATGCGGTGCAGACAGCACAGAGCGCATTCTTCAGCATCAACGCCGAGGTTGCCACGATCGAGGCGGATATTCGCCATCGTCAGGAAACGCGCCGTAATCTCGAATCCCGTTTAACGCAACTGGCGGCTGAGAAGCAAAGCTGGCAGCAACGGCAGGCGCAAGCCGAAGAAGACCTGGTGCGTTGGACCGAGCTACAGGAACATGCGGCTCTGCGCCTCGCGCAGGCGCAGGAGCAGCTGGCACATGCACAAGCAGGTCTACCGGCGTATGAAGACGCCGAGCGTGAAGCGCAGGCGCAGACGAGCCAGTTCCGTGGTGAGCTCTCCGGTCTTGAGCAGCGCTTGCAGGTCGCGCAGGCTAATCGTGCGAATGCAGAACGACATCTGGCGCGGATCGATCAACAGCTAGAGCGGCTGGCGCGTGATGAAGCTGCGCTGACGCCGCCTGATACGGAACAATTACAGGTCTTGTCCGAAGCGCATGACGCCGCGGCCATGGCGCTGGTTGAATATCAGGAACAGCAGGCCGACGCAGAACAGGCCATGCACGATGCAGAGCAGGCGCTTCATGCTACGAGCGAGCGTCAACGTGAGCTGCAAACAGAATTGACGCGTGTTCAGGCCCGCCATCAGGCGCTCAAGCAGCTACAAGAGCGTGTGCAGGCGACGGGTAGTCTTCCGGATTGGCTGAAGAAGGCCGGTCTGCAGGATCGCCCGGCGCTCTGGCAACAGATTCGTGTAGCGCAGGGTTGGGAGCTGGCCGTCGAGGCCGTGCTGCGTGACCGCCTCAAGGCCGTGGCTTGTGGCCAACAGACCCTGCCGGATCTGGATCGCTGGTTCGCTGAACCGCCGGGTTTGCGTGTCACCTTGATACTCTCCGGAGCCGGTGGCGATGCGACCGCCGTGCCTGCGGATGGCCTCTTGCACAAGGTCGAATGTCTGGCAGATGGACTAAAACCGATGCTTGCCCAGTGGTTGGCTGGTATCCGTGTTGCGCCGACGCTCGCGGCAGCGCGTGCGTTGCAATCAACGCTAACGGCTGGTGAAACGGTTGTGACGCAGGAGGGGCATTTGCTGGATCGTTACAGTGTGACCTTCTTTGCGCCAGATGCAGCGGATCATGGTCTGCTTGAACGTCAGCAGGAACTGGAAAGCACAGCAGCGCGCGTAGCCGAACTCAGCGGCCCGGCCGAGGCGGCCACGCATGAGGTCGAGGCCGCCCGCGAAAAGTTACGCCTGGCACGTCAGGCACTGGAAGCCTTGCGGCAGCAGTCGCAAAGAGCGCAGAGTGAATTATCGAACCGAACGATGGAACACGAGCGTCTGGTGCAGACGATTCGCCATCACGAAGAGCGCCACAAGGCATTGAAAACGGCTCAGGAAGAGCTGCGTGTGGAACGCGGCAGTGAAGTGGCCCGTCTCGATGAGATGGCCGGTCTGCTGCAACACCTTGAGGGATCGGTCGCCATTGCCCAGACTTCGTTGACCGAACGCCTGTCGGCACGTGAAACCGCCAGTCGTGCCCTACGTGACGCGCGTGATGCGCTGGTCAAGGTCGAACGTGAAGTGCAGGAAGCCGAGTTTTCCTGCCGAGAATGCCAGACACGCCTCGACGATTTGCGGACCCAGAGTCGGCTGTCCGTGGATGAGTGTCGTCGTATTGACGATGGTACGGCGCAGGCCAGGGCGGAGCTTGAAGGCGCTGATGGCGATGAGTTACGCGAAAAACTTGAAACCGCACTGATATTGCGTGGAGAACGCGAGCAGGCGTTGGCCGAAATTCGCGACACCGCCGAGAGTCATGCAGGCGCTTTGCGAGCACAAGAAGAAAATCGTCTACGTCTAGAGCAACAACTCGAACCGGTGCGGGTGCGGATCAACGATCATCAGTTGAAGCTACAGGCAGCTGAACTTGCAGCCGCACAGTTTGAGGCATTGCTGACCGAAGCCGGATGCGCCGCCGAACAGATTCAATCGTTACTGCAAAAAGTGGGCGATCTCAAGCCCGCGCCGCTGCAGAGTGCCATTACCCGACTCCAGCGCGAGATTGAAGCCATGGGTCCGGTGAACCTCGCGGCGCTAGTGGAACTGAACTCGGCGCAAGAACGCAAAACTTTCCTCGATGCGCAGTCCGATGACCTGATGCGCGCCATGGAGACTCTGGAAAACGCCATCCGTCGTATTGATAAGGAAACGCGCGCCTTGCTGCAGGAAACCTTTGATTTGGTCAATCAGCACTTTGGTTCCTTATTCCCCACGCTCTTTGGTGGTGGAGAAGCACGATTGATCATGACCGGTGACGAGATTCTCGATGCCGGTGTACAGGTGATGGCACAACCGCCGGGTAAGAAGAACTCAACCATTCATCTGCTGTCGGGCGGTGAAAAAACGCTGACCGCGATTGCCCTCGTGTTCTCGCTGTTCCAGCTGAACCCAGCGCCATTCTGCTTGCTGGACGAAGTCGATGCGCCGCTGGATGATGCCAACACCGTGCGTTTCTGCGATATGGTGAAGCGCATGTCCGACAAGACCCAATTCCTGTTCATCAGCCACAATAAGATCGCCATGGAAATGGGCAACCAACTGGTCGGTGTGACAATGCAGGAATTCGGTGTTTCCCGGATCGTGGAAGTCGATATGGAGGAGGCCTTGCAAATGCGTGAAAAGACGGTGGCGTCATCATGAATGAACTGCAATTGAGCCTGCTGGGTCTTGGCCTGGTCGCGATTTTGCTGGTGGTGGTTTATAACCGCTGGCTGGAACGCAAGTATCGTAAAATGCATGGCACCCAATCCGAGGCGCCGGTGTTAGAAGAGGGCGCTGCTGGCCAGCAGGGGGAGGGGCGCCTGGAGCCGCAATGGGCCAATGACACATCTTCTGAATTTGGCGGTGATGTTGAGCCATCAAACAGAGTCGAGCCCGGTGCGAATGGCGTTGCACCGATCCAGACCATGTTGGAACCCTTGCCAACGCTCAGTGATGTTGAAGCCTGGGTCGATGCCATTGCAACGCTGCGTTTTTATGAGCCACGCTCGGCCGGTTCCATTCGTGAGACGATTGAGCAAGTGGGCGCACAGCGCTTTGAGCGTATCGAATGTTATACGGGTGATGCGTGGCATCTCACTGACAAATTGCCGGCCGATGCACTGGTGAGCAATGTCCGGTGTCGCTTACAGCTGGCGTCCCGGCGTGGCCCTGTGTCGCCCGATGCGCTGCACGCATGGGTGCAGGCCATAGAAAGCCTGACGCAGATGTTGTCGGCAGGCCTGTCGGTGGAGTCGGAGGCAGCCATTCTTGAGCGTGCCAGTAGCCTCGATATTTTCTGTGCCCGAGTCGATGCCCTGATCAGTCTAAATCTGCGGATGCGCGACAAGGTGACGACGGTGCCGCAACTTCCGGCAAAACTCAATGCGATGGGTTTATCAGGCGCTTACCCGGCGCTTGCTCGAATGAATGTGTATGGTGAGGTCGATTTCCAGGTGGTGGCCGATGATGCGCAAGGGCAGATCTCGCTGGTCATGGATTTTCCGCACGTGACGCGACCCGATCTGGTCGTTGCCGAAATGTTCGATCAGGCGCGTTCGTTGGCCTCCGCGCTCGATGCCGAGATTGTTGACGATGATGGCCGGGCACTCGGTGACGAGGGGATGCTCGTGTTATCGAACCAGGTGGTTCGTCTGGCCGCGATGATGCAGGCCCAGGGCATTGAGCCGGGTTCTCCGCTCGCACGCCGAGTCTTTTCCTGACGGATTGCCGTGCAGGACGCGTTTAATTTCGACGCGCCGCCGCAACAACCGGCGTCTGCCGATGGTCGAAAGCCAATGGGTGACGATCCGGCTGCGGCAATCCAGCAACTGCGTCAGTTGCTTGAGCGATATGCGCACGCTTATTACGTCTGCGACGCACCCGAAGTTCCCGATGCCGAATACGACCGCCTCTATCGAGAACTAGAAGCACTTGAAGCGGCGCACCCGGCGTTGGTCACAGACGATTCGCCAACGCAGCGCATCGGGGCGCCGCCGCTATCCGCATTCGAGCAGGTGCTACATCGGGTACCAATGTTGTCGATCAATAACGCCTTTTCGGCAGAAGAGGTCGAGGCGTTTGATCAACGCTGCCGCGATGGCCTCGGTTTGTCGATTGGCGATTCGCCCATCGACTATGCCTGTGAACCCAAGTTTGATGGTCTCGCGATTTCGCTCGTCTACCAGGATCGTCGCTTCGTGCAGGGGGCAACCCGTGGCGATGGCACGACGGGCGAAGATGTAACTTTGAATCTACGTACGATCCACAGCATCCCCTTGCATTTGAGTGCCAAGGCACCGATAGGTCGATTTGAGGTCCGGGGCGAGGTGCTTATCCGGCGAGAAGATTTTGCCCGGTTGAATGCCGACCAGGAAGCTGCCGGCGAAAAGCGTTTCGCCAATCCGCGCAATGCAGCAGCAGGGAGTCTGCGTCAGCTGGATTCGGCAATTACTGCCAGTCGGCCACTCACGTTTTTCGCTTATGGCATTGCCGGTCTGGAGGCCGTGTCGTTCACCGATGCCTCACTACCCACAACCCAGTCGGATATTTTGTCCTGGTTGGCGACACTGGGTTTCCGGGTGGCTGAAACGCGCGCGGTAGTCTCGGGTGCGCCTGGCCTATTGGCCTACTATGACCAGATGGCGCAGAAGCGGCCAGGGCTCGCTTACGACATCGACGGCGTGGTTTATAAGGTGAACCGGCTGGACCAGCAGGTGCGCCTTGGTTTCGTATCTCGCGCGCCAAGATTTGTGATCGCGCATAAATTTCCAGCCGAGGAGGCGTTGTCCAGAGTCCTGGAGATCGCTGTTCAAATCGGCCGAACCGGTGCCGTGACGCCCGTAGCCAGACTGGAGCCCATCTTCGTCGGTGGTGTCACTGTGACCAATGCAACCTTGCACAACTTTATCGAGATTGCACGAAAGGATATCCGGGTAGGCGATACGGTCGTTGTGCGCCGTGCGGGTGACGTGATTCCCGAAGTGGTTTCGAGTTTGCCAGATCGGCGCCCGTTGGACGAGCACGGACAACCGCTCTATGCCTTGATGCGTTGTCCGGAGATCTGCCCGGAATGCGGCTCACACGTTGAACTCCCGCCCGACGAGGCGGTGGCCCGTTGTACGGGTGGTTTGGTCTGCCCGGCACAACGCAAGCAGGCACTAAAGCACTACGCGTCCCGTCGGGCGATGGATATTGAAGGCCTCGGCGAGAAGGTGGTGGATCAACTGGTCGAAGCCGGCCTGGTCCATTCTCCTGCCGACCTATATGGCTTGACGGTGTCGCAGTTGGCCGCATTGGATCGGTTTGCCGAAAAGTCTGCTGAAAATCTAGTGGTGGCTATTCGTCGGAGCTGTAATACACGACTCGAACGATTGATTTACGCCCTAGGCATTCGCAACGTTGGTGAACAAACGGCCAAAGACCTGGCGCGTCATTTCGGCTCGCTCGACTCATTGATGTCGGCCGATCTCGACCGCTTGATGCAGGTGCCAGATGTTGGTCCAGTGGTGGCTGATTCCATCATGGCCTTTTTTGCCGAAGCCCATAATCGGGAAGTGATTGAACGATTGCGTAACGCCGGCGTCCATTGGGAAGACGTTGCCCTTGCTGCCTCGTCTGGCCTGTTGAACGGTAAAACAGTGGTGCTCACAGGCACTTTGCCGACCTTGACACGTGAGGATGCCAAGGCGCTGGTTGAAGCGGCCGGTGGCAAAGTCGCCGGCTCGGTTTCAGCAAAGACCAGTTTTGTGGTGGCCGGTGACGCAGCCGGCGCCAAGTTGGAGAAGGCGCAGAGCCTGGGCATCGAGATTCTGGATGAGGCGACATTCCTGCAGCGGTTACAATCCTGAAATTCACAATGCAGTAATACACGGAGTATTTGATGAAAAAGGTACGTAAGGCGGTTTTTCCGGTCGCAGGTCTGGGCACACGTTTTCTGCCTGCCACCAAAGCAAGCCCGAAGGAAATGCTGACGGTTGTCGATAAACCCCTGATCCAGTACGCGGTCGAAGAAGCGGTTGCAGCAGGTATTACTGAAATGGTGTTTGTCACGGGTCGCAGCAAGCGCGCGATCGAAGACCACTTTGACAAAGCCTACGAACTCGAGAGCGAGCTTGCACAAAAAAACAAGCAGGCCTTACTCGATATTGTGCAGAACATTCTCCCCAAGCATGTGAACTGCATTTATATCCGTCAGGCCGAACCACTTGGACTGGGTCATGCGGTGTTGTGTGCCAAGCCGGTGGTCGGCGATGAGCCTTTTGCCGTGCTATTGGCCGATGATCTGCTTGACGGGTCAACGCCTGTCATGAAGCAGATGGTGGATTGCTATGACTACTATCGTTGCTCGGTGCTGGGCGTGCAGGACGTGCCACGTGCCGATACCAAGAGCTACGGGATCGTCGACGCCAAATCGGTGTCCGATCGACTGGAACAGGTCAACGCTATCGTTGAAAAACCGGATCCTGCGACAGCGCCATCAACGTTGGCCGTTGTCGGACGTTACATCCTGTCGGGTCGTATCTTCCACCATCTCGAAAATATTCAGCCGGGTGCGGGTGGTGAGATCCAGTTGACCGACGGCATTGCCAGTCTACTGGCTGAAGAACAGGTACTGGCTTACCGATATGATGGTGTGCGCTATGACTGTGGTTCCAAGATCGGTTATCTCAAGGCGACCGTTGCGCTGGGTCAACGGCATCCGGAAGTCGGTGCCGAGTTTAGTCAGTATCTCGACAGCCTCAAGTAATTGCCGTTGATCGTTCGCGATGTCTGATTTCACCCATGATCCGGACGCCGCGGTGGTCTTGTATGATCGGAGGGCGATTGATGCGTTGATGGATCATCAGGCGGTGCTGATGAATGCCCGTTATGCCAACGATCAGGTGCTGGTACTGGCAGTCATGACGGGTGCTCTGGTCTACGTCGGCCAATTACTTCCACGACTGAATTTTAGGCTTGAGCTGGATTATGTTCATGCGACCCGCTACGATGGAGCACGATCTGGCGGCGAGTTGCAATGGCGGGTTCATCCGCGGCAGTCCGTGGCGGGCCGTACGGTTCTGCTGTTGGACGATATTCTGGACGAAGGCGTGACGCTTCACGAAATCAGCAAGCTGCTGATTTCGGAGGGCGCAGCAGATGTGGCCATTGGCGTCCTCGTGCACAAAATGAAAGACCTCCCGCAGCCATGTAGTCCCGCTTTTCCGGCACTGACGATTCCCGATCGATATGTCTATGGTTTCGGGTTGGATGCCGATGGTTTGTGGCGAAACGCGGATGGCATTTTTGTCGCAGATGGGGCGAACGATGTTGATTAAGCCGGGGAGCCCAACCTGCGCCACGACAGATGCTACGATCAGTGCATTTGATGAGCCGCTTGAGGCCACCCTGATACGCTGGAAAACCGAAGCAGGGGCCTTAGAGCAGGCCGGGATTTATGATTGGTTAGCCGGGCGTGTTCAAGGCACGCGCGTTCTGGAGATTGGCTGCGGCTTCGGCCATTCGACCGCCTCATTAGTCCAGGCCGGCAAGAGTGTTTTTGCCCTAGATAACCGAATGGATTGTCTTGAGGCCGCACGCGAGCGAACACCTGATGCCACGTATGGGATGGCCGATATTCAATACTATGACGATCGTTTACTGAATGACTTGCGGGGATTTGCGCCCGAGGCAGTTGTTTGCTGGCTGGCCGGTGCGCCAGCCCAGGCCTTGCCAAGAGATGTGCCAGCGACCTATGCTGTCATGCAACACCGCCTGGCCTTACAGCAAGCCGTGGTTCGTCTGGCCGGGCTTCTTGAGACCCCTCAGACAATTCATCTGGCGGATCGAACAGCCTTCCCCTGGAAAATGAAAGCAGCAGGGCGGCAAACGATGACCCGGCTGATCACAACAGCGGTGATTCTGAAGGCGCCCTTTAGCCTGGTTGAGGCGGATGTGCACTATCGTAAGATTGGCGAGTCTTCCCTAGTGTCGAAATCCGATCACGGGCTGTTGCAGGGTGTTGTGCCGGTGGTCGGTGAAGCGACCCTGAAACGCAGGCATAATCATGTCTAATTTACTTTTGAGCCAATGGTCATGAATGCATCCGAGAAACCGCAGTTTCTGGCTATCATCGGTGGTAGCGGACTCAGCCATTTGACCATTCTGGAAGGTGCGCATCGCCGTTTTGTGCGAACCCCTTACGGTGAGCCGTCCTGTCCGATGACGCTGGGCACGATCTGTGGCCACCCCATGGTTTTTCTTGCCAGACATGGTCATGGACATACGATCATGCCGAGCGATATTAACTATCGGGCCAATATCTGGGCACTCAAGGCATTGAATGTCAGTGGGATTATTGCAGTTGGCTCGGTGGGTTCAATCGATCCGTCGCTGGCCCCGGGCGATCTGGTGGTGCCCGATCAGTTGATTGATTGTACTTGGGGTAGAGCGTCGACTTTTTTTGGAACCGAGCCCGGTGTGCCGATGCATGTGGATTTCACGCATCCCTTTGATCAGCTGCTGCGCGAGCGTTTGTCAGGTATTGCGGATCTGCTGGGCTTTGATATCAAGGAGGGCGGTGTTTATGCCTGTACGCAAGGACCGCGCCTGGAAACGACAGCAGAGATTCGGCGTTTGGCCAGTGATGGTGCTGATATTGTCGGCATGACGGCTATGCCGGAAGCGGTGCTCGCGCGTGAGCTCGGGATTCCCTATGCCCAGCTGAATGTGGTCGCCAATTACGCGGCGGGTATCGCCGAGAGTTCGGCAGGCATTGAGTTTAGTGCGCTTGGGCCAGTCCTCGAAGATTCAATGTGTCAGGTACGACTGATGATTGAAGCCTTGGTTGGCTGCAAACTACCTGGCTAAGCGGTGTCAGTCAGACTTGAGCCGTCGATGGGGTGATGGACAGCTGCTGAAGCAGGTCGTTCTCAAGCAGTAGTCGATCCCGGCTCTGACTCAGGCTCCGTCCGGAAATCAGGAACGTATCCTCGGCACGCTCGCCCAGGGTGGAAATTCTGGCGGTATGCAGTGCGGCGCCGTGGCGGGCGAATGTTTCCGCAATCGCGTACAGCAGTCCGGTCCGGTCTGCGGCACGAATGGAGACCACATAACGCTCACCACTTTCGTCCGTTTCAATCAATACATCCGGTGCGATCGGAAAAGAGCGGACCTGACGTGATACACGACCGGTGCTTGGCGGGACAGGCTTGAGATTGCCGGCCAGAACCTCCAGAAGATCATGCTCGATGATGGCGCAGGTCTCACGATCCATATCGCGATTGGAAGCGTCAAGAAGATTGAAACTATCCAGTGCATACCCATGGCGGGTGGTGTGCACTTTGGCATCCATGATCGAATAGCCGATCGAACTGAAATAGGCGCAGAGTTTGACGAAGAGATCTGGTTGGTCGGGGGCATAGACAAGCGCCTGGATGCCGTCGCTCTCGGGATTGGGCCTGGCGCGCACAATTGGTTTGTTTTCGTGAACCCGGTAGTAGAGGCATCGGGTGTGCCAGGCGATTTCCTCATCGGTGTGACGCAGAAAATAGACATCGTCCAGCTGTTTCCAGAACTGGTTCTGTACCGAATTACCCAGCGCGAAAAAGCGAAGATGCGCCAGCGCCTCGCGCTTGCGCTGCACGACCATGTCGCCCACATCCTCTGCTGATTCGCCGGCAGCCTGCTCTAAACGTGCGAGCGCACTGCGGTAGAGGCCCTCCAGTAATCGGGCTTTCCAGGAGTTCCAGACTTTGGGGCTCGTCCCACGAATATCGGCGACCGTGAGCAAATAGAGCGCTGTCAGGTGTCGGATATCTCCCACTTTCTTGCAGAAGGTTGCGACGGTGGTGGGATCCGAGATGTCTTCCTTCTGGGCAACCGATGACATGGTGAGATGTTCGCGAACCAGCCAGACGACCAGCGCGGTGTCTTTGGCGTTGAGTGCATGGGCCGTGCAGAAGGTCTCTGCGTCAACCGTGCCAAGTTCGGAATGATCGCCGCCGCGACCTTTGGCGATGTCGTGAAAAAGGGCTGCCAATATCAGCAGCCAGGGACGCTCGAACTCGACAATCAGGCGATGGCAGTAAGGGTTTTCGTGAGCGAATTCCTCACGTTGAAAGCGGCGGATATTGCGCACGACCTGAAGGATATGCTGATCCACCGTGAAGACATGAAACAGGTCGTGCTGCATCTGACCGACGATTTTGCCGAATGCAGGAATGTAACGGCCAAGAATGCTGAACTGGTTCATCAGCCGCAGTGCATGCAACACGCCATTTTTCTGGCGCAGGATCTGGATGAAGCGTTGCTTGTTTTCTTTCTGTTGCCGAAAATCACGATTGACGAGCCGCCGTGCCGCATAGAGGGCGCGTAGCGTACGCGCAGTCATTTCCTGGATGCCGCCCTGTTTCTCCATGAGCAGAAAAGTTTCCAGAATCGCCGATGGCTGCTTCTGGTAAATCTGCGGATCGACGATATCGAGTTTGTGGCCGACTTTCTGAAAACGTTCGTTGATCGGGCGGATGCGCTGCTTGCTGGCTGGCGCGAGCTTTTCACTGACCGATTTCAGCACCAGCGTATTGATCTGCGTGACCCGCTTGGCGATCCGGTAGTAACGTTGCATGAACTGTTCGCTGGCGCGTTTATTCGAGTCATCGACAAATCCGAACTGCTGCGCCATCTGGCCTTGCAAGTCGAAAACCAGACGATCTTCGGCGCGACCAGTGAGTAAATGCAAATGAATGCGGACGTTGGCGAGGAATTCTTCCGCGCGCTCGATGGCGACACGCTCGTCGCCCTGCATGAGGTTGTTCTTCTGGAGTGATGCCCAGACGTTGGCGTCATCGACAAAGCCGCCGGCGCGCGCGATCCAGGCGATGCTCTGTAGGTCACGAAGGCCGCCGGGGCTCTCCTTGACGTTTGGTTCAAGGCTGAATGCTGTAAATGCGTGACGCAGGTGCCGTTCTTCCTGCTCAGCCAGTTTGGCTGCAATAAAATGATCCTCCGACATCGCTTGAGCGACCGCTTTTTCAAGATGTGTCTGAAGCGAGCGGTTGCCGCAAATGAAACGTGACTCGAACAAGGCGGTCTGCACGGTGACATCGGCATCAGCGGCGCTGAGGCACTCCTCGGTGGTGCGCACGCTATGCCCGATGGCCAGGCCCAGATCCCAGAACTGGCCAATCAACTGTTCGATTTTCGTTTCCAGTTCCGGTGTGAGGGTCTCTTCCAGAGCGATCAGGACATCAATGTCTGAATAAGGATAGAGTTCACCACGTCCATAACCCCCCACCGCAATGAGTGCCGACTTGGCCGGCATTTCGGCCTGCGACCACAACGAGGAGAGCGTTTGATCGACGAGGGCGCTCCGCGCGTGCAGGTAAGTTCGGCAGTTCGGATGCGCCAGATAGTTTGCCGAGAGTTCCTCCTGCGTCTGGGCAAGCGTTTGCCGAAGCTCAGCGAGTAGGGGTGTGGTGCCGTTCATCGGCTTGTTCAGAAGCGAGGGCGGTTGGGACAGAGGTCCGACACGGTCAGTACGTCGACCCCGGTAGGGGTGACGACGATGGTGTGCTCCCACTGCGCAGAAAGCGAATGGTCTTTGGTCACGATGGTCCAGCCATCGGCGAGTTCCTTGATGTCTGCCTTGCCGGCATTGATCATCGGCTCGATCGTGAAGATCATGCCTTCTTCGAGTTTGAGACCGGTGCCTGGTTTGCCGTAATGCAGCACCTGGGGATCTTCATGGAAGTGCTGGCCAATGCCGTGGCCGCAGAATTCGCGAACAACAGAGTAACCGTGCTTCTGAGCGTGGGTCTGGATCGCGTGGCCAATGTCGCCCAGCGTCGCACCGGGCCGGACCACATCGATGCCTTTCCAGAGGCACTCGAACGTGACGTCGCAGAGCCGCTGCGCCAGGGTCGACACCTCACCAACGGTAAACATCCGGCTGGTGTCGCCGTACCAGCCATCCTTGATCACCGTGATATCGAGATTGACGATATCTCCTTTTTTCAGCTGCTTGTCCCCCGGAATACCGTGGCAGACCTGGTGGTTGACCGAGGCACAGATCGACTTGGGGTAGGGCGCATAGCCCGGGGGTTGGTAGTTGAGTGGTGCCGGGATGGTTCCCTGCACATCGACCATGTAGTCATGGCAGAGGCGGTCCAGCTCGCCGGTGGTGACGCCTGGTTTGACGAAAGGCGTAATATAATCAATGACTTCGGATGCCAATCGGCAGGCGATGCGCATTTTTTCGATCTGTTCGGGGCTTTTCAGGGTGATGCTCATCGTTTTCGCAATTTTCGTGGTTTTTTGTGCCGTTCGGCCTAGGCGACAGGATAACCGAGACCGGCCCCTACGACCAGCCGAAACGGGTTCTGATTGGGGGACATGGCTTGCTGCACTGCAGGTCTGGCTGTTATACTTAATGGGTTTTCTTCATTGAAAACCGGCAGTAGGTAACAACCGGCTGTCGAAATTCGTGTTTCGGAGCGTTCCGTTCCGAAGCAAATCCTCACACGGCACCGAATTCAGGGTGTTTTTCTCCGGAAAAATCGCAGTCGGCGTCGTGGCGGTCTAACCCTGCAAGGAGTCGTTATGTCGACAATGCGTCAAATGCTGGAAGCCGGCGTCCACTTCGGACACCAGACCCGCTTCTGGAACCCCCGTATGGCCCCCTACATTTTTGGGGCACGTAACAAAATTCACATCGTCAACCTGGAAAAGACGGTCGGTAAGTACAACGAAGCGATTGCTTTCGTGAAGAAACTGGCGGCCAACAAAGGGACGGTTCTGTTTGTCAGCACCAAGCGTCAGGCGCGCGAAATTGTTGCCGAGGAGGCAAACCGCGCCGGTATGCCGTATGTCGACCAGCGCTGGCTGGGTGGCATGCTGACCAACTACAAAACGCTCAAGCAATCGATCAAGCGTCTCAAAGATATGGAGCTGTCGGTCGAGGACGGTTCGTGCGAGCGCCTGACCAAGAAGGAAGCGCTGAATTTCAAGCGCGAGCTGGAAAAGCTGCAGAAGTCCATCGGCGGTATCAAGAACATGAATACGCTACCGGACGCTATCTTCCTGATCGACGTCGGCTATCACAAGATTGCTGTGACCGAAGCCAACAAGCTGGGTATCCCGGTGATTGGCGTGGTCGATACCAACCACAGCCCGGAAGGCGTGGACTACATCATCCCCGGTAACGACGATTCGTCGCGCGCGATCCGTCTGTACGCCCGTGGCATCGCTGATGCCGTGCTGGAAGGTCGTAGCCAGTCGATCCAGGAAATCGTTGACGCCGCTGGTGGCGAAGACGAATTCGTCGAAGTCGAAGAAGAGACCTCGGCCGAGTAATCGGATAGGCCGGACCCCCGCGTATGTGGGGATGCCGCTCCGGCACGGTCGGCCGCCTTCGGGCGGCCGATTTGCAATAAACCACCTGTTTGTCGGGGCGCATTCCGGCGGACAGTGATCACAGATTTGAGTTAGGAGAAAAGCATGGCAGAAATCACCGCAGGGATGGTCAAGGAACTTCGCGAGAAGACCGATGCACCGATGATGGAGTGCAAGAAGGCGCTCACCGAAGCCCAGGGCGATATGGCCAAAGCCGAAGAACTGCTGCGCGTTAAGCTGGGCAGCAAGGCCTCGAAGGCGGCCGCACGTATTGCTGCAGAAGGTATCGTGGGTATCTACCTGTCGGCCGATGGCAAGCTGGCGTCGATGGTTGAAGTGAACTGCGAAACCGATTTCGTTGCCAAGAACGATGACTTCCTGGGCTTCGCCCGCGAAGTGGCCGAGCTGGTTGCCACCAAGAACCCGGCTGACGTGGCCGCCCTCTCGGCCCTGCCGCTGAACGGTTCGACGGTTGAAGCTGTCCGTGCGGCGCTGGTCGGTAAGATCGGTGAAAACATGTCGATCCGTCGTTTCGTCCGTATCGAAGGTGCCGGCAAGGTCGCTTCGTACATTCACGGCGGTAGCAAGATTGGTGTGCTGGTGGATGTCGATGGTGGTGACGAAGCGCTGGCCAAGGATCTGGCCATGCATATCGCCGCCAATAAGCCGAAGTCGCTCGACGCATCGGGTGTTGATGCTGCCCTTATTGAAACCGAACGCCGTATCGCGACCGAGAAAGCTGCCGAATCGGGCAAGCCGGCCGACATCGTCGCCAAGATGGTTGAGGGTACGGTTCAGAAGTTCCTGAAGGAAGTCACCCTGATGGGTCAGGTTTTCGTGAAGGCTGAAGATGGTAAGCAGACGATCGAACAACTGCTCAAGCAGAAGAATGCGCAGATCAAGGGCTTTACGCTGTTCATCGTTGGTGAAGGGATCGAGAAGAAAGTCGATGACTTTGCTGCCGAAGTGGCTGCGCAGCAGGCAGCGGCTGCCAAGAAGTAAATCGTTGTAGCCGGGTCGCGCGCGGCGTGGCCCGGTTCTGTCGTAACGCATGTTCGGATTCTTGACGCAATTTACGGGTTAGAAAGGGTCTTTCTCTCATGGCAACACCCAAATACAAACGCATACTGCTCAAGCTCTCCGGAGAAGCCTTGATGGGCGATGACGCCTACGGCATCAATCGTCAGACCATTAACGGCATCGTTGCCGAAATCAAGAAAGTCGCTGATCTGGGTGTCCAGATGGGCGTCGTCATTGGCGGCGGCAATATTTTTCGCGGTGTTGCGGCATCGGCCTCCGGGATGGATCGTGCACAAGCCGACTACATGGGGATGCTGGCTACGGTCATGAATAGCCTGGCGCTCCAAGATGCCATGCGTCTTGCCGGACTGCCCGTACGTGTGCAATCGGCACTCGATATCCAGCAGGTTGTTGAACCCTATGTGCGTGGTAAGGCGATCCGATATCTGGAGCAGGGTCGTATTGTGATCTTTGCCGCGGGTACCGGTAACCCGTTCTTCACCACCGATACGGCAGCGGCGCTGCGCGGTGCGGAAATCGGTGCCGAGATCGTGCTCAAGGCCACCAAGGTCGATGGTATCTATACGGCCGACCCGAAGAAAGACCCGAAGGCCACCAAGTACGCGTCGATCTCATTCGATGAAGCCATCCAGAAGGATCTCAAGGTCATGGATGCGACGGCGTTTGCCCTGTGTCGTGACCAGAAGCTGCCGATCAACGTGTTCTCGATTTTCGAGCCCGGTGCATTGGAGCGTGTCGTGATGGGGAGTGCCGAAGGTACTCTCGTCTATTGCTGATCTAGAAGAATCTCAGGACATTTGTTATGAGCGAACTGAAAAAGACGACTGAGCAGAAAATGCTCAAATCCCTAGAAAGCCTGAAATCCGAACTGGGCAAGATCCGAACGGGTCGTGCCCATACCGGTATTCTCGATCACGTAATGGTCGAGTACTACGGTTCGATGGTGCCGATCAATCAGGTGGCCAACGTGACTCTGGTCGACGCCCGTACCATTGGCGTTCAGCCATGGGAAAAGCCAATGGCCGCCAAGATCGAGAAGGCGATTCGTGAATCGGATCTGGGTTTGAATCCGGCAGCACAGGGTGAGCTCATTCGCGTACCGATGCCGCCGCTGACCGAAGAGCGTCGTAAAGAACTGATCAAAGTCGTGAAGGCTGAAGGCGAGAATGGCAAGGTGGCGATCCGCAATCTGCGTCGCGACGCCAATAATGCGCTGAAAGAATCGCTCAAGAACAAGGAAATCTCCGAGGATGACGAGCGTCGTGCTCAGGATGATATCCAGAAGCTGACCGACAAGTTTGTGGCTGATGTCGATAAGCAGCTGGCTGAGAAAGAAAAGGAACTGATGCAGATCTGATCTGCGTCAGGGCGAGGGCGTGACGCTCCTATGAAACTCTCCCGTTGGTTTCGCAAACAGGCTCAGTCCAAGGCTGAGCCTGCTGTTCATGATGGGGTCTGTCCGCGCCACATCGCCATCATCATGGATGGCAATGGCCGCTGGGCCAAACGTCGACTACTGCCGCGTGTTGCCGGCCACCGCCAGGGGGTTGAAACCGTGCGCAGTACCGTGCGTCAGTGTCTGGAAATCGGTGTAGAACATCTCACGCTTTTTGCGTTCAGTTCGGAAAACTGGCGTCGCCCCGTTGAAGAGGTCACGCTACTGATGCAGCTCTTCATGAAAGCCTTGGAGCAGGAAGTCGGCAAACTCAACGAGCATGGTATTCGACTGCGTATCGTCGGGGACCGCAGCCGTTTCGCGCCCGAATTACAGGCGTTGATCACGGCTGCGGAGACCCAGACCGCTGGCAGTAGCCGTCTGACCTTGCATGTCTGCGCCAACTACGGTGGCCGTTGGGATATTGCGCAGGCCGTCAACCGCCTCGTTGAAGCGCATCCCGAGCGGGCGGGCGAATATCAGGAGCAAGATCTGGAGCCCTATCTCTGCTTTGCCGGCGTTCCGGAGCCGGATCTGTTTATCCGTACCGGCGGGGAAGAGCGCATCTCCAATTTTCTGCTCTGGCAGTTGGCGTATTCCGAGCTCTATTTCACGCCCACGCTGTGGCCTGATTTTGACCAGACCGCATTTATCGAAGCGATTCGTTCCTTTCAGCGGCGACAGCGCCGGTTCGGTCAGACCGGTGACCAGATCGAGGCTGCGCAGCGCGCGGCCAGAATGGCACCCGCTGCCACAACCGATTCATCGAGAGGTTAGGCCATGCTCGCAACGCGTATTAAAACCGCTGTTCTATTGTTCGCGCTGGTTGCGTTAATGCTCTTCGTACTCCCATCGATGTCCTGGGTGTTGTTTTGTTGTGTCGTTGCCGCACTAGGTTTCTGGGAGTGGCTGGGTTTGACCGCAACACCGTACCTGACTCGTGCGCCCCGTATGCTGGTTTCTGCAGTGCTCGGTCTTGCGTTGGCCGGCATCATGATCTTTGCCCCCGTGTTCTGGATGGCCTGGTTGACAGGGCTCTCCCTGCTGATCGGCGCGGCATTCTGGTTGTTGCTAGTGCCTTTTTGGCTAATGCGTCATTGGCGGTTGAGTCAGCCGGTGCTGCATTTCATCACAGGCCTGGTATTGCTGGTGCCGGCCTGGACCGCACTTGTGTCTTTGAAGCCGGTGCCGCCGGAACCCTGGTTGTTGCTCGCGGTGATGGCCGTGCCCTGGATCGCCGATATCGGTGCCTATTTTTCCGGGCGAAAATTCGGTAAACGCAAGCTGGCGCCATCAATCAGCCCGGGTAAAACCTGGGAAGGCGTTGCGGGTGCGGCCGTTTGCATGCTCATCTACGCGCTGGTGCTTAATCAGGTTGGCGGTATCTTCTCGCTGCTATCGATCCCTGTATTGCTGCTCTTGCTGGCACTATCGATCACCGGAGATCTGTTTGAGTCCCTGATGAAGCGCCAGGCAGGCATCAAGGACAGTTCGAATCTGCTGCCTGGTCATGGTGGCATCCTCGATCGCATTGACAGCCAGCTCTCCGTGCTGCCGGTTGCCTTGCTGCTGATTATTGTTGCGACCGGACGCTGACCCCTTGATCCAGTCCATCGCTGTTCTCGGTTCTACCGGATCGATTGGTCAGAACACACTCGATGTCATTGCACGTCACCCGGACCGCTACCGTGTGTTTGCACTGGTGGCCCATAGCCGAATTGATCTCCTTGAACAGCAGATCGTGCAGTTCCGCCCGGAAGTGGCTGTGGTGGTTGATCGGGTTGCCGCCGAATCGCTGCGTAGTCGTATAGCGCTGCTTGGTGTCCAGACCCAGATCCTCTGCGGGAGTGATGCCATTGTCGACCTGGTTCAGCGACCGGAAGTGGATACGGTCATGGCGGCGATTGTCGGGGCGGCGGGTTTGCCCTCGGCGATGGCGGCGGCCAGAGCTGGTAAACGGTTGCTGTTGGCCAACAAAGAGGCGCTGGTCATGGCCGGCGATCTTTTCATGAACGCGGTGCGTGAATCAGGCGCGGTACTGCTGCCGATTGATAGTGAGCACAACGCCATCTTCCAGTCGTTGCCAGCGGATTATCAGCGCAATCCTGAGCGTCATGGCGTTGCGCATATTACCTTGACGGCGTCGGGTGGACCTTTCCGCGGTTTTGATCGTGTGCGGCTGGCGGATGTCACGCCGGCACAAGCAGTCAGTCACCCCAAATGGTCCATGGGCCCCAAGATTTCAGTCGACTCCGCAACCCTCATGAACAAAGGGCTGGAAGTTATCGAAGCCCACTACCTGTTTGGTATCGGCCCCCAACAGATCAAGGTGGTGGTGCATCCGCAAAGTACCATCCATTCGCTCGTGCAATATGCTGACGGATCGGTGATTGCCGAATTGGGGGCGCCCGATATGCGCACCCCGATCGCTCACGCACTCGCTTGGCCCGATCGCATTGTGTCTGGCGTGGAATGGCTAGATCTTGTGGCTTGTGGGCGTTTTGATTTCATGGCCCCCGATCTGGAAGCCTTTCCGTGTTTACGGCTTGCCTTTGCCGCCCTGGCGCAGGGAGGGCGAGCGCCGGCCGTCCTGAATGCCGCCAATGAGGTCGCGGTTGCCGCATTCCTGGCCGGTCGCATTGGTTTCATGCAAATTCCGGAGATTATCGAGGCTACCCTTGGCGTAGTCGACCATTGCGCCATTGGCAATCTTGAGGATGTGCTTGAGGCGGACCGAATCGCCCGCATTCATGCCGAATCTCGGGTGGCCTCGCTGTCATGAATTTTCTGACCTCATTGCTTGCTTTTATCGTGGCCATTGGTCTGCTCGTGACGGTGCACGAACTGGGCCATTACCTGGTGATGCGCTGGTGCGGTGTGCGTGTGCTGCGCTTTGCCTTTGGTTTTGGCAAGGTGTTGTGGTCACGCAAGGATCGTTCGGGTACCGAATGGGCGGTCTGCCTATGGCCGCTGGGCGGCTATGTCAAACCGCTTGATACCCGCGATGATTCGGCAGTGAGCCATGCCGATCGTGCCGTCGCCTTTGATACGCAATCGGTCAGTAAACGTATCGCCATGGTGGCCGCCGGCCCGATTGCCAATTTTTTGCTGGCGATACTGTTGTACTGGATCGTGTTTCTGAATGGCGTCGTTGAGTGGCGACCCATTCTCGCCGAACCTCCCGCTAATTCGCCTGCGGCCGTGGCCGGCGTGCGGTCCGGAGACCTGGTGATCCGGGTTGATGGCGAGCCGGTCACAACCTGGGCGGCGTTTCAATGGCGTCTGCTGCAGGCGCTAGGCCATGAACATGAAATGAGTATTGCCGTTGCGCCAACGCGCTTGGGCCAACGGGTTGAGGGTGCGCCGGAGCAGGGCCTGTTGATTTCGTTGCCCAAGGGCGAGTCTCTGAGCCCCGATCTTCTTGCATCGCTGGGTCTGAGCCTGGCGATGCCCGATTTTCAGCCGGTGATTGGTGTGGTCCAGCCCGACAGCGCTGCCATGGCCAGTGGTCTTGAGGCGGGAGACCGAATCGAGCGCATCAATGGGTTGCCTGTGGCGTACTGGTCGGAAGTCGTGCGTGCCATTCGGACGCATCCGGATCAGGAGATGGCGATACAGATCCAACGCAATGGCCAAATGCAGGCCATGACACTGACGCCACGTGCCGTAGACGAGCCGGTCCGGGGTGCGGGGCAGGTATCGCAAGGCGGTGCTGTCCAGCGCATTGGTAAAGCCGGTTTGGGTCCGGTTCAGGATGCAGCGACTCTCGAACCCTATCGCGTTCGGCAAAATCTTGATCCCTTTGCGGCGCTCGGTGCCGCTGGCTTTGAAACCTACGACAAAAGTCGGTTTACCCTAGTGATGCTGGGGCAGATGCTGACGGGTAAGGCATCGCTGGAGAATCTCTCCGGGCCGGTGACCATCGCCACGGCCGCCGGTCAGACCGCTCGCATCGGTCCCGAAGCTTTTTTACGTTTCCTGGCGATCGTCAGTCTCTCCTTGGCGGTGATCAATCTGTTGCCCCTGCCGCTCCTTGATGGGGGGCACTTGATGTATTATTTGGTAGAGATTCTGACGGGAAAACCTGTGTCTGCAGAGCGTCAGGCGTTTTTACAGCGTTTTGGCGTGGTTTTACTCGGTTTTCTGATGTTTATCGCGCTTTTCAATGACTTACAGCGACTTTTTAACTGGTAGACGGATGTCCCGGAAGCACATGCCCCGCATTGGATTCAGTGCCTTCCAGCGCCGTACCCTCACTGGTCTGGTTGCAGCGGTGCTCCTGGTGGTTTCGGCTGCGCCTACGATGGCGCAGCAACATGAAACCGTCGTTTTCCGCCCCTTTGTTGTTCATGATATCCGGGTCGAAGGATTGCAGCGGACCGAGCCCGGGACGGTATTTACCTATTTGCCCATCAAGGTCGGTGAAACGGTCGACAGCGAAAAGGTGTCCGAGTCGATCCGAGCGCTCTATGCCACCGGGTTTTTCAAGGATGTCCGGATCGAAGCCGAGGGCAACGTGCTCATTGTCAGCGTGGTGGAGCGGCCGGCGATTGCCTCGATTACCTTCGAGGGCATGAAAGAGTTCGAAAAGGATCTTGTCCTCAAATCGCTCAAAGAAGTCGGTCTGGCCGATTCGCGTATTTTCGACCGCTCCGTTCTGGAGCGTGCCGAACAAGAGCTCAAGCGGCAATACCTCTCCCGCGGTAAGTACGCGGTTCAGATCACGACGACCGTTACGCCGCTGGAGCGTAACCGCGTTGGTATCAACTTCAATATTGTTGAAGGGGACACGGCCAAAATTCGCGAGATCAATATTATTGGCGCCAAGGCGTATCCGGAAACGGAGCTACAGGATCTCTTTGAGCTCTCGACACCGACCTGGATGTCCTGGTACACCAAGTCTGACCAGTACTCGCGCCAGAAGCTGACTGCCGACCTGGAGAAGCTTCGTTCGTTCTATCAGGATCGCGGTTATCTGGATTACGCGATTGATAGCACCCAGGTGTCGATGAGCCCCAACAAGGAAAACATCTATCTGACCATTACCCAGAGTGAAGGTAATCGGTACATGATCAGCAGCGTGAAGGTGCTCGGCGAGTTCATCGTTCCCGAGAGCGAAATTCGTAAACTCATCAAGATTGCGCCAGGTCAGGTGTTCTCGCGCGATAAGGTGAATCAGACGGTGAAAGCGATTAACGAGCGACTCGGCAAAGAGGGCTATGCCTTTGCCAATGTGAATGCCGCGCCGGATATCAATCGTGAGAAGCGGCTGGTCGGCTTCACCTTGTTTGTCGATCCGGGTCGACGGGTCTACGTTCGGAAGGTCAATATCACCGGCAACACCAAGTCGCGCGATGAGGTCGTGCGTCAGGATATGCGTCAGATCGAGGGCGCCTGGTACGACGCCGACAAGATCAAACTGTCACGCGAGCGCTTGATGCGTACCGATTACTACAAGCAGGTCGATATACAGACACCGCCCGCAGCGGGCACCAACGATCAGGTCGATGTGAACGTGAACGTCGAAGAAAAATCGACGGGTAGCTTCCAGATCGGTGCAGGTTTCTCGAGCTATGAAAAGCTGACGCTTTCCGGTTCGATCAGCCAGAACAACCTGTTTGGTAGCGGTAAGAATGTCACGCTGGCGGTGAACACCAGCAAGGTCAATACACTCTACAACCTGTCGTATACCGATCCCTACTGGACGGTCAACAACGTCAGTATCGGCTACGACATTTACTACAAGACCTTTAACTCGGCGACGCTCGACTGGCTGTCGACCTATAAAACCCTATCCGGCGGTGGCGGGATCCGTTTCGCGTACCCGTTGAGTGAAACCAGCAGTATGAACCTCGGCTTTACGGTGGATTCGACCAACATCAACCTAAGCGGTGCAAGCACGGTGACCGTGACAGATACCAGTGTGACGCCGAACGCGACATACTCTTATCCGAATGTGCCCTACAACATCTACAACTTCACCCAGCAGTACGGCTCGACCAATACCTCATTGATTTCCAGCGTGGGTTGGCGTTTGAATTCCTTGAATTCAAACATCATGCCGACCGAAGGCAACCGCTTTGGTGTAGGGGCGGAACTGGCCAGCCCGCCGGGCAGCATCGCGTATTACAAGTTGTCTTACCAGCAGCAACATTTCATGCCACTCAACCAGAAGAAGACCTTGCTGCTGATGGGTAACGCCAACCTCGGTTTCGGCCAAGGCATGGGCGATAAAGCCTATCCGTTCTACAAAAACTTCTATGCCGGTGGTATCGGCTCGGTGCGAGGTTATAAACCGGGTACTGTCGGTCCCCAGGCCACCAATGCCGGTGGAGGTACCTCTTACATTGGCGGAAATCAGATGGCCACCGGTAACTTTGAACTTCAGGGTGCGCTGCCGGGCCTGGCCGAGACGATGCGCTGGAATGTCTTTTATGACGTGGGTTACGTCGGTGCAGTCGGTTCTGCGGCGCCGGGCTGTTATCCTGGCTTGGTGTGTAACCCCTCCAATAATTCCATTGCCACCTCGGTGGGGCTAGGCATGACCTGGGTGTCGCCGGTGGGCCCGCTGAAATTCAGTCTGGGTTATCCTTTAGGTGCTGGCCCTGGGGCTCAGCGCCAACCGTTCCAGTTTACGATGGGTAGTGCTTTTTAAAGAGACCAACATGACAACGATGCGACAACTCATTCGGGTGTGCGGCGTAACGATCGCTTGCGGACTTTTCATGGCCGGATCTGCGCAGGCTGAGGTCAAGATCGGTTTTGTCGACATCCAGCGACTCTTTGATCAGGCACCGGTCTCCATCAAGGCGAAGAAGAAACTGGAGGCGGAGTTCTCCAAACGTGAGGCCGACCTACAAAAGCTCAACAAGCAGATCAAAACACAGCAAGAGGCCCTGGAAAAGGGTGGCGCTACTTTGTCTGAATCCGAGCGGCGTAACAAGGAGCGTGATCTCGCCGATCTGAATCGGGACTTTCAGCGCAAACAGCGCGAATTTCGCGAAGATCTAGAGATTCGGAGCAACGAGGTTAACGCCGTTGTCTTCGAGCGTGCCAACAAGGCGCTTAAACAGGTCGCCGAAGCCGAGAAGTATGATCTCATTCTTCAGGATGCTGCCTATTTCAACCCGCGCATTGATATTACCGATAAGATCATCAAGGCGCTGGCCGATGACGGAAAGCTGCCGAACTAATCATGGCCCGTCCGGTGGTGACCCTGACGCTCACAGAAATCCAGACGGCCCTCGGCGGCGAGCTGGTGGGCGATGGTTCGGTTGAGGTCTCTGGCATCGCACCACTGGCAGATGCCCAGGCAGGGCACATCAGTTTTCTCTCCCAGCGCAAGTACGCACCACTGCTGGCTACCACGCAGGCGTCAGCCCTGATTCTGCCGCCGGAAGCTGCAGGCCATTACCCACGACCGCATATTCTGACCCCCAACCCCTATCTGTACTTTGCCCGGGTGAGCCAGCTACTCAACCCGATGCGAGTACCCGAGCCGCCCATACATCCGTCGGCGGTGATTTCACCCACCGCCAAGATTGGTAGAAATGCGGTGATTCACGCGGGTGTGGTCATTGGCGATGATGTGGTCATCGGCGACGATGCGTTGATCTATCCCAATGTGGTGATCTATCACGAGTGCCACCTTGGCAATCGTGTGGTACTTCATGCCGGCGTGGTGATTGGCGCCGATGGTTTCGGCAATGCCAAGGATGGCGATGTGTGGGTCAAGATTCCGCAGATTGGCCGTGTATTGATCGGTGACGATGTCGAAGTGGGTGCCAATACCTGTATTGATCGTGGTGCGCTTGACGATACGGTCATCGGTGATGGTGTCAAGATTGATGATCAGATCATGATCGGTCACAACTGTCGTATTGGTGACCATACGGCGATCGCTGCCTGTGCCGGTATTGCCGGCAGCACGATCATTGGCAAGCGTTGCCTGGTCGGGGGTGCCGCCATGTTCTCGGGTCACATCGAGATCTGTGATGACGTCCAGATCTCCGGTGGCAGCGCCATTATCAAAAGCATCCGCAAGCCGGGTCAGTACACGGGTGTTTTTCCCAGTATGCCCCACGCCGACTGGTTGCATATCGCGGCCAATATGCGTCAACTCGACGCCCTGGTTAAAAAAGTTCAACAGCTCGAAGCCCAGATTCAGACATTGACTGCAGCACCCTCCGGAGATCCGTCATGAAACTCAACGTCCATCAGATCCGTAAGATTCTTCCGCACCGTTACCCGTTCCTGCTGGTGGATCGCGTCGAGGACATTGAGTTTGGTCAACGGATTCACGCCATCAAGAATGTCACCGTCAATGAACCATTTTTTCCGGGCCACTTTCCGGATTATCCGGTGTTCCCCGGTGTGCTGATCATGGAAGCACTAGCCCAGGCGGCGGCCATTCTGACCTTTGCTTCGGCCAGTGACGAAGAAACTAAAAACGCGGCGGACGATCTTTATTTATTTGCCGGTATCGACAACGCCCGCTTCAAGCGTCCCGTCATGCCGGGCGATCGTCTCGAACTGTTTGCCGAAATGACGGCCAGCAAGCGTGGC
Source organism: Rhodocyclaceae bacterium (assembly GCA_018883385.1). GTDB lineage: Bacteria > Pseudomonadota > Gammaproteobacteria > Burkholderiales > Rhodocyclaceae > Fluviibacter. The sequence goes on along the minus strand of VEQD01000005.1, from coordinate 3,653 downwards.
ATCTACAAATACAAGGCGGTGGCCAAGGTCGATGGCCAGGTCGTTGCCGAAGCCGATCTCATGTGCGCGCACCGCAAGATGGGTGATGCCTGATATGGTTACGATCCATCCCAGCGCGCTTGTCCACCCGAAGGCCCAATTGGGCATTGGGGTCTCAGTGGGTGCCTTTACGATCATTGGTGAGCATGTCAACGTTGGCGATGGCACCAGTATTGGCTCGCACTGTGTAATCGAAGGTCACACCCGCATTGGCCGCGACAACAAGATTCATCATTATGCGGCGCTGGGAGGCGTTCCCCAGGACAAGAAGTACAACGGTGAACCCACGCGTCTGGAAATCGGTGACCGCAATACGATCCGCGAGTTTGTGAGTTTTCATGTTGGCACAGCGCAGGATCGGGGTGTGACCTCCATCGGCTCCGATAACTGGATTATGGGTTATGTACATATCGCGCACGATTGCCAGATCGGCAACCAGGCCATTCTGGCCAGCAATGCTCAGTTGGCCGGCCACTGCGAGGTTGGTGATTGGGCCATCCTTGGCGGTCATACCGGGTATCACCAGTTTGTCCGTATTGGTGCGCATGCGATGATTGGCGGTGGATCCATCGTCGTCCAGGATGTGCCGCCTTATGTCATCACACAAGGCTATCCTGCCGTACCGCGCGGCATTAATGCCGAGGGTTTGAAGCGTCGTGGTTTTACGCCTGAATCTATCAATGCCATCAAGCAGGCCTATCGGAGTATCTATAAATCAGGCCTCAGTCTGGAGGAGGCACGGGTGAAGCTCGACGAGCTACAAAAAGCACATGCGGAAGTGGCTGTTCTGAACGCGTTCCTGGCGTCTTCGCAGCGCGGTATCATCCGCTGATTTTTCAACGATGACGCAAGGCGCTCAGAATTACGCGGATCGCCCGTTGCGAGATCGCCCATTGCGTATTGGGTTGATTGCCGGTGAAGCCTCTGGCGATGTGTTGGGCGCCAGTCTGATCCAGGCAATCGCCCTGCGACGTCCCGATGCCGAATTCTTTGGCATCGGTGGCCCCAAAATGATTGCAGCAGGTTTGAAGAGTGCCTACGACCAGGAAAAACTGGCTGTGCGTGGCGCTATTGAAGTGCTCAAGCACCTGCCTGAAATCCTGAAAATTCGGCGTGGCATCATTTCACAGCTCGCAGCCTGGAAGCCTGATGTGGTCATCGGCATTGATGCGCCGGATTTTAATCTCCCGATCGAACGCCGCTTCAAGCGTGCAGGGGTGCCCACGGTGCATTATGTGAGCCCAACGGTCTGGGCTTGGCGTCGGGGTCGCGCCAAGAAAATCATTGCCTCCGTCAATCAGCTGTTATGCCTGTTCCCTTTTGAGCCAGGCTGTTACAAGGGTGCGGCGATAGAACCGGTCTTTGTGGGCCATCCGTTGGCCGACGAAATCAGTCCGCAAATCGATCGGTTACAGCAGCGTGCTGCGCTCAATCTGCCGGACGGTGCGCCATTAATCACCCTAATGCCGGGAAGCCGCCGCTCCGAACTGGAATATCACGCGCCAATATTTATCGAGACAGCCAATCGCGTGGCGAAGGAAATGCCCGAGGCCCTTTTTATTGTGCCGCTGGCAACGCCGGCAACACGTGACTACTTTCAGGCGGCGCTCCACCAATATGGTGATCCGGCGCTGCAGGTTCGCATCCTCTTCGGCCATGCGCGCGAAGCCCTCTCGGCAAGTGATCTGGCGCTGGTCTGTAGTGGCACGGCAACGCTGGAGGCGGCCCTGGTGCGTTGCCCAATGGTCATTACCTATAAGTTTTCGGCCTCATCGGCCTGGATTTATAAACACATGCGCTATCTGCCCTGGGTCGGGCTGCCGAATATTTTGCTCGGTCGCTTGCTGGTGCCCGAACTGCTTCAGGATGATGCAACGCCTGAGAAATTGTCGGCCGAGCTAATCACGCTGTGGCGCTCGCCAGCCCGTCGTACCGAGATGGTGCGTGAGTTTGATGTCATTCATCAGAGGCTGCGGCAGGATTCGGCCTCGCGTGCGGCCGATGCCGTGTTGTCCTGCATTCACCCCTAAATGTCGGTGCATCTGATTTGCGGCGTTGACGAAGCAGGGCGCGGACCTCTGGCTGGCTCGGTGGTCGCTGCGGCTGTCATTTTGAATCCGGCCAAGCCGATTGCGGGACTGGCTGACTCGAAAAAACTGAGCGCGACCGCGCGTGAGCGACTGGCACCGCAGATTCGTGAGCACGCCTTGGCCTGGGCCATCGGTGAGGCGACGGCGGCCGAGATTGATGAGATCAATATTTTGCAGGCGACCTTTCTGGCAATGCGTCGTGCGGTTGCAGGTCTGGTGATTAAGCCGACGCATGCGCTCATTGATGGCAACCGGGTGCCGGCGGGTTTGCCGTGCAGTGCCGAAGCCATCGTCAAGGGCGACGCCAAAGAGCCGGCCATATCCGCTGCCTCCATTCTGGCCAAAACGCATCGTGATGCCCAGTTGCTTGAGCTGGATCGCCTGTTCCCGCAGTATGGCTTTGCCCGTCACATGGGCTATCCGACAGCAGCACATCTCACGGCGCTGCAATTGCATGGCCCCTCGCCGGTGCATCGCCGCAGTTTCGGTCCGGTCGCCCAATCGTTATTGCCGGGGTTCGACTGATGACACCGTTCGAACATATTGAATCCCGGCAGAACAATCTGGTCAAAGACCTGCGTCGCCTGGCCGAACATAAACGGGCGCGTCTCGATGCCGGTCTGGTCTTGTGCGAGGGCGATCATTTGCTACGCACCATGCTCGACGCCGGTGTACAGCCAACCGTTGTCGCGATGGCCGCGCGTACCATCCGGTCGGATTCGATACAGGCATTGCTAGCGCATTGTCCGAATGCCCGAATGGTCACGATTGCCGATGCTGTGTTCGATCAGATTGCGCCGGCCGATTCCCCCGTGGGTCTGCTCGCATTGGCACCGCTTCCAATGTCTCCCACGCTGCCGGACTTCGGTTCTGACACCTTGGTGCTTGAGGCCGTCCAGGATCCCGGAAATGTCGGTAGTCTGATCCGGACTGCCGTCGCGGCGGGCGTTCGGCAGATTGTCTTATCGCCTGGCTGTGCCGATGTCTGGTCACCACGCTGTTTGCGTGCAGCGCAAGGCGCACAGTGGTTGGCACACGTTTACCCCGACGCCGATCCGGTCGCGTTTCTCAAAAGATATCAGGGTGTGGTCGCGGCGACGACGCTGGACGGTGGTCTGAATCTTTACGAGCAATCTTTGCTAAAGCCGCTTGCCTGGTTGTTTGGTAATGAAGGGCAGGGCTTGTCCCGGGCGCTGATTGATCACGCGACGTATCGCGTCACCATTCCCATGTCGGGCAGCATGGAGTCGCTCAACGTCAACGCTGCTGCGGCGATCTGTCTATTCGAACAGGTGCGTCAGCGTCAGAACCACTCACCGCAAGCTTAGAAAGAAGGACGGCCTTCCAGGCGCACTTCCTGCAGAATCGTCGTTGAAATTTCCTCGATGCTCTTGCTGGACGAATCCAGCCAGTGAATGCCCTCGCGTCGCATCATTTTTTCGGCATCGCTGACTTCCTGGCGGCAATTCGATAGCGACGCGTACTTGCTATTGGGGCGACGCTCTTCACGGATCTGTGCCAGAC